>JBEVJT010000073.1:0-14814 GCA_040510075.1 Xanthobacteraceae bacterium | reverse complement strand
TGAACCCGCAGCGACGCTCGAGGTTGCGGTAAATACGCTGACCCAGCAACGCATCGGCGCGCTCGTCGTCCTTGGACCGGATCGGCGGGTGACCGGCATCGTTTCCGAGCGCGACATCATTCGCGCTCTCGCGCAGCACGGTGCGGACGTTCTCAAGCAGCCGATTGCGCAGGTGATGACGCGAAAGGTAGCAACCTGCACTCAGGGCGAGACGGTTGCCACGATTATGGAGACGATGACAAACGGCAGGTTTCGTCATATCCCCGTGGTCGAGCAGGACCGCCTTGTCGGGATCATTTCGATAGGCGACGTGGTGAAGCACCGCCTGAAAGAAATGGAACAGGAATCCGCCGCGCTGCGGGATTACATTCAGAGCGCCTGAAGCTGCGGGTACTCATCACTCGTGCTGCGGCAGCAGAGTGCGTCCTGGTTGCCGCTGCACATTGCCGCGCCTGAAAGAATATCAGCGCAGCGCCTTCATCGCCTCGTCGATGCTGTCGAGCGCTCGCTCTGCTTCTGCGCCAATCTTTATGGCCTCCTCGGCGCGATGGAAATCAAACTAGGCGATGTTTCCGAGCCGTGGACTGATCATGATATCCGGCGGATCGCCCGCCAGCCGCGCCCTCGTTATGCGGTCTTGCATAACGTTGTAAGCTTCAATCATGACGGTGGCCAAGCCAGGACGGCCAACGCCGCCGAATACCTGCCGTTTCATGAAACGGTCGATGCTGATGCCCTCACGCCAGCGGTGAGGCGTCCGCGGCGGCTCATCCAGCTCGTCATTTTCCTCGAAGCCATGGCTTGCAATCGTGCCCCCGCGGCCCAGCAGATCGGCATTGAGATTGATTGCGATCACCATGCGCGCCTCGAGCGCGCGCGCGGCCGAGACCGGCGCTGGATTGACGAGCGCGCCGTCAACGAGCCAGCGCTTGCCTATTTGCACCGGGGCAAACACGCCCGGCAGCGAATAGGAGGCCCGCATCGCCTCCACCAGCCGGCCACGAGTGAGCCAAACTTCGTGCCCTGTGTCGATTTCAGTTGCAATCGCAGCAAAACGCGTCGCGAGTGTCTCGATTTTGGTGCGGCCCAGGGTTCCCCGCAGATGACGTGCCAGCCGCATGCCACCCATCAGTCCCGATCCCGCAATGCTGAAATCGACATAGCGAAAAACGCGCCGGCGCGTGAGCGTCAGTGTCCATTCACAAAGAGACTTCATTTGGCCCGCCGCGTAACAGCCCCCGACAACCGCGCCCATGGAAGTCCCGGTGATGACGTCCGGTTTCACACCATGCGCGAGCAGCGTTTGCAGGACGCCGATATGGGCAAAGCCGCGTGCGGCGCCGCCCCCGAGTGCGAGGCCAATTGAAGGTCGTTTGCGCCTGTCGCCGTTCGGCGTGTTCAGCGCCTCCACCGCGCGATCTCCGGCGCCGGGCGGCTGCATCAGCGCTTTCCCCCGCCGCGCTGGCAAGCGAGCAATCCGCGCGGCAACTTTATGGTGCGCGCGCGCCGGACACTCGCCGGGTTCGTCGGCCGGCGCGACCAAAATGAATCGCCGCCGATTTTTCGAAGGCACCTCGTGGCGCAGAAAGCCCAGGAGGTCTGCTTAGTTGCTGCGGAAGCGCGTCGAGACTGCCGCAAGAGCTGGTCTCGGCCGGTCCGTTACGGGTCCCTTCGGCCGGCCAATGTGGACGAAGCCGACGATGCGCTCGCTTGCTTCCAGGCCAAGATCGTCGAGGACTGCCCGATCATAAGCGTACCACTCGGTCATCCAGCTTGCGCCATAACCGAGAGCATGCGCGGCTGCGAGCAGGTTCATGGCCGCGGCTCCGGCGGAGAGCACCTGCTCCCATTCCGGTATTTTAACGTGGGGTGCCGCCCGACTGACAACCGCAATGACAAGCGGCGCGCGCGCGAGCCGGTGCCGCTCCACCTCGATCTGCTCCGCGGTGGCCTGCGGATATTTGCTGCGAAAGGCTTTGACGATCGCATCGCCCGCAAGGAGACGCGACCCGCCTTCGAAAACGATAAAGCGCCATGGCACGAGCTTGCCATGATCGGGGACGCGCGACGCAATGGTCAGGAGCGTGTCGACCTCGTTGGGGCTCGGAGCAGGCCCGGCGAGTTCAATCGGCTTGACGGAGCGGCGGGTCTTGAGGAGTTCGAGCGCGTCAGTCATCGAATTACGGCGAGTGCTGCGCCGCATTGGGGCGCCTAGCACAGGCGCAGAGTGGTGACAAACCTTGTCGATTGGCTTGAATTTGCCGTGATTTCGCTCGACAACCGAGTGACGAGGGCGGCACGGGGGCGAACTCGTTGAGCAGGAAAACGTCGCCGTTTAAATGGCAGGGGCTGCGGGATTCTGTCCGCGCGGTGGGACTCACCTTTTTTTTGATGGTGGTGCCCCTCCAGGCATCGGCACAGTTATTCGACCGCACACTCCCGCTGCGCCCGCCCAACGATGTGCCTTCCGTCCCGCCCGGCCCTGCCCAAAACATCGGGCCTTCGAGCGGATCCGGCGGGGTCAAGGGACCCATGCTGCAATCGCTTCCTCCAGCAGGCAGTGTTCCGCAAACGCACGTTGCGCCGACCATTCCGGCTGGGCAGGCAGCACTTGCGCTCAGCGCCCGCTTTGGGCGTGATCTCGGCGGGATAAATGGCGGCCTGCATTGGCGGGTGTTCCGCATCGATCCAACCGGCGTGCCGCGCATGCTCAAGGAGGAGAAATCCTCAGCCCCCATTTTCGTGCTTCCGCCTGGAGCCTATGTGGTCAATGTTACGTTCGGACTTGCAAACGCCACCAAGTCAATTCAGCTCCGCGGTGAAGGGCTGAAAGAGGCGTTCGAAATTCCCGCTGGCGGCCTGCGCATCGAAGGCCGCGTTGGCGACGCAAAGATTCCGCCGAGCCAGATCGCATTTGACCTCTTCAAAGGCAGCCAGTTCGAGCCGGGAGAAAAGCGCGCGATCGCCACGGGTATCGTGACGGGGGATATAATTCTAGTCCCGGAAGGCACGTATTACATCGTGTCGAACTACGGCGACGCCAATGCCACGGTTCGTTCCGATATCCGCGTGCAAGCGGGCAAGCTGACCGACACGAGCGTCAATCACCGCGCGGCCATCATCACGCTCAAGCTCGTCAACGAAATCGGCGGGGAGGCGCGTGCAAACACGCAATGGACCGTACTTACGCCGGGCGGGGATACGGTCAAAGAATCGATCGGTGCCTTTCCGCGTGTCATTCTTTCGGAAGGCGAATACCGCGCCATCGCCCGCAACGATAGCAAAACCTTCGAGGGCGCGTTTCGCGTGGTTAACGGCGTGGATCGCGAAGTCGAAATCGTGGCGCGCTAGAGTTCCGCCTCCCTCACGACTTCGACGATCAGCCCCTCATTGGGGCGCAGATCGATCTCTCCTCGCACCTCCTCGTCTTCGCGGTCTGCGCCGGAGGAAAGGAGCACTTTTCCTGCAATTTGCGCCCCGATCTTCGCCGCCAGCGGCTCGCCGCCCAGATTGAGCGCAATCAACAGACGCTCGTCGCTATGCTCGCGCAGATAAAGCAGCAAATCGCCCGTGGCGTGCAGCGGATGATAAGCTCCCCGCACAAGGGCAGCGCGACTCCGGCGCAGGCCGATGAGCCTGCGATATAGGTTGAGCAGCGAAGTCTTCTCGCGACGCTGCAGTTCTGCATTCTCGTTCTGATGATCGTCAGCGAGAGGAAGCCAGGGATGCACCAGCGAAAAGCCCGCATTGGCGGTTGCATCCCACTGCATCGGGGTGCGGCAGCCGTCACGCCCCACGTTGAGCCCGGGCACATTTTTCGCGAAAGGATCGCGGATGCGGTCGGGCGGGATTTGCACCTGTGCCATGCCGAGCTCCTCGCCGTAATAGATGGTGGGGGTCCCGCGCAAGGTCAGAAGCAGTATGGCCGCGAGGCGCGCCTGTTGCCGCCCTAGGCGACTGGCGATGCGCGGCTGGTCATGATTGTCCAGCACCCAATTCGGCCATCCGTCCCGCGGCAGCGCGGCTTCATACTGATCGATCAGTGTCGCGATGGTCCGCGCATTCCACGCCACGCTAAGCAGAGTGAAATTGAAGGGCAGATGCGCGCCTTCGAGATTACGTCCGTAATAGGCAACGAGCCGCTCGATCGGCAGATAGATCTCGCCAATCAGAAGGCGCTCGGGGAATTCGTCAACCACCGCCCGCATCTCGGCAATTATTTGCTCCATTTCCGGGCGATCAGTCGTGTAAAGCGGAATAACGGCCTGGTGCGGCGGTTTGCCCGGCGCGAATTGCGGATTTGGCGGATTGTCCCGGAACTGGTCGTCTTTGATCAGATGCCACAGCACATCGACGCGAAAACCGTCCACGCCGCGGCGTAACCAGAACCGCATCACCTCGTAAATGGCGGCGCGTACCTCGGTATTGCGCCAGTTGAGATCCGGCTGCTGGGCGAGAAAGGCGTGGTAATAGTATTGTCCGGTCCTCGCGTCGTCTTGCCACGCGCTTCCGCCGAATTCAGAAAGCCAATTGTTGGGGGCCGCGCCGTCCGGCCCGGGGTCGTGCCATAAATACCAATCGCGCCGCGGATTGTCGCGCGAGCTTCTGCTTTGCAGAAACCAGGGGTGCTGATCCGACGTATGATTCGGAACAAGATCAAGCAGCACCTTTATTTGATGGCGGTGCGCAGCCGCTAAAAGCTCATCGAAATCTCCTAACGTGCCGAACAGCGGGTCGATATCGTTGTAATTCGCAATGTCGTAGCCGAAATCCGCCATAGGAGAGCAAAAAATCGGACAGATCCAGATTGCGTCGACGCCAAGATCGCCCAGATACGGAAGGCGGGCAATGATGCCGCGCAGATCGCCAACACCATCGCCGTCCGTGTCCTGAAACGAGCGCGGATAGATTTCGTAAATCACCGCCGATTGCCACCACGGCAGATCTTGCATCAATGCATTCCGTCGGCCGATGAACTTGAGAATGACACCCTCGCTTCCGCGCAGCATCATGGGGGGGTGATGTTGGTGGGCGTCGGTCGAGATGCGTGAAAATCAGCAGACGTGCCGGTGTTCACGCGGCTTTGCGCAATCTGCGCAGATCGGGGGGCACTGCCTCGTCGACCAGGGCCTCGATGGCGGCGTCGAGGCCAATGACGGTCTGCGCCGGCTTGCCCAGCCGGCGGATGGAAACCGTGCAATCAGTTGCTTCCTTGCGGCCTGCGACCAGCAGCACGGGCACCTTCGCGAGCGAGTGCTCGCGGACCTTGTAGTTGATCTTCTCGTTGCGCAGGTCCGCCTCGATCCGCAGCCCCGCGCGGCGCGCCGTGTCTACGATCATGCGTGCATAATCATCGGCTTGATGGGTAATGGTTGCGATCACCGCTTGCGTGGGGGAAAGCCACAACGGCAGATGCCCGGCATAATGCTCGATCAGAATGCCGGTGAAACGCTCGAGCGACCCGAACATGGCGCGGTGGAGCATCACCGGGGTGATCTTGCTCGAATGCTCGTCGATATAGAAGGCGCCGAGCCGGCCGGGGAGATTCAAATCCACCTGCACGGTGCCGCATTGCCAATCGCGCCCGATCGCATCGCGCAGCACATATTCCAGCTTCGGGCCATAGAAGGCACCCTCGCCTTTGTTGAGAGTCCAGGGCCGGCCGGAAGCGCGCAGTGCCGCCATCAGCGCGGTTTCCGCCTTGTCCCAGAGCGCATCGTCGCCAATGCGCTGCTCGGGACGGTCTGAGAACTTGATGGAAACATCGGAAAACCCGAAATCCTCGTAAATCGAGAGGATCAGATCGTTGATCCTCAGGCTCTCCTCCGCGATCTGCGCTTCGGTGATGAAGACGTGCGCGTCATCCTGAGTGAAGGCGCGCACGCGCATCAGTCCGTGCAGCGCGCCTGAAGGCTCGAAGCGATGCACCTTGCCGAATTCGGCAATCTTCACCGGCAGATCCCGATACGATTTGAGCCCATGCTTGAAAATCTGCACGTGTCCCGGGCAGTTCATCGGCTTGATGACATATGCGCGTTCATCATCCGCATGATGCTCGGTGAGAAACATCATGTCGCGATATTTTTCCATGTGCCCGGAGGTGACCCAGAGGGATGCATCCATCAGTTCGGGGGAATTCACTTCGACATAGCCATCGGCAGCCTGTCGGCGCCGGATGTAGCCCTCGAGTATCTTGAACAAAGTCCAACCCTTGGGGTGCCAGAACACCGAGCCCGGCGCCTCCTCCTGGAAATGAAACAGATCCATCTCCCGCCCGAGCTTGCGGTGATCCCGCTTCTCGGCCTCCTCGATTTGATTGAGATGGGCATCGAGTTGCTGCTGGGTCGCGAACGCTGTGCCGTAGATGCGCGAGAGCATTTCACGATTGGAATCCCCGCGCCAATAAGCGCCCGCGACCTTCGTGAGCTTGAAAGCGGAGCCCACCTGGCCGGTCGACTTCATGTGCGGGCCGCGGCAGAGGTCGAACCAGTCGCCTTGCTTGTAGATCCTGATCTCCTCGTCGGCGGGAATGGCATCGATCAGCTCGATCTTGAACAGCTCACCCTTGTTGCGGAAGACGCGCTTGGCCTCCTCGCGCGGCCACACTTCTTTGGTGAACGGTTTGTCGCGGGCGATGATCTCCTGCATCTTTTCCTCGATGGCGGGAAAATCCTCGGGGGTGAACGGCCGATTGCGAAAGAAATCGTAGTAGAAGCCGTTCTCGATCACCGGCCCGATGGTGACCTGCGTGCCCGGCCACAGACTTTGCACGGCCTCCGCCAGCACATGGGCAGCGTCGTGCCGGATGAGGGGGAGGGCGCGCGGATCTTCGCGGCTGAGGAATTCGATGGAAGCATCGCTACGAACGGGATCGCTGAGATCGGCGATGTTGCCGTCGACGGCCATTGCCACCGCGCGTTTCGCAAGCGAGGGAGCAATGCTCTTCGCAATGTCGAGACCGGTGCTCCCTTCGGGATATTGGCGGCGCGCGTCGTCAGGAAAAGTCACGGTGATCATGCGTGGCTCCTGCTCACTCGCTTGGCTCCTGCTCACTCGCTGCCCACAATCGCAGGTAAGCATGTTTGCACCGGCGCAGCGCAGCTGCGCTTCGACACGCAGAGCGGCATTCTCAGGCAGTGCAAAGCGAAGCCGCGACTTATGGGAGGCGCTTGGAGGGCGCAACATCGTGCGGCTCGTCTGAGCATGGGCCGGGATTGGTCCTGCGCCACAACCCGAATCGCCACGGCAGGTACCAGCGCGATTGCTCGGGCAGCGAGAACGGCACGAAATCGAGCCCGGAGCTTCCGAAGGGACGGCAGCGGGTAAGCCGGGCGAGCACCAGCCAGCTCCCGGCCCAGAGGCCGAACCGCTCGATTGCCTCGTCCGCGTACTCGGAACACGTCGGTAAGTGCCGGCAATCAGACACCGTGAACGGTGAAAGTATGTACCGATAGAGCATCACAATCGCGTGCCCAAGCCCGCGGCTCAATCGCACCGCGAGAGGGAAGCGATGGCGGTCAGACGTCAAAAGCATGCGGGGTGTGGGGGTTGGTATGCTCATTGCATTGAGATTCCTGACGGGTCATATAGGTTGTTCCGCTTGCGTCAAAATTGGGCACTGTCGGAACAATTTTTGGGGTAGACCCGAATCTCGGCTGCCTTTAAAACGGGCAGCGGGACACGAAGGCGGTCTGCGGAGGGCCTCGCAGGAAGGGCCGCAAAGCAGCGCATTGATGAGGGTCAGCATGCTCCGATTTCTCTGGGGCGCATTCGCGCTCGCATGCGGTATCGTGCAAGTATGCGCGGGTTCGGTCACGCCTCCTGACGATTCCGGCGCTGCGCCCATGCGCTTCGAGTGGCGCCGCGAAGGCCCGGTCGACGCCTGCGGAGCCAATTGTCGGACCTGGATTTCGGCCACCGGCTACATAACGGCGGATACGCCGCGCGAGTTCGAGAACTTCGCCAAAGACCCTAAGACCCGCGGCGCCGTACTGGTGCTCGACTCCGATGGGGGCTCGGTCCTCGGTACGCTCGCGCTCGGCCGCGCGATCCGCAGTCTGGACATGATCACCACTGTCGGGAAGACGATCCCATTGCCGGCCAATAGCCGCGACGGCAGCCGTGCCGCGCTTTCGTCCAACGCCACGTGCGAGTCCATGTGCGCTTTCCTGTTGCTGGCCGGCTCGCAACGCTATGTGCCGCCGCAGGCTCATGTGCTGGTGCATCAAATCTGGCTGGGCAAGAAGCGCAAGCACGCTCTCGAGTCGAACTATTCGGCCGAGGAGCTTAACGTCGTGCAGCGGGACATCGGCCGCTTGGCCCAGTACACCGTTGAGATGGGCGGCGGGGTCGATCTCCTGGAAACCGCATTACGCGTTCCTCCCTGGGAGCCGCTTTACCGCCTCTCGGCGGACGAGTTGCAACGCATGCGGCTCAATACCATTGAGGCTGCCTTTGCTTCGAAGGAGCCGCGCCTGCAGTCAGCGCACGCGACAGCGGGTTCACTCACCACCGTCGGCCAGCAGAACGACTCGCCGCGCGACTGATCTTTCAGTAGCGACGCCGCAATGCCCGCCTCGTGCGGGCATTACGATTTGTGCACGCCTACAAGGTCCGCCTGCAGCGATTTTGGGTGAAGAGCTTGCGGTAGTCCGGTTGGGCCTTTAGCCATGCGGCGGCAGCCCCGGCGTAATCGGAGTTGGGGCACTGTGCCATGTGCTCCTTGGCACGGCCGGCAAACGCAATAAGCGTTTCGAGCGTGATGCAGTAGGGCGGCCGATCCTTTGGCGAGGCGAATTCGAGCCGCGGCAAATCTGCTTGCTCATTGCGCAGCGCTGCAGCTTCTAGCGTGCAGTCCGGATGAGGCGCAGCACGGGCAGCAGCAATAAATCCCAGCACAAGAAGGGTTCCGGCCGTGCAGGCATTTGGCTGCAGGATAGTGCGAAGGAAATTCAATCCGTTTGCGCCTGTCGCTTGGCTTGGATCTCATCGATCGCGGCGGTAACGGCATCGAATGTGAGCATGGTCGAAGCATGACGCGCCTTGTACTCGCGCACGGGCTCGAGCACGGCGATCTCTGCCCACTTGCCGGCCGGGGGTGCCCCATTTTCCTTCAGCATGCGCCGAACCGTCTCGCGCAAGGCACGCAGCTCGTCGGCGCGCGCGCCGATCACGTGCCGCGCCATAATAGAGGAGGAGGCTTGCCCGAGAGCACACGCCTTCACCACATGGGAGAAGTCCGTCACCGTATCGCCTTCCATTTTGATGTCGACGGTGACGGTCGAGCCGCATAGTTTCGAGTGGGCGGTGGCCGTTGCGTCGGCAGCCGGCAGCCGGCCCAGCCGCGGGATGTTGCCGGCGAGTTCGAGGATGCGGGCGTTATAGACGTCGTTCAGCATGGCAACAGGCGCAGTTCTCTCGGAGAATCAGATGTTTGCTCGAACTGCACCGGTGAATATATAGGACCAACTTTGGCTGCTCGCGAGCGGGATCGACCGGCAACGCGACCGCCAAACAATCCGGCGAGGCCGATTTGTCGAAAAAAACGAGCGCCAGCACGGCAGAACAGGTGGAAGAGAGCACCATCTTCTCACCTAAGTTCGACAGCGATGGTCTGATCACCTGTGTGACGACCGATGCCGAATCCGGCGAGGTATTGATGATCGCGCACATGAATGCCGAGGCACTGCAAAAGACCATCGCGACCGGAGAGGCATGGTATTTCAGCCGCTCACGGCGTTCGCTGTGGCGCAAGGGCGAAAAGTCGGGGCACGTGCAGCGCGTGCTTGCAATGCATGTCGACTGCGACCAGGACGCGGTCTGGCTTAAGGTGGAGCAGAAAGGGGCTGGCGCTTGCCACACGGGGCGCCGCTCATGTTTCTATCGCAAGGTAGAACTGGGCAGCTCACCACCAGGGCGCCTCGAATTTTTCAACGGCGATCGGGTTTTTGATCCGAAGGCGGTCTACGACGAGGCCAGCTGACGCGCATTCAACCGCTTTGGGTGGCTTGCGCCAGCAGCCGCTTGGCGCGCACCAAGTGGGGCCGGTCGTGCATGACGCCCTCGACAGCCACCGTCCCCTTGCCTGGCTGAGCCTCGAAGGCTGCGACGATCGCGCGCGCCTTGGCCAGGGCCTCGGCACTCGGCGTGAACACGTCGTTGATGATGTCCACCTGGGCAGGATGGATGGCCATTTTGCCGATGAAGCCGTCGCGGCGGGCTTCCTGCGCCTCCCGCCGCAAGGCGTCCGAATTACGAAAATCGACCGTGACCGTGTCATAGGCCTGCACTTGTGCGGCCGCCGCTCCGGCGAGGCACAGCGCGCGGGCTAGTCGGTACGGATCGAGAAAACGGCCTGTCGCGTCACGGTTGGCCTCGCCGCCCAGATCGGCGGAAAGGTCCTCCGCCCCCCAGGTGAGTCCCAACAGGCGTGCACTCGCGCTGCGGTACGTGCCCATCGCAAACAGCGAGGCGGCGGTTTCGGTGGCAATGGCAACGATCCCGATCTGGCCATCGGGGAGCCCGGCAATCGCTTCGCGCACGGCGAGCTTGGCATCGGCCAAGATGACGCTCGCTCCGCCTTCGGCCTTGGGCAGCATGATGGCATCCGGGCGGCTCGCAACGACTGCGTCGAGATCGTCATCGATGAGTCCAGTATCGAGGCCGTTTACGCGCACCAAGAGCCGTGGACGTTTCGCCACGGTGCCTGCCGTCTTCAGAAAATCCGCCGCGCTCCGCCGCGCGGCTGACTTTGCTTCCGGCGAGATCGAATCTTCAAGGTCCACGATGACGGCATCAGCTCCGCTCGCCATCGCCTTGTCGAGTTTCCTGCCGCCATCAGCGGGCACGAACAGCAGCGAGCGCATCACTTCGGTCGCATGCGCAGGAACACCTGCCGGCGGCACTCGGCGACGAGCTTTTCGTTCTGGTTGTAGGCGCGATGGTGAAACTCGACGATTCCGGCGCCCGGGCGTGAGGCTGATTCGCGCTTGCCGATCACCTCGCTCGTGCAGTGGACGGTGTCGCCCTCGAACAGGGGATGTGGAAATTTCACCTCCGTCATACCCAGATTGGCGATCGTGGTGCCAACGGTGAGGTGGCTCACCTGGATTCCGATCATGAGCCCGAGGGTGAAGAGCGAATTCATCAACGGCTGACCCCATTCCGTTTCCTGCTCGCAGAAATGACGGTCGATGTGCAGTGGTTGCGGATTGAGTGTCATGTTGGAGAACAACATATTGTCCATCTGGGTCACCGTGCGCCGCAGCGGATGCTCGTAAAGGCGGCCGACAACCAGGTCCTCGAAATAAAAGCCGCCGCGCGGGTGGCGGAGCAGGGTCTCCTGTGCCATTGGGCATCTCCACTATTTTGCGATGATGTTTACCATAAATGCCGCGCGCTTGCAGTTCTCACATCCCGGGCGAGCAGAGGGAGTTTACGATCCGTCAATCTTTCCTAATGGGTATGGTGAACGCTTTCTTAAATACTCGGTCCTAAGCTCCGAAATCAGGATGGTGAGTGGGCAACGAGAGCAGAAAGCCTCGGTCGCTGCATGATCGTTCGTGAATTCCTGCAATGGATGGAAGCGGCTCCGGCGGCCGAGCGCGGCAACGCCACGGCCGCTTTGGCGCGCGCGTATCTTTACAGCGACCTCGGCCCCGATGATCGGGCCGCAGCCGAGGGCGCCCTCATCATGCTGCTCGACGATCCTTCGCCGGTCGTGCGCACCCAACTCGCACGAGCCCTCGCATTCAGCGAGGAAGCCCCGCCCCTCGTCATCCTGGGCCTTGCCAATGATCAGCCGGAGATTGCCTCCTGGGTCTTGGAGTATTCGCCGCTTCTGCTCGACACTGACCTGGTTGAGATCGTCGCCACAGGGCCCGCGGCCGCGCAAGGGGTGATCGCGAGGCGCACGCACTTGCCGTCAGCGGTTTCAGCCGCGCTGGCGGAAGTGGGGTCGGCGGAGGCGTGTCTCGTGCTCCTGGAAAACCCGCAGGCGGAGATCGTTGTCTTCTCACTCAACCGCATAGCCGAGCGGTTCGGTCATCTCGCAGCAATTCGCGAAGCGATGCTGGTGCGCCAAGACCTGCCTGCTGCCGTCAGGCAGGCGCTCGTCGCAAACCTGTCGCAAATCTTGGCGCGGTTTGTTTCCGCCCGTGCCTGGCTCGAGCAGGATCGTGCCCAGCGCATCGTCAAGGAGGCATGCGAGAAGGCAACCGTAACTCCCGATGCTGCCTCACCGGAACACGAGCTTGCCGCGCTCATCCGGCACTTGCGCGAGAGCGGGCAGCTCAATGGCGGCCTTGTGCTCCGCGCGCTCCTTTCGGGCAACGTGGAAATGTTTCTGGCTGCATTGGCAGAATTGTGCGGGTTGCCTATCGCGCGGGTGAGCGCCATCGTGCACGATGAAGACAGCGGCGGGTTCCGCGCGCTTTTCGAGAAGGCGGGACTTCCGCCTGCAAGCTATCCGGCCTTTCGCGCGGCGCTCCAGGCCATGCAGAGGGCGGCTTCGAAGTGGGCGGCGCCAGCAGGCTCAAGCGGCGCACTGTCGAACGTGTGCTCACCCGTTGCGCCGAAGAAAGGAACGAGGTGGACGTGGCACCGCTGCTTACCTTGCTCCGCCGGTTTGCCGCCGAGGCAGCGCGGGAGGAGGCGCGCCTGTTCTGTCACGAGCTCGCCGCGAACGCAGGACCAGAACAGCGCCTGGCCGCATGAAATCGAGCGACGAACTCGCTGCAGTTCCTTCTCTCGCTCCCGGGGGAGAGAGATTGCGCCGGACTTTCCCGCCGACGAAATTACTCCGCAACAAGATCCTGCCTCTGCTTGCGGCCTATTTCGTGACAGCGCTGTCGATCGACGGGGACGCGGCGGCTGCGGAACGCGCGCGCCTGCTCGCCGAGGCAAAAAGCTGGGGCTACCAGCTTCAGAAGGTCGAGCCCGATGAGATCGCGGCGTGTCCCTACGACATGGTGGTCATCGACTATTCGCGTGATGGCAGTGACGAGCTTGCATTCACCCGCGAGGAGGTGGCCAGAATGCAACGAAAGCCGGACGGCAGCCGGCGTATCGTCCTTTCCTATCTCTCGATCGGAGAAGCCGAGACATATCGCTCCTACTGGCGCTGGTACTGGGGCTGGTTCTTTGGCTTGCTGGCCCCAAGCTGGCGCGGCGGTCAGAACACCGAGTGGCGCGGCAATTATGCCGTTCGTTATTGGATGGAAGACTGGCAGGATATCATTTTCAAGGGACAGAACAGTTACCTCGACCGTATCATCAAGGCGGGATTCGACGGCGCTTATCTCGACAAGGTGGATGAATACGAGGAGAAGAGGATCGCGCGGACAAATGGCAATGCACGTGCGGACATGATCGCACTCGTCAAGGCCGTGGCAGCCCACGCTCGCGCCCGCGAGCCCGGTTTCCTCATCGTGCCGCAAAACGGAGAGGAACTGCTTGCCGATCAGAGCTATCGCGCCAGCATCGATGGGATCGGGAAGGAAGACCTTCTCTTCGGGGAAACGCGGACGGGACGGACGAACTCTCCCGAGGAGATCAGGACCAAGCTCGAATACCTGCAGCTCCTTAGACGTGACGGCAAGCCGGTCTTCGCAGTCGAGTATCTCGATTCACCCGAGCAAATCGCGCGCGCGCGCGCACAGCTCGTTGCGTACGGATTCGTTCCCTATTTCGCGGACCGCGCGCTTGACAATCTGCGCATCGGCGACTTGCCTGCGGCGAAGCGATAGCAGCTATGCCTTAATACCCGAATTGCTCCCGCAGGATGCGCTCGTCGAGACTGTGGCCTGGATCGAACAGCATTTTCGTGCTGATACCGCGATCCATGCTGACATCCACGTTGATGACCGAACGCACTTCGTCGTGATCGGCAACGGCCGCGACCGGTCGTTTGTCGGGCTCGAGCACCTCCATGCGCACGCGCGCCGAATCCGGCAACAACGCGCCGCGCCAGCGCCGCGGCCGGAACGGGCTGATCGGCGTGAGCGCCAGGAGCGGTGCATTGATCGGGATGATGGGTCCCTGCGCCGATAGATTGTAGGCCGTCGAACCTGCGGGCGTTGCCACCAGCAAGCCGTCGGCAACAAGCTCAGCAAGCCGCTCCTGCCCATCGATGAGAATGCGCAGTCGCGCGGCTTGGTATTTCTGCCGAAACAACGACACTTCGTTGAAGGCGTGGGATTCGAACGTCTGGTTTTCCTGGTTTTGCGCGCACATGAGCAGCGGATGAATGATCGCCACCCTTGCCGCGGCGATGCGCTCGATGAGCTTGTCGTCACTGAACTCGTTCATGAGGAAGCCGACCGTTCCACGATGCATGCCGTAGATCGGTTTGCCGGAATGCATGTATTTGTGCAGGGTCTGCAGCATGAGGCCATCGCCGCCCAGCGCCACGATGACATGTGCCGTTTCGGGAGGCACGTTGCCGTACCGAGCCGAAAGTCTCTGCAATGCCTGCTGCGCTTCCCAAATGGGGCTCGCGACAAAAGCTACGCGCCCGGGATCGGCCTGCTGTACCGGTTTCGCTGCGGTGGCACGTTGCGGCGGCTGATTTTGTGAGCTCATCTTGGGCACGTCATGCTGGTACGCAGCGCGTTCGCGCAGGATTATCATAGCCCAAAAAGATCTCGCCGCCGGTGGAGTTGCACATGGATCGCGCCATCCTCGTCTATACGACCTATCCCTCGCTTGTCGAGGCGGAGCAGGCCGGCCGCACGCTTGTCGAGCGCCGGCTCTGTGCTTGCGTGAACATCCTTCCCGGAATGGTTTCGTATTACTGGTGGCAGGGCGCAATTGAGC
>JBEVJT010000072.1:0-5637 GCA_040510075.1 Xanthobacteraceae bacterium | reverse complement strand
CGACCTCCGCAACCTGGTACTTGAAGGTCGGATCGGGGGCGTATCTGGTCGATGCGCTGAGATGGACGACCACGGCAAGCCGGGCATAGACGGAGCGCGGGAGCAGCCGCAAACGACCTTTGTGCACGACGATGGCGTCGGCTCCGTTGTCGGCGAGGATGCCCAGCAGCGCATCGTATCCACGCGCATCGGTGAACGGTCCGTCGGTGACGGTATGGTCCAAGGGGACGAGGAAGAGCGGCGTCTCGTCACCCTTGAACAGCCGCCCCAGGCGCAGGGCTCGTCCGGACTTGATCATGCTGACCAACCTCTCGACGCTCGCCGCCGGTGTTCCGGCTTCTTTCCTGATCCGGGAGATCAGCGGCCGGTCGCCGCCTTCTCGAATTGCGCCCGGCATCGCGGGCTGAGCTGGGACATCTTCGACGCCAGGCACGAAGCGATGCGTGCCTTGTTCGGGATCGCCGCGATGCACAGGGTCATCGCGTCGCCCATGCAGGCGCCGCGCTCCTCGGCAGTGGGCTTGTTGACGCTCGCAAATACCGCGGTCGGAAGCACGCTGAGCAGCAAGCCTGCCGCTCCGATCGATCGATAGCGAGTGGTTATCATGGTAATCTCCCTCGGGCGCACGTCCCGCCATTTCACACCGACAACAGGTGTTGTGCCGCACTCGGCCGAGGGAAAACTGTGACGGGCATCACACAATTCGTTTTTTTCATCCGGCCGTGTCTGGGCAGCCCCCAAGCCTTTCGCGCAAAACGACGCGGTTCGGCGCGGCTTCCGGACCTCTTCGTTATCAGCCACGCTCGAAGCCGCCTTCATCGCGAGCGCTCAGGGCTGAATGGTGAGCAAGACAGCACACTCATGAAACCGGGATGGACGGAACTCCTGACATGCCGAGCCGGTTACCACGTGCGTCAGCAGCGGCAAGGAGAGATCAGCGCACGATCCCAGTCCATGAGCCTTGCAGCAGCTTTGATCTATTGGGTGATCGTCGTTCTCTGGCTGACGGTGCTGGGGACCATCCTTGTTTTTTATATACGCAACCCGCGCGTCTTTGGGACGACTCGGTTGCTCTTGGCCGTGGTGGCCATCGATACCTTGCGCAACATCGTCGAGAACATCTATTTTGGCCTCTATTTCGGAAGCCAATACGGACTGTTTTCCGCTGCGATCGGGGGTACGCTCGGCAATCCCATTCTGCTGATTGTCCCCAAACTGATCAACGTCGCGGCAGGATGCCTTGTTCTCGGTTTGCTTTTGCTGCGCTGGCTCCCTTCCGCGATCAGAGAGCGCGGGCAATCGGAGCAAGACGCCGACGATCTCAAGACCCTCGCCGCAGTCGACGGACTCACCGGGCTTTACAACCGGCGGCATTTTGAGCTGCTGGCTCGCGCCGAATGGATCCGCTTTCAGCGCTATTTCCGGCCGTTATCGGTACTGATCATCGATGTCGACCACTTCAAGACGGTCAACGATCGTTTCGGTCACGACGAGGGCGACAAGGTTCTCAAGCTTATCGCCATCGTCTGCGGCTCCGCCAAGCGCGAGTCGGACGCAGTGGCCCGCATCGGTGGGGAGGAATTTGCCCTGTTGTTGCCGGAAACGAACGAGGCGGCGGCGCTCATCATTGCCGAGAGATTGCTCGCTCAGGTGCGAGAATGCGTTTACCCCATCGGGAACGAGAATATAGGCCTCACCGTGAGCATTGGAGTTGCCAGTGCGACCCCAAGCATGTCGGGGATCGAAACGCTGATCAAACGCGCGGATGACGCCTTGTATGAGGCCAAGCGGTCTGGCCGGGATCGGGTCGCAATCGCGTCCGCAAGCATTAGTTCGAGCGAGGCCTTTGCCGCGGCGTAGCGCGGCAAGTTCACGATTGGATTGCGAATATGCACCCTCTCTACGGGCGTGGAGCGTCAGATATGGCGTTGCGAGACCTAGCGGCGGGCCGACATGGTCAGTTTTGCTCAGACGCCACGTGAAAGCGGGTCTACTCTGCCCGGCTGGCTAGCCAACTTTTGTCTCCGTGCTCCTGTGCGGATGGTCAGCACTTATCGGACAATGGAGCACGCGCTTGCGGGCCTGAACGGACCGCACATCATGGTCTTGACGTCCAGCGCATCGTCGCCGCCCTCGTCACCGTCACTGCGTGCAATGGCGGATGAGCGATGCATTCCGCCATGGCGAAAGAGCCGTATGACATCCCACCGGCGTGTGACCGGTGCTTCGGATCCCGCGGCGGTGACTCCGCCCAGCCAATCGGTCCCCGGCAGTCCTATCGACTACGCTTCGGCAGTATTGTCCTGCCCCTCCGGCATCGTCATCACCGATCCGTGCAGAGCAGGTAATCCCATCGTCTTCGTCAACCCGGCGTTCACGGACTTGACGGGATATTCGTCGACAGAAGCGGTCGGCCGAAATTGCCGGTTTCTGCAAGGTGCATCGAGCGATCGAAGGGTAATTTCCGAGCTCCGGGAAGCGCTCGCACGAGGTCGCCCGATCCGACGGGAGATCTTGAACTATCGCAAGGACGGAACCCAGTTCTGGACCGATCTCGCGATCAGCCCCACCTTTGACAGAAGCGGCGGTCTGGTCGGCTTCGTGGGCGTCCTCAACGATCTGACCGAAAGAAAGCAATCCGAGGCGACCAGGCGGGAAGCCGAAGAGCGCCTATCGAGCATCGTCCAGAACATGCCGGGATTTGTATTCCGGCGCATTCGCAGACATGACGGCAGGATCGAGTTTCCCTATTTCAGCCCGTACTTCGCCCGCATGGTTAGTCATGGCGAAGGCGCAGTACCCACCGGGTCCGATCTCTGGAATCATTATCTTCACCCCGACGATATCGAAAGCACCCATCGAGGCATCGAGCGTTCGGCAAAGGACCTGTCCCCGCTTTCGCTCGAGTTCAGGATGGTCGCGGACAGCGAAGAGCGATGGTTTCGCACTTATTCATTCCCGCAACAACAGGCCAATGGCGACGTGGTGTGGGATGGCGTCGGCATAGATGTGACCGTCGAAAAGGCCACTGAGATCAGGCTCGCCTATCTGGCGCATCATGATCCCCTTACCGGGATGGCGAACCGCACCGTGCTGGCCGAGCGACTCGCCGAGGCGATCGAGGCCAGGCGAGAAAGACGCCGTCACGTTGCGCTGTCCTACGTCCACCTGGTCGATTTCTCCGAGATCAGCGAAACCCTTGGAACCAATGATAGCGACGGAGCGCTCAAGAGCATCGCCGCCCGCCTGAGCGAGTTTGCGATGCAGGAGCCGGTCACCACGCTCCCTGTCCGCTTGGGTGGCGCCGAGTTTGCCATTCTCCGCCGCGGGAAGTCGGTCGGGAAGGACGCCGAAGAGTTTGTCGCCAGCATGATGCGAAGCCTTGCTCAACCCCTGCTCGTGGGCCGGGAAGCGCTGGTTATCGAGGCCTGCGTCGGCACGGTGGTTCTCGCTCCGGATGACCTGACCGATCTGCCGGCCGATGGCGCGGCTGCGGAGCTGATGAAGCGGGCAGCCATCGCGCTGTCGGCGGCGAACAGGGCAGGCCCAGGAACCCACCGTCTTTATGACGAAGATCTGGACCATCGAACGCGCTATCGAATGATGCTTCGCCATTCGCTCCGCACTGCGATCGACCAGGATCAGTTCCAACTTCACTATCAGCCGCTCGTTGATTTGCAGTCCAGCAGGATCGTCAGCGCCGAAGCGCTGATCCGTTGGCAGCATCCCGAGCTCGGCTTGCTCCGTCCGGATCTATTCATTTCGCTGGCCGAGGAGACCGGTTTGATCGGGCCTTTGGGCGAATGGGTGATGCGGACGGCGATGCGTCAGCTCAATGCCTGGGAGTCGGAGGGGCACGCTCCTCCCAGGGTCGCCCTGAACATCTCCAGCGTTCAGGTCAAGATGCCTGATTTTGTCGAAGGCGTAAGAAGGACACTCGCCGAAACTGGAGCCGACGCGCGCCGGTTCGACTTGGAGCTCACCGAGGGAATCCTCCTGGAGTGTTCGCCCGAGACGCTGTCAGCGCTCGCGGAGCTCAAATCGCTCGGTTTCGAACTGGCGATCGACGATTTCGGCGCCGGCCACTCCTCTCTTCAATATTTGCGGAATTTCCCAATCGACAAGATCAAGATCGATCGGATTTTCGTGCGTCAGCTGGTGGAGGACTCGAGCGACGCCGCGATCATCCATGCCATCACGTCGCTGGCCCACAGCCTCAAGCTTGGACTGGTCGCCGAGGGAATCGAGACCGCCGAGCAGCGCGATATCCTGCGCGAGCAGGGTTGCACGATCGGTCAGGGCTATTTCTTCAGCCTGCCGCTCGCGGCGGAAGACTTTGCCTGGATGATCGAGCACGAGAGCGTGCTGCCGATCAGCGCGGCAAACAAACAAAAAGCCGGTGCTGGCAAGGTGCGGAGGCCACGATGATGGGACAATCGGCCAGACGCGTGTTGAAACCGCCGAAAGTTGGTGCAGGCGTCCATGCGCGCAAAATCCGCAAGAAGCTGACCGGCATCGCCGGCTTCGATCAGATCACGGACGGAGGTTTGCCGGAAGGCAGGTTGACCGCCGTCATTGGCGCTCCGGGCACCGGAAAAAGCCTGCTCGCCATGCAAAATTTGCTCAACCGGTGGCGTACGGCGAGCGAGCCGGGCTTGTATGTCACATTCGAAGAATCGGTCGACCACGTCAGAAGCAACCTGGCAGGGCTGGATTGGAGCTTTGACACGGTGCCGGAAAATCAACTGATGTTGATCGACGCCCGGCTTCCCGTCGACACCATTCGAGGCGGTGCCTTCGACCTGTCCGGCTTGCTTGCCGGACTGACCGCGCGCAAGGCCGAAACCGGGGCCTGCAATGTCGTCTTCGATGGCATTGATCTGCTGGTGAGCAGTCTGGACGACGAGTTTCTGGAGCGCCGCGAACTTGCACGCATCGAGGAATGGATCCGCGCCGAAGGCGTGTCGGCGGTGATCACCGTAAAGGCGCATGACAAGAGCGAGCGTGACCAGACGCGAATCGATCTGATCCAGTACATGACCGATTGCGTTGTCATTCTAGAGGGCAAGCTCTTCGACTCGAACCTTTCGCGGACGTTGCGGGTGGTCAAATACCGGGGGTCCGGCTTCGGCGGCAATGCGGTGCCAATGGCCATCGGGAAATCCGGCATCCAAGTGGTTCCTTCGGAGCTATCCCGCGGAAGTTACCCGACCTATTCGGAGCGGTTTTCGTCCGGCGTGCCTCGCCTCGATGCGATACTCGGCGGGGGTTTTCTCCGCGGGAGCAGCATTCTGGTCTCGGGCTCCCCCGGGACCGCCAAGACCAGTTTGGCCGCGAGCATGGTGGCGGCGGGCTGCGCAGCGGGGCGGAAAGCCGCGTTCGTGAGCTTCGACGAAAGCGACGTCCAGATCATCGCCAACATGAAGTCGACCGGGGTCGAGCTCGGCGCCCACGTGGCGTCCGGCCGTCTCGTCATGGCGTCGCTTCGCTCGAACGGCAACAGTCCGGAGGAATGCTTTCTCAAAGTCTGGGATCTGGTTCGGCGCCACGAGCCGGATATTCTCGTCGTCGATCCCTTGTCCGCATTTTCCGATACCGCCTATCCGTTCGCCGATGCAATCTCCGAGAACCTGATCG
>JBEVJT010000071.1:0-8167 GCA_040510075.1 Xanthobacteraceae bacterium | reverse complement strand
TCCTTGAAATGATCGAGATCGATGTAGAAAACCGCAGCGCTGCTCGCGTCTGCCTGACATTCTCGATCGTTGTTTCCAACTGCTCACCGAAGAAGATTCGATTGGGAAGGCCACAGAGCGGGTCGTGCATGGCCAGATGCCGCAGCCTGGTTTCCGTCGCCTCTATGGTTTCCGCGGTGCGCCGCATATGACGCAAGACGAGGCCGGCAAGAAGCGCAAACGCGGACAGGGCAACCAGGACGAAGGGAATGACGCGATAAATGATCTCCTGGCCGGGAGTGCTTGGCGTCCACGCAAACCGGGCAAGCGCTTCTCCCTTTTCGTCTGCGAGTTGCAGCACGTCATCGCCAGTGGCGCTCCGGGCGGCATCCATCCTGCGCAGATTATTCAGCCCCAGCCGCCAGGCGATCTCTTTCAACACGGCGTCGCTGATTTCGGGCACGCGCTCGCCGCGATCCGCCAATGCCCGCATGAACAATTGCTGCTCCGTATCGAGAGCGACGTCATTGGCTCGTTGCGCCGAGCTGAGCACCGCGATGACGATGAAAACGATGGCGACCGCAACAATCACCCCAAACGGCACCACGGCGCTCATTGGCATCCGGCGACGTGGGCTGCGGGAATCCCCGCGAGTGGGCTGAGTTCTTCTCAAGGATCCGTTCCGGACGTTGCCTGGCCGGGAAAATACGTTGCAATGCTTGCGGTTCGCTTGCGCCAATGCACCAGAGCCGCGGCGGCGCGAGCCGGGCCGGCATTTCCACCTACGGCCGTTAACGAACCGTAACTACGTGCGGCCGAAAGGCGCCGATCGGCTTAACCTTCAGCGCACGTTCTTGTAGGGGGGGCGAGGAATGCCGGCATGCGCTGCCCGCAGTGCCGTCGACCAGCGCTCGCGCAAATCGGAAAAATACGGCTCACCTGGCTCAATGCGATAGCTGAGCTCGGCATCGAAGGCGTCGCGTCTGTAGACCAGCACGTCGAGCGGCAGGCCTACGCCGAGATTGGAGCGCATGGTGGAATCGACCGAAACAAGCCCCACCTTGAGCGCATCATAGAGATCGATGTCATAGGTGATGGCGCGGTCGAGCACGGGCTTGCCGTATTTGTGTTCGCCGATCTGCAAATAGGGAGTGTCCTGCGTGCACTCGATGAAATTGCCGGCCGAATAGAGCATGAACAGGCGCGGCCGTTCACCCTTGATCTGTCCACCCACCAGGAACGAGACATCGAATTTCACCTCGGAGGCTTCCAGCGCCTCCCCCTCGACCTCGTGCAGCTGCCGGATAGTGCGCCCCACGCGCTGCACGGCCTGAAAAAGGGTAGGGGCATTCATCAGCGTTTCCGTCTCCCCCGTATTCGGATTCTCCCATCCCTCGCGAAGCTGGCTGAGCACGGATTGGCTGATCGACAGGTTCCCCGCCGTCGCAATCGCCATAAGGCGCTGCCCGGACTGCGTGAAGACGTGGAGCTTGCGGAATGTGGAGATATTGTCGAGACCGGCATTGGTCCGGGTATCCGCAAACATCACGAGGCCGTCGCGGACCAGAATCCCGCAGCAGTAAGTCATGCATGCATCCCGCCAAGCCCTGACCCGCTAGGCGCTAACACGACTCGGATGTTCTCTCCAAGCCCGACGTGTCCCGGGCGCAGGCAGTGCACCGCGCCCGCCCATCAGGAAAGATTGCGCAAGCGGACGGGGCGCGCTGCACTGCGTCCGGGACACAAGTAATGCGCCTATGATGCCGGGTGCCAGCATCGTCAATTCTGCGTCTGCTGCGACGCCTGGTGCACGTTGACGCTGACGGACAGCAACTCGTCCGTGCCGCCGTAACGGGTGCCCCGCAACGGGGCGGCGTCCAGATAAT
Organism: Xanthobacteraceae bacterium; assembly: GCA_040510075.1. GTDB lineage: Bacteria > Pseudomonadota > Alphaproteobacteria > Rhizobiales > Xanthobacteraceae > VAZQ01. Next base: position 6,302 of record JBEVJT010000071.1, on the reverse strand, counting down.
CGAGCCCGACTGCCACCCGCACATGCGCTCCGGTCGCACAGATTGCATTCGCCGGGTCGAAGGCGACCCATCCAAGTTCCGGCACGTGCCCCTCCGCCCAGGCGTGCCCCGCTTCCTGCTCGGTCACGCCGTCCGCGCGATGAAAGTAACCGCTCACGTAACGCGCCGGAATGCCGAGACTTCGGCAAGCCGCGATGAACACATGGGCGAGGTCCTGGCACACGCCGCGCTTGAGCGCGAAAGCCTCGGCCGCAGTCGTAGCTGCGTGCGTGGGATCAGGGTCGTAGATCATCGTCTCATGCAGGCGCGCAAGCATTCCATGCAGCACATCGAGCAGGTCGCTGCCGCTCTCGTTGCGGCAGGCCGCCGCAAACTCGGAAATGTCGGTGTCACATGGGGTCAGCACGGTTTCCCGGAGATAGAAGCTCGGCGGGAAGCGCTCGATGGTTCCGCGCACGATGCCTTGGGCGTCCCGGGTCTCGACTTCGCCCTCGGCGAGCACGGAAAGCTCGCGCAACAGTCCGTCCGCGCTGAACAAATGCGTGATGTTGCCGAAAGCGTCCTCGTGCTGGTCGAGTCGGCAGTCGGCAGAAGTCTCGAGCCGCCATCGCACCACGTATTGGGCTTCGTGATTGCGCGGAGTGAGCCGCAGCAGCTGGATCACGCCGGTGGCCGGCCGCTGATAGCGATAGCGCGTCAGATGCGAGATCCGGATGCGCATGTGCTCAAATCAGGTATTGATCGGCGATGGCCCGGCCCAGCTGATTGTTCTCCGAGATGAACTCGGCAAGGAACTCGTGTAGGCCATTCTGAAAGATCTCTTCCATCTGGCTGTTCTCGATGCGGGCACGAATTGAGTGAGCCTGGCGCTGCGCCACCCCCTGTCTTCCATAGGCACGAGCAATGTGATCGAGATAAAGGACGAGGTTCTGGTAACAGCTTGCAAGCGAGCGCGGCAGCTCGTCACGCAGGATCAGGAGATCGGCGATGAGCCACGGCTTCACGCTGTCGCGATACACCCAATGATAGGCGGTAAGCGCCGAGACCGAGCGCAGGATTGCCGCCCATTGAAAATAGTCGAGTGGGCCTCCGACGCGCTCATGCGCCGGCAACAGCAGGTGATATTTCACATCGAGGATGCGCGCGGTGTTGTCGGCGCGCTCGATGTATACGCCAAGCCGCGAGAACCAATAGGCATCGTTGCGCAGCATGGTGCGATAGGCGGAGCCGTCGAATCGCAGCGAGCTTTCCTGCACCCACCGCAAAAAACGCAGGAACTCCTCGCGCGAGGTCGTGCCGTTGCCGAAACGCTTGAGTTCGAGCCAGGTGCCGTTGATCGCGTCCCACATTTCCACGGTGAGCGCGGTGCGCACCGCACGCGCATTGCTGCGCGCCATTTCGAGACAATTTCGGATGGAAGAGGGATTGGCGGCGGAGAAGCAGAGAAAATCGACCACGGTTTCCTCAGTGGCTTCCGGATACGCGGCGCCAAATGCGTGCACGCAGCCGGCCGTCGCCACCGTCGATTCCCACTCGTTCGACGATCCTGCGTAGGCCAGCGGCAGCGCGGTGAGCCGCTGTGTTGCCTCCAGGATGCGCGCGAGATATTCGGCGCGTTCTACGTAACGCGCGAGCCAAAAAAGATTATCGGCAGTCCGTGAAAGCATGCCGCGGCTTTAGATCAATTCATTCATCAAGCACCCACGTATCTTTCGTGCCGCCGCCCTGGCTTGAATTCACCACGAGCGAGCCTTTCGAGAGCGCAACGCGCGTAAGCCCGCCCGGCACAATCCGCACCTGATCGCGGCCGGTGAGCACGAAAGGGCGCAGGTCGACGTGACGCGGTGCCACGCCCTCGTCCACACAGGTCGGGCAGGTCGAAAGCGCAAGCGTGGGTTGAGCGATGAAATCCCTGGGGTTGGCTTTGAGCTTTGCGCGGAAAGCTGAGAGCGCATTCTTGTCAGCCTGCGGGCCGATCAGCATGCCGTATCCCCCCGAGCCGTGCACCTCCTTCACCACCAGCTCTTCGAGGCGATCGAGCACATAGCTCAAATGCTCCTCCTCGCGGCAGCGCCAGGTCGGCACGTTTCGCAGAATCGACTCTTCGCCGAGATAAAATTTGATGATGGCTGGCACATAGCTGTAGATCGCCTTGTCATCGGCGATTCCAGTGCCTACGGCATTGGCCAGCGTAACATTCCCTGTCTGGTACACGGCCATCAGACCGGGAACGCCAAGCGCGGAATCCGGACGGAAAGCGAGAGGATCCAGAAAATCGTCGTCGACGCGCCGATAAATGACGTCGACCCGCTTGGGCCCTTGCGTCGTTCGCATGAATACGAATTCGTCCTTGACGAACAGGTCGCGCCCCTCGACCAGCTCGATGCCCAGCTTGTCGGCCAGAAACGAGTGTTCGTAATAGGCAGAGTTATAAACGCCGGGCGTGAGCAGGACGACCGTGGGATCGGAGCTGGCGCTTGGCGGCGCGACCGAGGTCAGGGTCGCAAGAAGCTCGTCCGGATAGTTTTCGACCGGCGCCACGCGATGACGGGCAAACAATTCGGGGAACAGCCGAAGCATGATTTCCCGGTTCTCCAGCATGTAGGAGACGCCCGAGGGAGCGCGAACATTGTCTTCGAGCACGTAGAAAGTGTCCGCATCGGTACGCACGACGTCGATGCCGCCGATGTGCACGTAAATTCCGTGCGGCACTTTTTTGTCGTTCATCTCCGGTCGAAACAGAGGGTTTTGGAAGACGAGATTCTCCGGGATCACGCCTGCCTTGATCACTTCGCGGCGGGTGTAGATGTCGGCAATGAATTTATTGATCGCGTCCAGCCGCTGCTCGAGGCCCTTGCGCAACAATTCCCACTCGCTGGCGGCAAGAATCCGCGGCAGCACGTCGAAGGGGATAAGCCGCTCCTGCCCCTCCGCTTCCCCGTAGACGGCAAACGTTATGCCGATGCGCCGGAACAGCACCTCGGCCTCGCGGCGCCTGAATTCCAGGACGTCCGGCGGCACTTGTCCGAGCCAGCGCCCGAGCTCGCGGTAAGCGGGACGCAACGTCCCGTCCACACCGGTCATCTCATCGAACGCGACCGCCATCCCACGCGCCTCGCTCAGGCGGGGCCGCGCCCGACCTCGCCTGTTACAGCAGCCTCTACATCACCCTAAGTGCAAGGCTTGCGCCAGCCCGACCCTGAGGCTGGCGCGAGCGCTTCGTCTCCCTCTTTCACTCGTTCAGCAGGAGAGGGGCGGGGATGAGCGCGCTCATCCGACCCTCGCTGCGCTCGGATCTGCCTCCCGCTTCGCGGGAAAAGGGAGGCGCCGCTCTGCCTATGTTTTAGGCGGTCGCCCGCTGGAGGAACGCGCGCGATCAGGGCATCGGGACGTCGCCCACGTCCTTCGGGACCTTATAGCCCCTCTGAACCGCAGGCCGGTTCGCAATCGCCAGATACCAGCGCTTCACATTCGGGTACTGGTTCAGATCAACGGTCTGCCACTCGAACCTGGATACCCACGGCCAGGTCGCGATGTCCGCTATGGAGTACTGGTCGGCGACAAATTCCCGACCTTTGAGGCGACGGTCCAATACGCCGTAGAGGCGGTGCGCTTCTTTCAGATATCGCTCCTCCGCATAGGGCGCCTTACCTTTATTGTATTTCACAAAATGATGCACTTGTCCGAACATCGGCCCGGGGCCACCCATCTGCCACATCAACCATTCCAGGACGCGGTAGCGCGGTTGACCTTCTTTGGGCAGAAGCTTGCCCGTCTTGTCAGCGAGATAAATGAGGATGGCGCCCGATTCCATCAGCTCGAGTCCCGTATCGCGATCCACGATTGCAGGAATTCGGTTGTTCGGACTGATCTTGAGAAATTCCGGCCTGAACTGCTCGTCCTTGGTGATATCTATCGGATGCGCGGTATAGGGCAGCCCGATTTCCTCGAGCATGATGGAGGCCTTGCGGCCATTGGGAGTTGTCCAGGTGTAAAGATCGATCACGGTAACTCCTCGAGTTGAGTACGACCCGCTGTAACGGGTAATTGCGGAAGCGGCAATCTGCGCAACAGATGCGCCGCACTGCCCTAACTTTTGCGGCCGATGTCTGTGACGTCGACTTCGACCGTCCTCTCCTGATTGCCGTTCTTCACCTGCAAACTCACTCTCTTGCCCACGCCTATGCGCTCGAGCTCGTCGGTAAGATCGGGCAATCTGCGAACCGGCTTGCCCTCGGCGCCGATGATGATGTCGCCGAACTGGCGCGTCGATTGATTCATGCCATGCAGCCCCGCGCGCTCGGCCGAGGAGCCGGGGAGGACGCGCACGATCACCACACCTTCAATGCCCGCGTGCGTCGCCACCGCCTCATTGGCGGTTACGATGCCTATCCCGGGCGTCGGCACGTAGCCCTTGCTGATGATTTCAGGAACGATGCGGTTGACGATATCGATGGGAATCGCAAAACCGATCCCTGCGCTCGTGCCTGACGGCGAGATGATCGCGGTAGTTACGCCAATTACCCGGCCTGCCGAGTCGAGCAGCGGTCCGCCGGAATTTCCCGGATTGATGGCCGCGTCTGTCTGGATCACGTTGGACACTTCCCGTCCGCCGCTGGTCGGAAGCCGGCGCTTGAGCGCGCTGATGATTCCGGTGGTGAGCGATTGGTCGAGGCCGAATGGATTGCCTATGGCGAACACCGACTGTCCGACCTTCAAATCGTTCGACCTGCCGATGGCAATGGGCGGCGGCAAGGATTTAGGTGATTCTACCAGCAGGACGGCCAGGTCGTAGTTGGGTGCGGTCCCGATCAGGCGCGCGCGCGTGACCTGCCCCGATGCGAAACGCACCGCGAGCACGTCAGCGCCTTCGACGACATGGTCGTTCGTGACAATGTGCCCTGCCTTGTCCCAGACGAAGCCGGTGCCGGTCTGGCCCTGGACCCCTTCGCCCTCCGGAGTCATTTCAGGCGCTCCTGCGCGCCCGACGACCTGCACCACCGAAGCCGAGGTGTGCTCGAACAGCTCGATGGTCGAACGCTCGAGTTCGGACAAGTTGCCGCGCGGCTCGACCGCGCGAGGCGTTGTCGCCGAGTAAAGCATGCGATCCACGTAAGGCCTTGCCACATAGACGCCCACCAGAATGAGAACAGCAATGATGATGGATCTTCCAAAACGGCCGTCCATGCCGGTCTCTCCTTTTGCAATCTATCCAATCCCCACCGGTTGCTGCCGTTCCGGCGTGCATGAGCTTGGTGGCTGACTCGCATGTCGGTGCATCAGCCTGTAGGGTGGACAAGATCCGGATGGTTCTCAAGCGTGCGCATGAGGCGATGAGCACAACGACGGAAACCGCTTCTGCAAGAGAAACGGTCAGCGCCGGACTTCTGGTTATCGGCGACGAAATTCTGTCGGGCCGGACCAAGGACAAGAACATCGGCTACACGGCCGAATATCTCACAGCTCTCGGCATCGATCTTAAGGAAGTCCGGATCGTCCCAGACGAAGAACGCGGGATCATCGATGCGCTCAACGCGTTGCGGCACCGCTATACATATGTGTTCACTACCGGCGGCATTGGTCCCACCCACGATGACATCACCGCCGATTGCGTCGCCAAAGCGTTCGGCGTGGCCATCGACGTCGATCCCCGGGCGCTTGCGATCCTGCAGGAGCGCATGGCCACAACTGGGATCGAAATCAACGAGGCGCGCCTGCGCATGTGCCGCATCCCGAAAGGCGCCGATCTCGTGCTCAACAAGGTGTCGGCCGCGCCCGGCTTCTGGATTGGCAACGTCATCGTCATGGCCGGTGTGCCCACCATCATGCAGGCGATGCTGGATGAAGTGGCGCCGAAGCTGAACACCGGGGTGCGCATTCTGTCGGAGACCATTCGTGCGGACGCGCGCGAAGGCGATATCGGTACTCCGCTCGGCGAGATCGCCAAGGCCAATCCGCAGGTTTCGATCGGCAGTTATCCTTTTTTCGATGCGCAGCATGGACCCAACACGAACGTTGTTTTGCGCGCACGCGATCCCGAGAAACTCGCGCTCGCCAAAAAAGCCGTCGACGAAATGCTGCAGCGTGTGCGCGGCGCGCAGACGAGCAAGAACTGATTTATGCCGCCCGACGAGCCGCCAAGTGCGCAGCAGCCGCAGAAGGCATTCCCGGTATCCTGGGATCAGTTTCATCGTGACTCGCGCGCGCTGGCGTGGCGGCTTTCGGGTGCGGGGCCTTTTCGGGCCATTGTGTGCGTGGCGCGCGGGGGCCTCGTGCCGGCGGCCATTGTCGCGCGCGAGCTC
>JBEVJT010000070.1:0-16534 GCA_040510075.1 Xanthobacteraceae bacterium | reverse complement strand
AAGGGCTGCTCTCGAGTGCAAAAGCCAACCTCGAGCAGGCAGAGCGCGACGTGACGCGCTACACGGAGCTGCTGGGAAAGGGTGCCGCTACTCTGGTGACGCTGCAAAACGCCAGAACGCAGGTCAACATCTGGCGGGCCGCTGTCGAGTCCAACACCGCGCAACTCGAAAATCTGAAAATCCAGATTGGCTATTGCTCCCTTCGCGCGCCGATCACCGGCCGCGCCAGCATGGCCATGGTGAAGATCGGGAACCAAGTCCGGCAGACCGATGTCGCTCCGCTCGCGACCATCATTCAAGTCGCTCCCGTCTATGTATCGTTCAATCTTGCGCAAATATATCTGCCCCACCTGCGACAGGCTCTGAACAACGAAACTGCCTCGATCGAGGCGGTAATTCCGGGCGACCCCCGGCGCGCCACCGGACAAGTCACTATGGTCGAAAACACGGTGGACGCGCCGACAGGCACCGTGCCGGTTCGCGCCACCATGCCGAACAAGGACGAGTTGCTCTGGCCTGGAACTCTGGTGAGGGTTCAGCTCACTTTTCGCCAGGAAGAAGCGGTAGTCGTCCCGTCCGTGGCGATCCAGGTAAGCCAAAACGGCACTTTCGTTTTCGTGATCAAGGATGGAGCGGCCGTGGTGCAGCCTGTCGCGGTCGAGCGCGTGTGGAGCACGAACTCGATCATCAAGAGCGGACTCGCCGGGGGCGAAACCGTCGTGGTGAACGGACAACTCCTGCTTTCCAATGGTACCAAGGTTGAAGCACGCGAAGCGAAGGCCGGATCCTAGCCCATGACGCTGTCGGAAACCTGCATTCGCCGACCCGTGCTCACCACGTTGGTCACGGCCTCGATCATCGTGCTCGGCATATTCGGCTATCGGCTGTTGCCGGTTGCTGCACTTCCGGCCGTGGACTTCCCGACCATCGCAATTACGGCAACGCTGCCGGGCGCAAGCGCGGAGACCATGGCGGCTTCGGTTGCCTCTCCGATCGAGCGGCAACTGTCGACGATAGCCGGAGTGACCTCGCTTACGTCCTCCTCAGCTCTTGGCATCACCACCATCACCATTCAGTTTGATCTCAACCGCAACATCGATGGCGCAGCGCTTGACGTGCAGACTGCACTGACCGTCGCGGCCCGGCGGCTGCCCGTCGAGATGACGACGCCGCCGTCGTTTCGCAAAGTCAATCCGGGCGATTTTCCTGTCCTCTACATCAGCCTGAACTCGGAAACGCAGCCGTTGTCCGCGGTCAACGAGTACGGCGAGATCACGCTCGCGCAGCAGATTTCGCAGCTGCCGGGCGTGGCGCAGGTGCTAGTCTATGGCACGCAGCGTTTTGCCGTGCGGGTGCAGGTCGATCCGGTCGCGGCGGCAGCGCGCAACATTTCGCTTGAGGATGTGCGTTCCGTCGTGGCGAAGACCAACTCCAACACTCCGGTCGGTACGCTCTATGGCCCCAAGCAGAGCTATACGCTGCTTGCTTCCGCGGCGATGACAAATGCCGCGGAATACCGCAAGGTCTTGGTCGCCTATCGCAACGGCGCCCCGGTCTATCTCGACGAGATCGCGCGCGTCATCGACAGCGTCGAGAACGACAAGGTCGCAAGCTGGTTCAATGACAACCGCGCCATCGTTCTCGCCATCCAGCGTCAGCCCGATGCCAACACCATCGCGGTCGTGGATGCGGTGCGCAACCAGTTGCCGCAATACCGCGCGCTGGTACCAGCCTCGATCAATATGCAACCGCTCCTCGATCGTTCCATTTCGATCCGGGATTCGGTTGCCGACGTGCAGCACACATTGGCCATAGCCAGTGCCCTCGTGGTGCTTGTGATTTTTTTGTTTCTGCGCAAATTGTCCGCGACCGTCATCCCCGCTCTCGCCGTGCCGGTCTCGCTCATCGGCACTTGCGCGGCCATGTATGTTTTCGGATTTTCCGTGAACAACATGACGCTCCTCGCATTGACGCTCTCCGTCGGATTCGTCGTAGACGATGCGATCGTCATGCTCGAAAACATCGTGCGCCACATCGAGGGCGGAATGCGCCCGTTCGAGGCGGCGCTCAAGGGAGCGCGCGAGGTCGGCTTCACCATCATTTCCATAACCTTCTCGCTCATCGCGGTGTTCATCCCGGTCCTGCTGATGGGCGGCATGGTTGGCCGCATATTCCGCGAGTTCGCCGTGACCATTTCGGTCGCGATCATTGTTTCGGGATTCGTATCGCTCACGCTTACGCCGATGCTGTGTGCGCGCGTGCTGCGCACTCACCGCGAAGGTGAGCGCGAGAATTTCCTGCTCCGCTCCTTCGAGGCGATGTTCAGGGCATGGCTGCGCGCCTACGAGTGGTCGCTCGACAAGGTCATCGCCTACAAGTTCTTTACCCTGATCATCACGCTCGCCACGCTGGTCGGCACGGTATGGCTCTACATCGTGATCCCGAAGGGGTTTTTCCCCGCCGAGGATACCGGCTTCATCGCCGCTTCGACGGAAGCCGCCTCGGACGTCTCCTTCGATCAGATGCGCGTCCTGCAGCGGCAGGTCTCCGCCATTGTTCGGGCGGACAAGGCGATCGCGTATGCAAACTCGACAATCGGAGCAGGCGGCCCCAATCCGACGCTGAACATCGGCCGGCTGTACATCGCGCTCAAGCCGAGGTCCGAGCGCAACGAAACCTCGACCGAGGTGATCCAGCGGCTGCGCCGCGTGGCCAATGTCGTCCCGGGCATAACGGTGTATTTCCAGAACGTCCAGAACATCAACATCACCGGCCGCATCACGAAAAGCGAATACCAGTACACCCTGCAGTCGAGCGATACGGCGCTTTTGTACGACGTCGCGCCTAAGCTGCGCGACAAGATCGCCCAGATCGAGGGTCTCCGCGACGTTACGACGGACCTCTACATCCGCAATCCGCAGATGACAATCGAGATCGACCGCGAGAAGGCAGCAGTCTACGGCATAACGATCGATCAAATCCGGCAGGAACTGTTTGATGCCTTCGGGGCGCGCCAGGTGGCAACCATCTACACCGCCACCAACGATTATCAGGTCATCCTGGAAAGCTTGCCCCAATTCCAGACGGATCCTTCGCAGCTGCAAAACATATTCGTAAAAACGGGGACGCAGAATCTGAGCGGGCCGGGCGCGGGCATCAGCGGCAACGGAGTTCCGACCGGTCAGGCTATCCCGCTCACTGCCGTCACCCGCATGGTTCCTTCAGTCGGGCCGCTCCAGGTCAATCATCAGGCGAACCAGCCGGCGGTGACGATCTCGTTCAATCTGGCGCCAGGCTACTCCCTTGGTCAGGCGGTCGACGCCATTCGTGTCATCGAGCGCGAGTCGCGGCTGCCGATCACGGTCAACACGGGCTTCCAGGGTTCGGCACAGGTGTTCCAGGATTCCCTGAAAGGGCAGGGACTCTTGGTGCTCGCGGCGGTATTCGCAGCCTATGTGGTACTCGGGGTTCTCTACGAGAGCTTCATTCACCCGATCACGATCATTTCCGGCCTGCCCTCGGCAGGCATCGGCGCGCTTTTGGTGTTGATGCTCTTCAATATGGATCTGTCGGTCATCGCGATGATCGGCATCGTGATGCTGGTCGGCATCGTGAAAAAGAACGCGATCATGATGATCGACTTTGCGATCGAGCGCCGCAGAGTGGGACTCTCCGCCGAGGCGGCGATCCGCGAAGCAGCGCTGCTGCGTTTCCGCCCTATCATGATGACGACGTTTGCCGCCATTTTCGGCTCTCTGCCGATCGCGCTCGGCACCGGCGCGGGTGCCGAGCTGCGCCAGCCCCTGGGGGTCTCGGTCGTGGGCGGCTTGCTGCTTTCCCAGCTTTTGACCCTCTACATCACGCCGGTCGTGTATATGTATCTCGACCGCATCGATCGGCTGCTGAAGCTGCGGCTCGAGCCGCAGCTTGCGCCGGTAGCGGAGCCCGAGGAGCGGCCCGCCGCGGTGGCGGCAGAGTGAATTCGTCATTCCGGGCAAGGCCCACAGGCCGAGAGCCGGAATCCATAATCCCGGGCCTCTGTTGGTTATCGATTCCGGGCTTGCCGCACGCAGCCAAGTCTACGCAGGCTGCGCAATCTTGCCTGCGTTGGCGCCCCGGAATGACGACGCGGAAGGGTAGATTTAGAGTGAAAAGCTCGTTCCGCACCCGCAGGATGATTTGGCCTGCGGATTGTTGATGCGGAAAGACGTGCCGATCAGATCGTCGACGAAGTCGATCTCGGAACCGGCGAGATAGCCGAGGGAGACTGGGTCTATCAGAACAATTGCCCCCTCACGCGTAATAACGACGTCATCCGGCTCGCGCGCGCGATCGATGTCAAACTTGTACTGGAACCCGGAGCAGCCGCCGCCTTCCACGCTCACGCGCAGCATGGTGCCCGGCGGCTCCTTCTCCAGGATGCTTCCAATCTGGCGCGCAGCCCGTTGCGTAACCGTGACGTTTTCCATGCTCGGCATAAGCTACATATTCCTGCTCGGTAGGTAAGCGCAGCCGGGGCATTGGTCAATCGAAGCAATGGCCATCGAAGCGGCAATAGCGCGAGCGGCCTATGCTGCAGACCCGGGCAAAAGCCGCGGGCGGCTGCATCCGGAGCCGGTCAGTCTTGTGCGCAACCCTTTTCGCCGGGACTGCGACCGCATCATCCATTCCACCGCATTCCGTCGCCTCGCCCATAAGACCCAGGTTTTCGTCTACCACGAGGGCGATCACTTTCGCACGCGCCTGACCCACACGCTCGAGGTCACCCAGATCGCTCGCTCGCTCGCCCGCGCGCTCGGGCTTGACGAGGACCTGGCGGAAGGATTGGCGCTCGCCCACGATCTTGGTCATCCGCCGTTCGGCCACGCCGGCGAGCGTGCGCTCGATGCGTGCCTCGCCGATTGCGGCGGTTTCGATCACAATGCGCAGACCTTCCGCGTGGTCACGTCCCTGGAACGACGATATGCGCAGTTCGACGGGCTCAACCTGACTTGGGAGATGATCGAGGGGCTGGTCAAGCACAATGGTCCGCTGATTGCCCGAGACGGCACTCCGGTCTCGGCTTATCGTCAATGCGGCGTTCCCGGGACAATTGGGTCCTATGCCCCAGACCTCCTGTTGTGGAGCCATCCGAGCGGGGAGGCGCAAGTCGCTGCCATAGCCGATGACATCGCCTACAACGCTCACGACATCGATGACGGACTGCGGGCGGGGCTGTTCACCATCGATGCTCTCACGGAAGTTGCATTTCTGCGCGAACTGCTCGCCGGTATTCGTGCCGAATTCGGGGAGCTCGATCCGCCGCGGCTCGTGCACGAGCTGGTGCGGCGGCTCATAACCCTTACCATCGCAGACGTGATCCAGGAGACGCGCCGACGTTTGCAGGCGCTCTCACCGCGTTGTGCTGACGAGCTTCGCACTGCACCGAGCCCGGTTGTCGGCTTCTCGCCTGCCATGGCCACGACCGATCAGGCCATAAAGGCATTCCTTCGCCCCCGCATGTACCGTCACCCGCGCATCATGCGCATCATGCAGGACGCCGAAGGCCTGATACGCGACCTGTTTTTGCGCTATGTCGGAGACATGAGTGCACTGCCGGCGGATTGGTCGCAGGATGCTAACTGGCACGATTTGCCGGTGCGCCACATTGCCGATTTCATTGCCGGCATGACGGATCGCTACGCGATGATCGAGCACGCGAAGCTGTTTGCCAGGACGCCGGAATTGCGTTAGCGGGCGGGCACCCACCGCAGCCCATGCAACGTCAGAACATCATCAACGAAGTTCTTGAGAAAGTACGCGCCGCGGCGCAGAGCCTTGCCGCTGAAGGCGTTCTGCCGAGCGAATTCGATCAGTCCAGAATCGTCGTGGAGCCGCCGCGGGACGCAAGTTTCGGCGATCTCGCCACCAATGCGGCTCTCGTGCTGGCGAAAGACGCGCGCAGGAAGCCGCGCGACCTCGCGGAGCAGATCGCGGAGAAAATACGCGGCGGTGATCTGATTGCCACCGCCGATGTGGCGGGCGCCGGATTCATCAATGTCACGCTCAAACCTGCAGCCTGGATGGCGGTGTTGCGCACCGTGCTTGCGGCTGGTGCCGATTATGGCCGCAGCAATATCGGGTGCGATGCGCCGGTGAACCTCGAATACGTTTCCGCAAATCCGACCGGACCCGTGCATGTAGGCCATGGGCGCGGGGCCGTGTTCGGGGATGCGCTTGCGAACCTCCTCGCCTTTGCCGGGTTTCGCGTCACGCGGGAATACTATGTGAACGACAGCGGAGCCCAGATCCAGGCGCTCGCCCGCTCCGCTTTCTTGCGCTACCGCGAGGCGCTAGGCGAGTCGATCGGTCCGATTCCGCAGGGACTCTATCCCGGAGACTATCTCAAGCCGGTCGGTGCAGCGCTCGCAGCCGAATTCGGACCGACGCTTTTGCAAATGCCGGCAGAGCGGTGGCTCGCGGTCGTGCGGGAGCGGGTGGTCGAAATGATGATGGCTCCCATCCGTGATGATCTTGCCGCGCTTAACATAAGGCACGATGTGTTTTTCTCCGAGCGCTCGCTCATCCACGGAACCGATTTGGTCGAGCGCACGATCGAGGAGCTGCGCGCACGAGGCGATGTGTACGAGGGGCGGCTGGCGCCGCCCAAGGGCGCTCCCGTCGAGGACTGGGAAGATCGCGAACAGACGCTCTTTCGCGCGACCAAATTCGGCGATGATGTAGACCGCCCGTTGCGCAAGTCGGACGGCAGCTACACCTACTTTGCCTCCGATATCGCCTATCACAAGAACAAGATCGATCGCGGGTTCGCCACCATGATCGACGTCTGGGGCGCCGATCACGCGGGCTATGTCAAGCGCATGCAGGCTGCGGTCAAAGCGCTCAGCGCCGGGCAGGCCGAGCTCGACATCAAGATCGTGCAGCTGGTGAAGCTCCTGCGCGGGGGGGAGCCCCTGAAAATGTCAAAGCGAGCCGGCGAGTTCGTCACCTTGCGCGAAGTGGTAGATGAGGTCGGCCGCGACGCCGTTCGCTTCATGATGCTCTACCGGAGCAACGATGCCGTGCTCGACTTCGATCTGGTCAAGGTGATCGAGCAATCGCGCGACAATCCGATCTTTTACGTTCAGTACGGGCATGCGCGAGGCCGTTCGGTGTTGCGCAATGCGTGCGAGCTTTTTCCTGCTCTGGCGGACCCCACAGAGCGTCATTACATGCTGGAGCGGGCGCCCCTCGAACGCCTCGACGATGCGGGCGAGGTTGGCCTCATGCGCCAGCTCGCGCGCTATCCGGCACTCGTGGAAGCGAGCGCGCTCAGTCATGAACCGCACCGCGTGGCCTATTATCTCTATGGACTCGCTAGCGATTTTCACGCCCACTGGAACCGCGGAAAGGATGCGTCATATTTACGCTTCATTATCCCGAATGATCCACAAACGAGCCTGGCCCGCCTTGCCCTCGTGCAGGGCGTTGTAACCGTTCTCGCCTCCGGGCTATCTTTGCTTGGAGTCGAGGCGCCAGAGGAGATGCGTTGATCGCGCTCGGTGCCGCAAGCCGAATGGGTCAGGCCGATCCATGATCCCCGCGTGAAACGACGCGCGTACCGGAACGCAATGTATGGCCGACTATTCCACACGAAGACCCAATCGCTACGACGACGGTTACGAACCGTCCGACGAGGTTTCGCGACCCCGCGATCACGCGAGCGACCCGCTGGCGGAGCTGGCGCGGCTCATCGGCAAGAGCGAGCAGTTTTCCAATAGTGCCAGGACTGATTCCCGATCGGTCCGTCAGCCGGTTTATCGCGAGCCGGAGCCGGATGACTGGGGCGGTGAATCGCGCGCGCGGCACGCGGAGCCGGCGCGGGATTACGACTCATATGAGGACGATTTGCCGGCAGCTGCGCCGGAACCGCGCTTCGGTTCCTGGCGTGCCGATCATCGCGACGCGGATCGTGCCGATCATCGCGATGCGGACCGGCAGGACTACGAACCCGAACTGGAGCATGGCGGGCACGCGTCGGATCGCGAGCACGACCTTGAGGAACAGTACGATCTCGGAGCGCGCGCGGGCGAGCAGGATTATCTCGACCCCGAGGAAGACCAGATCTACGATGATCCGCCGCGTGCGCGCCGGCGTGGCGGGTTGGCAACCGCTCTTGCGCTCATCGCGTGCGCGGTCCTCGGCACTGCTGCCGCCTATGGTTACCGCAGCTATTCCGGTCACGCATCGGTCACGCAGCCGCCGCCGGTGATCACCGCCGACACCTTTTCCACCAAGATTGTGCCGCCGACGGTCAACGATGCGCAGTCGGCCAAGGCCGTTCAGGACCGCATTGCAAATGCGGGCAAGGAGCAGATCGTCTCCAAGCAGGAGGAGCCGGTCGCGCTCAAAGACATCGGAACGCCGACCGCGCCTCGCGTCGTGCAGCCCGCGCCCGTGACACCTGCTCCGGCCGCCGCTTCTCCTCAAGCACCGGCGGGAAGCGGAGTACTCTCGAACGAGCCCAAAAAGGTGCGCACTGTTACCATTCGTTCCGATGGCGCGGACATGAGCGGCCGTCCCGCAAGCACCCCGGCTCAACCTTCGCACGGAGCGGGCTCGTCGAGGACGTCCCCCACTCCTGCCGGGAACGAGCCGCTCTCGCTCGATCCGCGGGGGAAAGACCAGACAAAAGATCAGGCTAGCGAGCCGCCGGCGCGGATAAGGACGGCGACGGCGCCTGCCTCATCCGCATCGCGCACTTCCTCCGACTCGTCTGGCGGGTTGATGGTTCAGCTTTCCTCGCACAAGTCGGAATCGGAAGCGCTCGCGTCGTTCCGAACCTTGCAGGGCCGGTTCCCTGATGAGCTGGGCGGACGCCAGGGCGTGGTCCGCCGCGCCGATCTTGGAGCGAAAGGCGTATTTTACCGCGCCATGGTCGGGCCCTTCGCCTCAGCCCAGGAGGCGACCCAATTCTGCGCAAGCCTGAAGGCAGCGGGCGCCAGTTGCGTGGTGCCGAGCCACTGAGTTCCGCTTGGTTGTTGCCGCGCCTGGAGCCTGATCGGCGCCGATGACGGCACGTGCATTCATATCGGGGCTGGCCGGCACCAGCTTGTCCGCGGCGGAACGGGCATTTCTCCGGGATACGCAACCTTGGGGCGTCATTCTTTTCCAGCGCAATGTCGAAGCTCCGGCGCAGGTGCGCCGGCTTACCGCGTCGGTCCGAGACGAGCTGGGAAGAAATGCGCCGATCCTCGTGGACCAGGAAGGCGGCCGCGTGCAGCGCCTGGGGCCGCCCCATTGGTTTTCCTATCCGCCCGGCGCTGTTTATGGCGTGCTCTATGAGCGCAGCGCCGCCCTGGGCGAGCGAGCTGCATTTCTGGCCGCCTCGAATATTGCCGCTGACCTTCTTGCCGTCGGGATCGATGTCGACTGCGCGCCAATCGCCGATGTGCCGGGTGCCGGAGCCGATAAAGTCATCGGCGATCGCGCCTACGCGGGCGCGCCGGATGCGGTCGCTGCCATCGCCCGCGCTTTCGCGGACGGCCTACTTTCAGGCGGCGTTCTGCCCGTGCTGAAGCATCTGCCCGGCCATGGCCGGGCCACGGCCGACAGTCATCGCGAGCTGCCCAGGGTCGACGTCGAACTGGAGGCCCTTCGCGCGCGGGATTTTGCCGTGTTCCGAAACCTTTCCGATCTGCCGCTCGGCATGACGGCGCACGTGGTCTATGGTGCAATCGATCCTATTGCGCCGGTCACGACTTCCGGCACTGTGGTCAATGAAGTGATTCGCGGCTGGATCGGATTTCGGGGTTTGCTCATGAGCGATGACATCTCCATGGGAGCGCTGTCTGGCCCGATTGCGGAGCGCTCGCGCGGCTCGATCGCCGCAGGGTGTGACCTGGTTCTGCATTGCAACGGTGAACTTGGCGAGATGCAGGAGGTGGCGGACGCAGTCCCGATGCTTGCGGGCGAAGCTGCGGCGCGGGCCGAAGCCGCGCTCGCACTGCGCGGCCGCGAGAAACCGGCCGATACAGTCGCGCTGCGCGCGGAATTGCAAAATCTCCTTGGTCGATCGAGTGGATTGCAAAGGGCGAGCGTATGACCGAGGAGACCGCATTGGATTTCGAGGGCGCGGTTGAGCGCGACGCCGAAGAGCCCGCCCTGGTCGTGGATGTCGAAGGATTCGAGGGGCCGCTTGATCTGCTTCTCGCGCTGGCGCGGCAGCAGAAGGTCGACCTCGCAAAAATTTCCATTCTCGCGCTTGCGGACCAGTACCTTGCCTTCATCGAGCATGCGCGCAAGGTGCGGCTCGAGCTTGCGGCCGATTATCTCGTCATGGCCGCCTGGCTCGCCTATTTGAAATCGCGCCTCTTGTTGCCCGATGCGCATCCGCAGGAGGGGCAGAGCGCAGAGGAGCTTGCCACGGCACTGGCGCTGCGGCTGCGGCGGCTCGAAGCTTTCCGCGGCCTGGCGCAGCAGTTGTTCGAGCGTCCCCAGCTCGATCGCGACGTGTTCGCCCGCGGCAGCCCGGAACCGATTGCACACGTCAAGCGACAGGAATGGAGCGCCACCCTTTACGATCTGATGTCTGCCTATGCGCAACAACGGCAACGTTCGGCGCTTGCGCACGTTCGTCTGGCCAAGCGCACCGTCTGGTCGCTTGCGGAAGCGCGCACAGCGCTCGAGCGGCTGATCGGACAATCTGCGGACTGGACACGGCTCGATCAATTTCTGATCTCCTTTGTTGTCGAGCCCTCTCTTGCCGCTAGTGTATTTGCATCCAGCTTTGCCTCGACGCTCGAGCTCGTGCGGGAAGGCGTGATCGAGGTACAGCAGGGCGGCGCCTTCGAGCCGCTCTATGTGCGCAAACGTCGGGAGGGGAGCTCGAGCTCGGAAGCCGGCTGAGCGGCGAAGGGGACGAGAGGAGGGTGCGGCAATGCCGAATTTGAAGGTCGTGAGTGCAGTCGAGGAGAGCGTCGTCGAGGAAAGACGCGCGGAGGCTTTGCGGCTTCTCGAAGCGATGCTTTTCGCTTCCGCAGAACCCATGGACGAGAAGGCGCTCGCTGCGCGCTTGCCGCAAGGCACGGACCTTCAGGCGGCGCTGATCGAATTGCAGCAGGAATATGCGGCGCGCGGCGTCAATCTTGTGCGCATTGGCGGCAAGTGGACCTTCCGCACCGCGAACGATCTGTCCTGGTTGCTGAGCAAGGACGTTGTAGAAACGCGCAAGCTCTCACGGGCCGCCATCGAGACGCTCGCGATCATCGCCTATCACCAGCCGGTGACGCGTGCGGAAATCGAAGAGATCAGAGGCGTAACGACCTCGAAGGGCTCGATCGACGTGCTTCTGGAAACTGGATGGATCCGCCCGCGCGGCAGACGCAAGACGCCGGGACGGCCTCTCACCTATGGCACCACGGAAGCATTCCTCTCCCATTTCGGACTCGATGCCGTCATGGACCTGCCGGGTGTCGAGGAGCTCAAAGGATCGGGATTGCTCGACGGCCGCTTGCCGCCCGGCTTCTTGGTTCCCGTTCCTTCGGACGACCCTGCCTTGCGGCCGGACGAGGATCCGCTCGAGCCGGTGGACCTGAACTTGGCGCTCGCGCTTTCCCCTGTGGACGAGCATTCGGAAGCGAACGAGAAGTAACAACCGTTTCATCGGTCATGGTGCCGCCGAGCGCAGACCCCCGTATCACACGCACGTCCGCGGGAATGAGCCGGCGAGAGCAGCCGGTCCTTGTTTTTGGCTCGCGCGAAGCCTAGCTTCCGGATGAGTAGAGCATGATCCCGAAAAGTGGGTACCGGTTTTCGGAAAAAGATCGTGCTCAAACATAAGCTAGAGCGGATGGCTGCAAAGATACGTCATCTTGCTCCGGGCTGTTTACGCATCAGGACCGGTGCGGAGGAAATCTGATGGGTTCCATGAGTATTTGGCACTGGATCCTCGTCATCGGGGTCGTGTTGCTTTTATTTGGCCGCGGCAAGATATCCGAACTCATGGGCGATGTGGCCCAGGGCATCAAAGCCTTCAAAAAGGGTATGTCCGAGGAAGACAAAGCAGAAGTTGAAAAAACAGAGGCGGCCAAGACCATCGAGCACCAGCCGGACACCGTTTCCTCGGATCTCAAACGGCGGGCCGCGGCGGAAAGCAAGATTGAGGGCGGCGCGGTCTAGGCAGATCTGGCGGCCGGCGAGGGGGAAGGGCGCCGGCCGCGCAAGCGGGGCGCCCTTGGAGTTAATGCGGCATGCTGGAAATCGGCTGGGGCAAGCTCGTCCTCATCGGCATTGTGGCGCTTCTCGTGATCGGCCCGAAGGAGCTGCCCGCCGTGCTGCGCACCATGGGGCAATGGATGACCAAGCTGCGCCGCATGGCCGCGGAGTTCCAGAGCCAGTTTCAGGAGGCCCTGCGCGAGGCCGAGCTCGCCGACCTGAAGAAGCAGGTCGACGAGATGAGCAGCACGGCTCAGAGCTATACGAATTTTGATCCGCTCTCCGACGTGCGCCGCGAATTCGAGACCACGCAGCATCAGATTGAGAGCGCCGTGACGGCTCCCGTGCCGGCGAAGGAGGGCGGGGCCAAAACGTCGAGTACAGCTGCCAGCGCGACCCAACCGCCCCTGGCTAGCTCTGAAACCCACGCCGATGCGATTGGCACCGGGACGGACACGACTGGCGGCGGAATCGAGCCGGCTCAAAGCGATCGAGGCGATCGAGAAGGCAAGCCCGCGTGACCCAAGAGGACATCGACGCCAGCAAGGCGCCGCTCCTGGATCATTTGATTGAGCTGCGCTCGCGGCTGATCAAGGCGCTTGTGGCCTTCGGCCTGACCTTTATCGCCTGCTTCTTCCTGGCGGGGGACATCTATAACATCCTAATCAAGCCGTTCGCGTGGGTGGCGGGAGCGGAGCATACGAAATTCATCTATACCGCCCTGCTCGAGTATTTCTGGACGAAGCTGAAGCTCGCGATGTTCGGCGCGGCTTTCATCTCGTTTCCGGTGATAGCGGGGCAGATCTATATGTTCGTCGCTCCCGGGCTCTATCGTCACGAGCGCCAGGCGTTCCTGCCCTTTCTGATCGCTACCCCTTTCTTCTTTGCCTTGGGCGCGACGGCCGTATTTTTCCTTGTCATGCCCATGCTGGTGCGCTTCTCGCTCGGTATGCAGCAACTGGGCGATGGGCAGGCGCAGATCGAGTTATTGCCGAAAGTGGGCGAATACCTCGATCTGATGATGTGGCTCGTCCTCGCATTTGGCGTCGCCTTTCAGCTCCCGGTGATCCTGACGTTGCTTGGGCGCGTAGGCATCGTCACGGCGGAGCAGCTCAGGAGCAAACGCCGGTATTTCATTGTCGGCGCCTTCGTCATCGCGGCGATCCTCACGCCGCCCGATGTGATCAGTCAGCTCTCGCTCGCGCTTCCGCTGATGCTTCTCTACGAGGGTTCCATTTGGTCGGTACGCTACATCGAGAAAAGAGCTGCAGCGGCGCGCGTGCGCGAAGCCACCAAGGCGGAGGCCAAGCCGGCGGAGTGAAAACCCGGATTGGCGTCATTTTGCCCGTGGCAAGCGAATCGGATCATCTCGAAGTGAAGGGGCTGACGTCTTGCATTGGCATGCACGACTGCGCCTGAGCACGGAGCCGAAGCATGCACGACATCCGATGGATCCGCGAGCACCCGCAGGAATTCGATCATGCACTTGCCCGGCGTGGTCTGCCCGCCGAAGCAAGCCGGCTCATCACCCTGGACGAACGCCGCCGCGCGGCGATTGGGGCCGCCGAGGCTGCGCAAGCCCAGCGCAATCTGGCATCGAAACAGATTGGCGCCGCCAAGAAGAGCAACGAGGAAGCGGCTGCCCAGGCTCTGGTTGCGGAAATTACCCGCATGAAGAGCGAGATTCCCACCCTCGAAGCGGCAGAGAAGAAGGCCGCGAAGGAACTCGATGACGCGCTGGCCCAGCTTCCGAATATGCCGCTCGAAGATGTACCTGACGGCAAGGATGCGCGCGACAATGTCGAGCGTCAGCATTTCGGAGCCAAGCGACAATTCGAATTTGCACCAAAACAGCATTTCGATATCGGCGAAGCGCTCGGGCAGATGGATTTTACAGCCGCGGCCAAGCTCTCCGGCTCGCGCTTTGTCGTGTTGCGGTCGGGACTTGCGCGGCTCGAGCGCGCGCTTGGCCAGTACATGCTGGACCTGCACACGCGGGAGCACGGGTATACCGAGATCCACCCGCCGCTTCTGGTGCGCGACGACATTATGTACGGCACTGCGCAACTGCCGAAATTCGAGGACGATCAGTTTTTCGCCATTGGCTGGGAATGGATAAACGATGAGTTGAAAAGGCGCGGCGATCTGCCGGAGGCACTGAATGAGCGGCTGAAGAAAAATGCTATCGGGGCGTTAGACGAATTTGTCCGAGCATTGCGACATTCACGTCTCGGTCTTATTCCAACTGCCGAAGTGCCGCTCACGAACCTGGTGCGCGAATCCATCCTCGAGCCGGACGCGCTGCCTGCGCGTTTCACTGCGTTGACCCCGTGCTTCCGCGCCGAGGCGGGCGCGGCCGGCAAGGACACACGCGGCATGATCCGGCAGCATCAATTCGACAAGGTAGAACTCGTCTCCATAACGGCGCCCGAGGCCAGCGGAGACGAGCACGAGCGCATGCTGGCGTGCGCCGAGGAGGTACTGCGCCGGCTCGATCTCCATTACCGGGTTGTTCTTCTGTGCACGGGCGACATGGGCTTTGCATCGCGGAAGACCTATGACATCGAGGTGTGGCTGCCCGGCCAGAACCAATACCGCGAGATTTCTTCCTGCTCGAACTGTGGGGAGTTTCAGGCACGCCGCATGAGCGCGCGGATGCGCGCGGAAGACCAGATCCGTCACGTGCATACGCTGAACGGCTCAGGCGTCGCGGTGGGCCGCGCTCTCATTGCGGTCATGGAAAATTATCAGCAGCACGACGGCTCGATAACCGTCCCGCCCGTGCTGCAGCCCTACATGGGAGGAGCCACGGAGATCAGATGACGGATGACAGATGCCAGATTATCTCTGTCGTCTGTTCTTTCTCGTCTGTCAGCTGACATCCGTCCTCTGACATCCGTCCTTCGATGCGCATTCTGATCACCAACGACGACGGAATCCATTCCGAGGGTCTCGATGTCTGCACCGAGATCGGCCGCGCGCTTTCTTCCGACGTCTGGGTGATCGCGCCTGAATTCGACCAGTCCGGTGTTTCCCATTCGCTGTCGCTTAACGATCCACTGCGCTTGCGCGCGGTCGAGGAGCGGCGCTTCGCCGTGAAAGGCACGCCCACTGATTGCGTCATCATGGGGGCGCGCCACCTGATGAAGGAGCAGCAGCCGGGTCTTGTACTTTCCGGCGTGAACCGGGGACGTAACTCCGGCGAGGATGTCATTTATTCGGGCACCGTGGCGGGAGCAGTGGAGGGCACCATTCTGGGCATTCCATCATTTGCCCTCTCACAGGCTTACCGCGCGCGCAGCGGCACCCCGCCGCATTGGAAAACTGCCATTGGGTTTGCGCCGGATATCATCAGGCGTGTGCTCGATGCCGGCATTCCCCGCGATGTGCTCATCAACGTCAATTTTCCCGACTGTGCGCCAGACGACGTGAAAGGAATTGCGGTGACTACGCAGGGCCGCAACCGGCAGGACCGGCTGCACATCGATGCTCGGCAGGATGGGCGTGGCAATGCCTACTACTGGATCGCCTACGTGCGGGGCCGTGCCATCCCGCCTGCCGACGGAAGCGACATCTCCGCGCTGGCGGACAATCGGATCGCAGTCACTCCGCTGCGGCTAGACATGACCGACGAGCCATTCCTGACGCGCCTTGCCGAGTTGTTCGATTGACGAACACGATCGTACCGGTCATTCCGAATGAGGAGCGCATCATTTGGAAACGACAAGCTGTGATGAGCATCACAGGCCCGGGGAGTGGATCCTCCTAACTCGTCGTTGCTTGCTCCCGGAATGCCGTGCAGCATCGGAAAGGAACGACCATGGAGATTATCGCAGCCATCGCATCATCCTGGGTGGCGGGAGTCGTATTGGTCCGGTGGTGGATCGCCAAAAACCAAAACCGGTTTTACGTTTCCAGCACCTGATCCAGGATGCACCTGAGGCTATCGATCCGAAAAGGCTTCTTCAACATCGGCTGGTTGCGGTAGTGCTCGGGCAGCCCGCGCTCGGCATAACCGGTGACAAAGAAAAAAGGCGTCCCGCGCGCGACCAGAACTTCGGCGACCGGTAAAACGGCTTGGCCGTCGAGATTGACATCGAGGATTGCGATATCGAAGTTATCGCTGGCAACCGCATTCATCGCCTCCTCGAGGCGCGCGGCCGTGCCCGCCACCGCATAGCCCAGCTCCGCCAGCATGTCTTCGAGCAGCATGCGGATCATCAGCTCGTCTTCGACGATCAGGACTCGCTTGCTGCGCGCGTCAACGCCATGTTGCCACGGCATGCTTTTTCTCCGGCACGGCGAAAATATAGAACGCGCGCATGCATAGATGAAGCGG
>JBEVJT010000069.1:0-8377 GCA_040510075.1 Xanthobacteraceae bacterium | reverse complement strand
TAATGCGTCGATCGAGGCCGCCGCCCTCGAAAGCGACCGTGTGTTCACCCAACGCCTGCAGGTCGACACGCCCTCTCACCACGTTTGTTTCGATTTCGATGCTCCCCTCGCGCGGGCGCTCCAGCCAGAGGTCGATTCCCGCGAGGTTGCCTGTGGTCACCGAGCTCCATTCGAGACTTTTTTCCGATCCTGTTTCACGCACCTGACGTTCGGGATTGAGAAAATTCACCGGCGCAAAACGCAGCAGACGATTGCCGGAAACGGCTAGCTTGCCCTGCCACAAGGTCTCGCGTCCGCGACCGCGATACTCGGCGCCTTGCCACAACACGCGCACGCGCCGGCCCAGATCAGAGTTTGTGAAAGGCTGGAAGCTTCGTGCGACCTTGGTCCCATGCAGCACGTCGACCCGTTCGATCGGTGCGGTGCCGATGACCTCGGCGGTAAAGCGCATCGGCACTGTGCGCGCGCGCACGATATCGCCCATCATCGCTGAGCGCGTTGTGCTCTCGCCCCCGGACCCTAGCTGCGGGTCATCGGCAAAAGTAGAAACCGGATCGGAAAATGAGCCCTGCACATCAAGAAACAGGCGCGTGCCTGTCGTGCCGTAATGGTGCCGTTGGCGCAGCGCCTCGAACAAGGCATCGCGGTTGAGTTCACGCATGAAATAGCAGGTAAGCCCGCCCATCGCCCCGAAGGTCGAAGCACCCGGACGCGTGGCGCCGGGGCGGCCCTTATGATCGTCGCTGTGACAGACCACGCCCACGCGAAAGCCTTTCTCGAATGCATCGTACAGGAGCCACTCGAACGTGCCCCAGGTGGAATGCACTTCGACTGCGCGCTCTAGCTCTCCGTGATGGGCAAATTTGATGTCGGCGTAGCGGCCGCCCACATGCGCGATCAGGACAGCGTCCTCGCCTTTCAATGCGCGAAAGAGTTCGTCGGCGCGGAAAATCGGCTCGGTGGATGCATGGCCTTCGACCAAGATGTGCGATGAACGACGGATGGGCCGGCCTTCGTCACGAAAAAAAATATTGCGATCGCCCCCCATGCCCGTGTTGCCCGACCATTCATAGCCTGGCACGCAGACGAATTTGCCGGCAGCATCAAATTGTTTGGTGAGGCGGTTGAGCTCGTTCCAGAACGTGTCCGTGATCTGAAAGTCATTGCCCTGATGCCCGACGATATCGATGCACGCCTTGTCGCGCGCGTAGCGGAAATACGCATCTGCTGTGCCTGAGCCGATGGTCTCGCCGCTCTGCCCGTGCAGATCGCCCCAGTAGCGGCGGATCGGCGCAGCCTCGACCACGCGCAGCGGATTGGCGCGCGCGACTTCCTCGCCATCCGCAAGAATGCGCAGCTCCACGTCTCCGCCTTGCCGCGCAATGAGGTTGTCGATCAGGAGGGGAACGTCGCTGCGCGTGATGCGCGCGCTTGCCGGCAACCCGTCGACGGCCTGAGTGGCCGCCAAGGTGAGCTGGCGCTCGGCCGCGGTTGGATTGCCCCAGATGTCCTCCGCCAGAATCGCGAGACGGAAGGGCTCGCCGGCCACGACAAGCGACGGCCAGATCGCTTTCCACCGCGACGGCGGTCCCGGCACGAGGTCGATGCAGGGCTGGACCGGAAGCTCGGCGAATTCATACGCGGCGAACGCATCGACGGCGGTCTTGAGATGAAAACGCTCTTCGCAATTGGTTTGCAGGCGAAAGCCCGGCGAGCCCTGGCGGCGATCGCCGAGGCGCAGCGTGAGCGTATCGCCCGCGCGCAAATAGCCGCGGCTCAATCGAACGAGAACCGTATTTGCAAACGGCCGGATATTGAGCCGGTCAAACCAGAGGTCGAGGTTAACTCCGTTGCTCGCCTCAACGGTGGTGTAGTTCGACGCGCTCGGTTTATCGAACTGGGGTTTGCCCATGTCGGACGTGGTGCGCCACGACACCTTGACCATGCCGGTGTCATCGATCCCGAACGTGCCGGCGGTGTAAGTGAGCGTAAGCTCCGCGTGCGAACCGGCGACAAACGGCCCCGGCGGGGTCAGCGCTATTGCGCCCATGTGTTTGGGGAGATAGGTCGAGAACGGCATTTGAGACTGTGATTTGATCGATGAGTGAATGTTGCGAATGAGATTGATCCCATCTGAGCCCATCCGCTCATTCCCGCGCAAGCGTGAATTCAGAAATTGCTGGGTCCCCGCTTTCGCGCGGACGAGCGGGTTACTTCTCGTGCTCGCTCTCGCCGCGCCGATTGTCGCTGATGCGCAGGAATGGCCGGCGCGGCCTATTCGGTTCATCGTGCCTTTTCCGGCGGGCGGGTCGACCGATGTCGGCGCTCGCGTCATCGCTGACTCGCTTGCGCGCGCCTGGGGCCAACAGATCGTCGTCGAGAACAAATCCGGCGCGAGCGGAAATGTGGGATTCGAGGCGGCGGCCAGAAGCGCGCCCGACGGATACACCGTCCTAATTGCGCCCGATCAGATTGCGAGCGCCCCGCACGTGTTCAAGGTGTCGTTCGATGCGCTGAAGGATTTCAGCCCGGTGATCCAGTTGTCACGCCAGCCCGTGGTGCTGGCGGTGCATCCGACGCTGGGCGTCGCGTCTGTCGCCGAACTTGTCGCCTTGGCCAAACAGCAGCCTGGGTTGAGCTACGCCACTTCCGGCGTCGGCTCGCAACAGCATATGGTCGCCGAATGGTTCGCAAAGATCGCCGGCATCAAGCTCGAGCACGTGCCCTATCGGGGCGGCGGACAGGCCATCAACGATTTGATTGCCGGGCATATCCGCGTCGGCTCGCTTGGATCCTCGCCGCTCATGCCCCATTACCGGGCAGGCGCCCTGCGGCTCCTTGCGCAGAGCACGCTCGCGCGTTCTCCCAGCTTGCCGGACGTGCCGACCCATCAGGAGGCAGGAATAAAGGGACTCATTCTCGATCAGTGGCTCGGTGTGCTGGTCCCCGCCGGTACGCCGGTCTCCATCATCTCGCGTCTGAACGCGGAAATGAACAACGCCCTGAGGCAGGCAACGGTGCGCGAGACTTTCCTGCAGTCTGCGCAGGAGCCGGTGGGTGGCACCGCAGATGAATTTGCGCGGCTGTTGCGGGAGGATTACGACAAATATGCCCGGCTCGTTCAGGAGCTGAACATCAAGCTCAATTAGAGGCAAACATCGGGAGAGAAATGATGCGACGAGTTCTTCAGGCTCTTTTTGCCGCGGCGGTTCTCTGCGCATCGCTCCAAGGCGCCGCGGCGCAGCAACCCTATCCCACGCGTCCGATCACGGTCGTGGTGCCGTTTGCGGCGGGCGGCCCTACCGATGTCATGGCGCGCATTCTCGGGCAGCACATGAGCGGTACGCTCGGCCAGCAAATCATCGTCGAGAACGTTACCGGGGCGGGCGGCTCGCTTGGCGCAGCGCGCGTCGCCAAGGCGGCACCGGACGGATACACGATGGTCATGGGCAATCTCGGCACCCATGCGGCGAGTGTCGGCCTCTACAAAAATCTCTCCTATGATCCGCGCACGGATTTCGAACCGGTGATGCTGGCGGCCAACACTCCCATGGTGCTCGTGCTGCGAAAGAATTTCCCCGCCGAGACGTTGAAAGATTTTCTCGCCTATGTCTCGAGTCATCCGAATAAAGTCACGTTCGGCAGCGCCGGTACGGGTTCGTCGTCCCATCTCACCTATCTGCTCTTCACCCATCTCACGAAGACCGAGATCCAGCACGTGCCCTATCGCGGACTATCCCAGGCGGTGAATGATCTCTTGGCGGGGCAGATCGACATGATGTTCGACCAGGTAGTCTCGGCCTCGCCCCACATTCACGCCGGCGGCGTCAAGCCCATCGTGGTGACGGCGCCCACCAGAGCAGCAGTCATTCCTGCCGTGCCATCCGCTCCTGAAGCCGGCTTGCCCGACATGATCACGAATGTGTGGTCGGCCCTGTTTTTCCCGAAGGGCACCCCGCAACCCATCGTCGAGCGGGTCAACCATGCAGTCGATGCTGCCATGCGCGATCCGGACGTTGCCAAACGCCTGGCCGATCTCGGCGCCGACTTGCCCGCCCCCGACCAGCGCACGCCCAAGTATCTCGGCGACATGGTGCGTTCCGAAATCGCCAAATGGGTGCCGCTCATTCAGGCCGCGGGTGCCGCCGCCGACTAGATGGTCGCTCCCTAAATCTCACCGAAGAAGAGGGGAAGCCATGCGTGCCGGCGCGTTCGGCCGGCCGGCGCAGGTCGGCGATCGAACACCAGATCAAAGTTGGTGACTACCTCGGCGCCCGGGATTTAGTCCCGATGAGCGCCGCCTTTGCGCACCCTGCGGGAGATGACCTCAAATCACTTCTTTCGTCTTGTCGTCGGTTTCGCCGTAGCGGCGCAGCGTGGCGGGCTCCGTGCCCGCGTATAGCTTCGCGAAACCGGGCGCGATCTTGGCGTTCTCACGCTCGAACAGGCTGTTGCCGGCAAGATCGCTCTCGACCAGGAAGGGCCCGAAATTTTCCACGTCCAGTACCCAGACCGCCTGGGCGAGCCCAAGCTCTTCCAGCCAGTAAACGCCTGCCACGCTCCTGATCCCGCGTCCGAGGAGCGCGCCGGTGCCGTAGCCCACGGTCGTCAGATAGATTGCGTTGTTGGGCACGAACGAATTTTTGTAGATGTCGGCGGTCATCCCGCCCTTGCCGAGAATGATGTTGCAACCCGAGAGCTTGAACCAGCCGTCGAGCCACTTGGCGAAGCGGAAGGATGCAGTCGCGGTGACCGCGCCCACGCTGTAGCTGCCGTCGGGATGGATCGAGGCTGCGGGCGAGCAGTGGAAATTGACGAGCCCGAGCGCGTCCTTGTCAGCCGGCATGCCGAAACCGTCCTCGATGGCGCGCTTGTAGACGCCTTCGCGCGCTGTGAACACGCGTCCGGTGAGATAGGCGACCGAGCCGATTTCGAGCTTGCGCAGCTCGTCCGTCGAGGCCGGAAGCTTCAGGTGAATCGTCTTAAGCTCGCCCATCGCCTACTCCGCGGCCTCTTCGGCGGCGCTTTCGTGCCATTCGACGGTATCGCGACGCATGTAGTCCGTGAACCACATCGGGTCGTTGCGGAACTCCGCATGGCCGTCGGGAAAAACGCGCGCGCAGGCGCGCCGGGATGACAGGCAGAACATGTGCACCGACATCGGCATGCCGCCGGTGTGGCAAAAGCCGACCTCGATGTGACAATCGATGACCATGGACGAGCCCATGAATCCCATGGCGCCCATGCCGATGTTGTTGCCCAGCTCCTTCAACTCGAGCTCGAGCGCAGCGATTTTCGGATCGGGATTGCGTGAGCCCACGATGCGCAGGCACGCCGCCTGCTTGCCGAGCACCATGCTGATGTCCTTCGAGCCGCCAAGGCCGACGCCCACGATGGCCGGCTGGCACGCAAGGCCGCGCTTGCCGAAGCCGATCAGCGTGTCGAGATAGAAGCGCTTGATGCCCTCGATGCCGTCGCCCGGAAACAGCATGCGGTAATCGGTGCCGAACAGGCCGCCTTTGTGCACCGTGGTGATATCGACCCAGTCCGTGTCCGGATGAAACGAGTATTCGATCTCGGGCGCGCCGATACCCACATTGTTGTTGTGATCGGTCCGCCAGAGCGGATGCACGCGATTGGGGCGCAGGGGAACGCTGCGCGTGGCGCGTGCGGTCGCGCGGCGCAAGCCCGTTTCCAGTGCTACCGGGCCGCCCTCGATCCGCGCATCGTTGCCGATCTTCACATACCAGCGCGGCACGCCGGTATCGCCGCACATGGCGCGGCGATCGTGCTTCGCCGCTTCGTAGTTCTCCAGCATGGCCTTGATCACGAAGGCGGAGAGGTCGCCCTTCTCGGTATCGGCGCAACGGCGCAAGCCGTCGAGGTAGTCGTCTGGGATTTCGATGGCGGCCTTGGCCATCAGCTCTTCGGCAGTGCGCTCGATCGAGGAAAGGGGAATCATGGCTGGCGCGTCCTATTCGGCGGCAACTCTATCGTGCAGCAAAGTCTCGCCAG
The DNA here is from genome assembly GCA_040510075.1 of Xanthobacteraceae bacterium. Taxonomy (GTDB): domain Bacteria; phylum Pseudomonadota; class Alphaproteobacteria; order Rhizobiales; family Xanthobacteraceae; genus VAZQ01. The sequence goes on along the minus strand of JBEVJT010000069.1, from coordinate 2,362 downwards.
GCTTCACAATCGTGAACTCAACCGGGCGGTCGCTGATCTGGATCCCTGACGCGGTTTGCCGCGCCACGGTAAATCGAGAACTAGGGAGGTCGCCGGGCTCGGGAAAATCGGACCGGTAATGCGCGCCGCGGGAGTTTTCGCGCGCGAGTGCGGCACGCGCAATCACTACGCTGATCTCGCACAAGGAGCGCAGGTTGAGCCAATCGTGCCAGCCCATATTGAAGGCGCGATCCTCGCTCGCAATTCCGCTCGCCAAAAGCTCCGCCTCGATTTCCGCAAGCCTGACGACGGCGCGGTCGAGACCGGCGCGGTCGCGCACAACACCGACATTATCCCACATCGTGTCGAGGAGCTTTTCGTGCAGCTCGTTCGGATTCGCCGGTTTCTTTGTAAATGGATGCAGCGCGCGCGTCATTTCGGCCTCGAGGACGGCTTCATCCGCCGGGCGCCAGCCAGGATCGGGGGCAATGCGGCGCGGCATCACCTCGCCCGCAATCCCGCCAAACACGGTGGAGTTGGCGACGCCGTTGCCGCCCAGGCGGTTGGCGCCGTGCATGCCGCTTGCGTCCTCGCCGGCTACGTACAAGCCCGGCATGTCAGTCGATGTGTCCGCGTTGCACACGACCCCGCCCATGAAATAGTGCGCCGTCGGCACCACCTCAACGAGCCCACCCGCGAGATCAAATCCGCAGTCGCGGCAGCGCTGCACCATCCCTTTGAATTCCTTGGCTACCCTCTCGGGACCGAGGTGACTCATTTTTATGTAGACGCCGCCGTGGGGGCTCGTGCGCCCTGCCTTCATCTCGGAGTACATCGCCCGGCTCACGACATCGCGCGTCGCGCGTTCGAGCATCGGGTCGTAATCGACCATAAAGCGACGCATGCTGCCGTCGAGGAGATATCCGCCCGACCCGCGCAGCCCCTCCTCGAGAACAGTGCCGGTCATGCGCGTATCCGGGCCGGCGAGCAGGCCCGTGGGATGAAACTGCACCATCTCCATGTCGCGCAAAGGCAGTCCCGCCCGCAGCGCCATGGCAATGCCATCCATGCTCTTGTCGCCTGAGGGCGTGTGGTAGCGGTACATGGTTGGTCCGCCGCCGGTGGCAAGCAGCACGGCGCGTGCGCCCACATAGCGGAATTCACCGCTACGGATGTCGATCATCAATACGCCCGCCAGCGCCCCGTCGCGCGAGGGAATGAGTCCGACGGCGCGGTGCTCTTCCAGCCGTTGGATTGGACGCGCCCAGACCTGCTCCATCAGCCGGCTGATGATTTCGATGCCGGTGAGATCGCCCTTGTGCACGGTGCGATCGAAGGTCTGCCCGGCAAACGCCTTCCCGTGCAGCGTGCCGTCCGGATTGCGGTCGAAGAAGCACCCAATCTCGTTTTCCAGTTCGCGCACGCGCTCGACCGCGGTGCTCACGAGTGTCCAGGCGAGCTCCTGGTTCGGCAGCCATTTGCCGCCTTCGATGGTGTCCATGAAATGGCGCTCGACCGAGTCGCCGGGATGCAGCGCGACGTTGTAGCCGCCCTGCACCATGCGGGTGCAGCCGCATTTGCCGAGCAGGCCTTTGGTCGCGATGATGATGTCGAGATCGGGATTGGCCGCGTAGGCATGCAGCGCGGCGAAAAGCCCGGCGCCGCCCGAGCCGAGGATCAGAATATCAGTATTGGTGCGCTCGATACTCATGTCAGAAGGCGCGCGAGAAAGATGAACGCAATGAGCGCGGACAACACAGCCGCCGCGCTGGCAAGCTCTTTCTGCCGATCAGTCCAATCAAAATTTTCGATAAGCAGAATCCGGAGCCCTCCTAACATATGCGCAACGAGCAGGAAAACGAGCCCGCCTTCCGCAAGCTTCACCCAAAACGCATCGCTCCAACGTAAAAAGCCTTCGAGGCGCGCTTCGCCCTGAATGGCCAGGCCCAGAGCGAGAAAATGGAACGGCAGAAAGATCGCAAGCGCGAGGCCGGAAAGCCGGTGCAGAAGCGCTGCGAGCCAAAGCGTGCTTGTGCGGTGCTGCAGGACCCTCATGGCAGGACCACTGCCGCGACTGCGCGCATGCCAAGCAGAAAGAGAAAGAGTCCGAAGAGAATAGCCAGCCTGCCGGCGTTTCTTTCATTCATCGGCGACCATTCAGAGACGATATTTCTAACCCCTATGCTTGCGTGGATTGCCACCGCGGTAACGAACACACCATAGAAGCAGGCCCACAGCAGGCTCCCGCGGGTGCGTCCAAGTATGTCGGCCGCGGTAAGCCCGCGGCCCATCGCGTAGAAGGTAAACGCCACATGTGTGGCGACGAGCGGCACCATCAGCGCGGCTGTTGCGCGCTGCCACACATAGAGGCGCACGTTCATCG
>JBEVJT010000068.1:0-17059 GCA_040510075.1 Xanthobacteraceae bacterium | reverse complement strand
GGCAAATCGACGCTCATCCGCTGCGTCAACGCGCTGGTGCCGATCGATCGCGGCTCCATCCTGGTCGAAGGCCGGGAGGTGCACGATCCCAGGCTCGACAAGCTCGCCTTGCGTCGCAAGGTGGGGCTGGTGTTTCAGCAATATAATCTGTTCCCCCATCGCACCGCCCTCGACAACATCATGATGGCGCCGATCCACGTACTCAAGCGCGATCGCGCGAGCGTGGAGGCGCAGGCGCGCGCGCTCATTCGCAAGGTCCGCCTCGATGGGAAGGAAAACTTCTATCCGGGCGAGCTTTCAGGCGGTCAACAGCAGCGCGTGGCGATCGCCCGCAGCCTCGCCATGCAGCCCGATGTCATGTTGTTTGACGAGGTCACCGCCGCGCTCGATCCGGAAACCGTGAAAGAAGTCCTGGCCACCATCCGCGAATTGGCCGAGGATGGGATGACCTGCGTCATTGTAACCCACGAGATGGGTTTCGCCCGCGAAGTCGCCGACCAGATCTACTTCACCGATCGTGGCGTGATGGTCGAGCACGGGCCGCCCGCGGAATTCTTCACCCGCTGCCGCGATGCGCGCACGCGCCAATTTCTCAGCCAGATACTATAGAGCGCGATGACTTTATCCTCGAATCGCCATCCCGCCCTGTTGAAGACGCAATAATGTTCCCGGATCAGAGCACCATGACCTTGGTGCCTATCTTCACACGCTCATAGAGATCGATCACGTCCTCGTTGCGCATGCGAATGCAGCCCGAGGAAACTTGCGTGCCGATCGTCCAAGGCTCGTTGGAGCCGTGGATGCGGTAGAGCGTCGAGCCCAGATACAGCGCGCGCGCCCCTAATGGATTCTCCGGGCCGCCCTCCATGTGCCGCGGCAGGTCGGGCCGGCGCCGGAGCATCTCGTCGGGCGGGGTCCAGTCGGGCCATTCGCGTTTTTGCGAGATGCGATGCTCGCCCGACCACGTAAAGCCGGGCCGGCCGACGCCGATGCCATAGCGGATTGCGCGCCCTGAGCCCTGCACCAGATAGAGCATCCGCTCCTGCGTGTTAATGATGACGGTTCCCGGCGGTTCGCTGCCGGCGTAAGGCACGACCTGGCGCACATAGCGCGGATCCATGACGACCCGGCCCGGCTGGTTCGGTGCTTCGATCACTCCCGGACCGAGATCGGTCGGATAAGGCGGGTAACGGTCATACCGGGATTGGCTCGCCTGCCCGCCGCCTCCATTCATCAGGAATTCTATGAACCCGCCGCCATAAGCGCCGGACGCCTGGCGCGCCGGAGCGGCCTGTAGCGTTTCGTAGGTGACAAGGGGGCCGGCATGAGCGCTCGCGCACACGATTAACGCCAGGACGGAGCACGCCAGGAAAGCACGCTGCATGTCTTACTCTACTGCACTGACTGGCACTGGAAGCACGCGAATCCGCGCGCCTGAATTGAGAGCAGTAAAGTCCGAAAGCGGATTGGAATGGTAAACATCAGGGCTGAAATTTTAACGACGATGGGAAGAAACGCTTTCTTCATCACGTCATGGTTTCCAGCTCGTAAACCGCGGCCGGTTATGGTTAAGCGAAGGTTCATGCCGTAGCCCGGGTTGAGCGAAGCAAAACCCGGGATTGGTCTTCGTCGCATCCATATCCCCGGATCTCGCTTCACTCGATCCGGGCTACACGATTCGGAATGAGAATCTCAGAGCGCCTTCCCATCGTGCTGGTCCTCGGTTTCACCCAGACCCTTGCCTGGGCGTCGAGCTATTATCTGCCCGCGATCCTCGCTGATCCGATCGCGCACGATCTGCATATATCCACATCGTGGTTCTTCGCTGCATTCTCAGGAGCTCTGCTGGTCGCTGCGCTCTTGGGCCCGCGCATTGGACGAACCATTGATGCGCTGGGCGGGCGTTCCGTGCTTTCGAGCTCGAACATTGTTTTGGCCGCGGGGCTCGGCCTTTTGGGCGTGTCGTCCTCCTTTCCAGTCTTGTGTCTCGCCTGGCTCTTGCTCGGCATCGGAATGGGGCTCGGCCTTTATGATGCGGCGTTCGCCGCACTCGGCCGCATCTATGGCGTCGCCGCGCGGCCCTCGATCACAGGGATCACTCTCATTGCAGGCCTCGCGAGCACCGTAGGCTGGCCGCTCAGTTCGTGGTGTTTGAGCCACTACGGCTGGCGAGAAACGTGCTTCGCCTGGGCCGCCGCACACCTCCTCCTGGGATTGCCGCTCAATCTGTTTTTGCTGCCCAGGACAAAGGTCGACACCAAAGCAGGGCAGGAGCCGCAAGCGCACATTCCTATGGATCGCAACATGTGGCTCCTTGCGACCGCATTCGCTCTCGCATGGATGGTGACCGGCGCGATGGCCGCACATTTCCCGCGGCTCCTCGAGGCAGCTGGAGCGACAGCGGCGCAGGCGATCGCAGCCGGCACCCTCATTGGACCCGCTCAGGTAATAGGGCGGCTCGTCGAAGCAACTGTATTCAGGCGGGCGCATCCACTCGTTTCAGGACGACTTGCCACGCTAACGCACCCGATGGGGGCGGCCGTCGTAGGTATCCTCGGCGGGGCCGGGCTGCCCGCGTTTTTGTTCGCGGTACTGCACGGCCTCGGCAATGGGATTCTCACCATTGCGCGCGGAACCGTACCGCTCGCCATATTCGGTCCAAAGAGCTACGGTTATCGGCTGGGACTCTTGGGTGCGCCCGCGCGCATTGCCCAGGCAATTGCGCCGCTGCTGTTTGGTGTTCTGATAGATCGTTGGGGGGCGGGCACCCTCATCGTGTCGAGCGCGTTGAGCCTGGGTGCATTGGCTGCGCTGGCGTTCGTTCGCAAAGAACGGGAGCCGCTCGAATAGCGCAGCCTTGCCGTGCCACAAGCGCTTATCTTACTCCCGTGATCCTGAGGTACGAGCCAGCAAAGCGAGCGAGCCTCGAAGGATGTCGGCCCCCAACCGCGGCCGTCCGCCCTTCGAGGCTCGGCGCGTTGCGCCGAGCGCCTCAGGGTGACGGAAGGCGGTCACACCAATTGTTTCGTCAGCACGCGCCCTTTCTCTGCAAGCGCCACGAATTCGCCGCTCGCGCGTATCTGCTCGGGCACGGCATCGGCAGCGCAGACGCGATAGCCGACGCTTGCGAAGAAATCCGCAAGACCAGATACCACGACATAGACGGACTGACACTTGAGCGCGCGCGCTTCGATCTCGAGCACGGCGACCATGGCCGCTCCCATGCCGAGCTGGCGCACCGGCGGCAGCGTGACGAGAGAGCGCAGCAGCGCATCGCGCCCGTGCACTTCGATGCCTCCGAAGCCAACCGGAATGTCCTCGAATGTCTCGAAGCGCCAGAACAGTATGCGTGGATCGCCGATGTCGCCGACCGCCAGGCCGGCTTTGACAAGCGCGGCCTTGAGTCCTTCACGTTCCCAAGCTGCAAGCGGGGTCGCGAGCAGCCGGCGCGGCATGCAGGGCTATGCGCGAGGAGCGCAGCGCACGAAAATACCGGTCCCGTAACGGCCATCCACTTCGGGATCGACATATCTGAGAACCATGACGCGGCCGTCGAAGGAGACGATTTCCCGGTCCTGCGGCCCGGGTGTCTGTCCCGCCGGCCCGATATAGTCGCGGCCGGAAGGAGTGCCCTTGAGCCGCAATTCCTGCAGCTGCGGCGAATCGGCGAGATACATCATCACGCCACCGCCGGGCCCCTGACCGATGACGAAGGGTTGCTTGCATTGGCCTCGGGCATTTGCCTCGGTACGGGGGCGATCCTCCGGCTTGTGGTAGGCGGCATATCCCCAGCGGCCTATGATCTCGGATGCGCGCACCTTGGCCGGCATCTCGGGCGGCGGAAGAGCGACCGGCGTAGTGTCCATTTGTGGCGCAGGGGTCGTGCAACCCGCCAGCAGGACCGCCAGCGTCCCCAAACCCGCCCAACTCAGCTTATCAGGTCTCATTACCAAGCTTTCCCCATCTAGCCCTGGCGGACCAAAATAGGCCGCCGGAAAGGCAGATATGAGGCAAACGGTGCTGCCGTGAACCCTTTGCGACCCACCGGAACTTGTCTCCGCCTGTGCGTCATCGCGCCGGTGCTCGCGTTTGTCCTTATGCCGTTTGTCGTTTTGCCGGTTGTCCTAGCCGTCCTGGGCGATGCTCGCGCGGAGCGACTTTCTCCAGCTAGCGGACTGCCGAGGACGGTCATTCCCGTTCATTACGCGATCGAGCTTGAGCCCGATCTGCAAAATGACCGCGTGGCAGGCAGCGCGACGATCCATCTCGAGGTGCGCGAGCCCACCGAGCGGCTCGTGCTCAACGCCGTCGATGTAGTCCTCAGGCACGCGACCATCGACTCTTCCGAGCAGCACCCGGCGATTGCGATGAATGCGGCTGCGCAAACCGCAACCCTGACGTTTGCGCAACCGCTCGCAGCAGGACCCCACGAGCTGCGTCTCACCTTTGCCGCGCGTATCAACAAATTTCGCAGCGGACTTTTCATGATTGAATATCGAACCGCTGCGGGCACGCAGCGCATGCTCGCAAGCCATTTCAAACCGATCGGTGCACGGCGCCTCTTTCCCTGTTTTGACGACCCCGCATTCAAGGCGACGATTGCGCTCACCGTGACCGTGCCGCGCACGGATACGGCAATCAGCAACATGCCCATCGCTCAGGAGGAGCCGGTCACGCCTGTGCTGAAACAGGTAGCCTTTGCCCGCACTCCACCAATCGCAACTAATTCCTTTGCGCTCTTCGTCGGCCGCTTTGAGCGGTCGATGGTCACCTCCGGCGAGACAGTAGTGAGCGCCGTAACCGCAGTGGGCAAACACGAGCAGGCGCGATTTGCGCTGGCTCATGCGGCCAGGCTGGTGCGCTATTTCAACGGCTATTTCGGATTCAAATACCCGCTGCCGAAACTCGACCTGCTCGCTCTGCCGGGCGGCATAGGCGAGCTAGTGGACGCCTGGGGCGTTATTGCGCTTCCCGAAGCGCACATGCTGATCGACCGTGCGACGAGCGCATCCAGCGCTCGGCGCAGCATGTTCGCGATGCTCGCCCTTAACACCGCACGCCAGTGGCTCAGGAATCTGGTGACAAGTTCCCGCGAGGACCTCTGGCTGACGGAAGCCGTTGCCGGCTTTATTGAGAGCAAGGCGGCCGAGCGTTTCTTTCCGCGCTGGCGCATCGAAATCGATCTGCACGCGGCGAAGGAATTCGCCATGCAATCAGATGCGCGTCGCAGTTCTCGCGCGCTGCAGTCACCGTCTATTACGGCCGAAAGCGAAGCCCTGGCTGACATCGATGAGATCGCGGTCGGCAAGGGCCAGGCGCTGATCCGCATGCTGGAAAGGACTGTCGGTCGGCAGACGTTTCAAGAGGGCATCCGCACCTACGTCGCCCGGCACGCGTATGGCAGAGCCACGCCGGCCGATCTGTGGCAGGCGTTGGAGGCGGTTTCCGCGCGCCCGGTCCGCGATATTGCACGCAGTTTCACGGAGCAGGCCGGCTTCCCCCTCGTAACGGTGCAGACGCGTTGTTTGGATGGCAAACAAAGCATCGCGCTGCGGCCACAGAGCTTCGCTGCCTCGCCGCATTCCTGGCTCGTCCCGGTGACGATCGGGCGGGCGCGGGCGCGGAGCTCAGCAGAATCTTTTCTCCTCAGGGAGGAAAACGAGATTTTCTTCGGCGCATGCGGTGAACCCATCAAGGTGAATTTTGACGACAGCGGTTATTACCGCGTCCAATACGATGCGGCTTCGATTTCCTCATTGTGGAAGTCGTTCGCCTTCCTCAACAGCGACGCCGATCGCATGAACCTGCTCGACGACACCTGGGCATTGGTGGAAGCCGCACATGCCGAGCCTCGGGCTTACCTCGGTGCGGTCGAGGAGATCAGTCCGGGCGAAGAGCGAGGTGTGTACGAACAGATGATCCGCACCTTTGCCCGGCTGGATTGGCTCGCGCGCGGCCGGCCCGAGCGGGCGGACCTGCAAGTCTATGCTCGTGCCAAATTGCGCCCTGTGCTGGATCGGCTTGGTCTCGATCCCATAATCCGCGAGGATGAAGAATCGAGCATATTGCGCGCCCGGATTTTCCGCACACTCGGCGAGTTCAACGATCCGGCCGTGGTCGGCGAAGCCAGGCGGCGTTTCGGCGCTTTCATGCGCAATGCGAGCGCGGTGAGTCCCGAGTTGCGCGACCCCGTCATCCACGTGGTCGGCCTGCATGCCGATCGCGCCACCTACGAAACTCTCCTTGCACTCGCTCGCACGTCGGAGGGTGCGCAGGACCAGCTGCGTTATTATTCGGCCGCGGCAAGTGCTCGCGACCCGCTGCTCGCGCGCGCCAACCTGGATCTCATTCTTACCGAGGAGATTCCGGATTGGCTCAAGCCGCCGCTTCTCCAGGCAATTGCGTCGGCCGGCCAACAGCCCGAGCTTGTATGGGATTTCCTGCAAAAGCATTTTGCAGCCTTGGCAGGACGGCCGGGTGCTTCTTTCCGGGCCTCTTTCGTTGGGGATTTCATGCGCAATTTCAGCGATGCGGAACATGCCCAGGCGCTCGCCACGTTTGCGCCGGCCCTGGCAAGCCCGGGCGCCAGGGCTGCCGCTGAACGGGCCTATGAGACGATCCTCGCTGATGCCGCCTTCAAGGAGCGCGCCCTTCCGGCGGTCGCGGCATGGATCGCCGGAAATGGTTGGCAGCACTGATGAATGTGCGTTTGCGCCCGTGAGCCCTCCTGCCTTGACAGGAAGGGCCACACTGCTTATTTGCGCAGCTTAGCACTCCTCCTGAGACAGTGCTAACAACTAGACCTTCCCACCCTAAAAGGCCCAATCAGCGCCTAGTCCGCGAGGAATAAATTCATGGCCAAAACCAAATTCCGTCCGCTGCACGATCGTGTCGTCGTCAAACGCATCGAAGCCGAGGACAAGTCCAAAGGCGGCATCATCATTCCGGATACCGCCAAGGAAAAGCCCTCGCAGGGCGAAGTGATTGCCGTCGGGCCGGGCGGCCGGGACGAGAGCGGCAAACTGATCAAACTCGACCTGAAGGCCGGCGACCGCATTCTGTTCGGCAAGTGGTCGGGTACCGAGGTGAAGCTCGATGGCGAGGAACTCCTAATCATGAAGGAGTCCGACGTGATGGGCGTGTTGGCCTGAGCGGCCAGCGGGAGCCAATCCCAATCATGTTCGTTCGTTGCGCGGCGAAGCCGCGGAGGCAAATCTGCAAATCAAATCGAATGGAGTGAGCTAAATGGCTGCCAAGGAAGTCAAATTTTCCAGCGACGCGCGGGACAAAATGTTGCGCGGCGTCGATATTCTCGCCAACGCCGTAAAAGTGACGCTCGGTCCCAGGGGCCGCAACGTCGTTCTCGACAAGAGCTTCGGCGCGCCCCGCATCACCAAGGATGGCGTCACCGTGGCGAAGGAGATCGAGCTCGAGGACAAATTCGAGAATATGGGCGCGCAAATGGTGCGCGAGGTTGCCCAGAAGACCAACGATCAGGCGGGCGACGGCACCACCACGGCGACCGTGCTGGCCCAGGCCATCGTGCGGGAGGGTGCCAAATCTGTAGCCGCCGGCATGAATCCAATGGATCTCAAGCGCGGCATCAACATTGCGGTGTCGGCAGTGGTCAAGGACATCGAGCGGCGCTCCAAGAAGGTGGGCTCGTCCTCGGAAGTCGCACAGGTCGGCACGCTTGCGGCGAACGGCGATACCAAAGTAGGCCAGATGATTGCCGAAGCCATGCAGAAGGTCGGCAACGAGGGCGTCATCACGGTCGAGGAAGCGAAAGCGCTCGACACCGAGGTCGAGATCGTCGAAGGCATGCAGTTCGATCGCGGCTACATCTCGCCCTATTTCATCACCAACGCCGAAAAGATGGTGGCGGAGCTCGAAGACGCCTTCATTCTGCTGCATGAGAAAAAGCTCTCCGGGCTGCAGGAGATGCTGCCGCTGCTTGAATCCATCGTGCAGGCCGGCAAGCCCCTCCTCATTGTGGCCGAGGATGTCGAAGGCGAGGCGCTTGCCACGCTGGTGGTCAACAAGCTGCGCGGCGGGCTCAAGGTCGCGGCCGTCAAAGCTCCCGGCTTTGGCGATCGCCGCAAGGCAATGCTCGAGGATATTGCGGTTCTCTCCGGCGGTCAGCTGATCTCCGAAGATCTCGGCATCAAGCTCGAGAACGTCACCACCGCAATGCTCGGCCGCGCCAAGCGGGTGGTCATCGAGAAGGAGAAGACCACGATCGTCGACGGCGCCGGCAAGAAGAAGGACATCGAGGCGCGCGTGCAGCAGATCAAACAGCAGATCGAGGAAACCACCTCGGACTATGATCGCGAAAAGCTGCAGGAGCGCCTTGCCAAGCTCGCGGGCGGCGTCGCGGTGATCCGGGTTGGCGGCGCCACCGAGATCGAGGTGAAGGAAAAGAAGGATCGCGTGGAGGATGCACTCAACGCCACGCGCGCGGCGGTCGAGGAAGGCATTGTGCCGGGCGGGGGAGTTGCGCTCCTGCGCGCGAAGAAGGCCATCGGCAAGATCCACAACGAGAACGCCGATGTACAGGCCGGCATAAACATCGTGTTCAAGGCGATCGAAGCACCGCTGCGCCAGATCGCCGAGAACGCCGGCCTCGAAGGCTCCGTCGTGGTGGGCAAAGTGCTCGAGAACAAGTCGGAGACTTTTGGCTTCGATGCGCAGACCGAGCAGTTTGTAGACCTTGTCGAGAAGGGCATCATCGACCCGGCCAAGGTGGTGCGGGCGGCTTTGCAGGATGCAGCTTCCGTCGCGGGCCTGCTGGTGACCACCGAGGCCATGGTTGCGGAGCTGCCGAAGAAGTCTGCTTCCGCTCCGGCAATGCCCGGCGGCGGCGGCATGGACTACTAAAACAACTTTGGAGGAAGCGCCCGGAACGGGCAAACTCACGAAGCGCGGCTCGCACCGCGCTTCTTTTTTTGCGTCGCGCTGAGCATAGCGATGAGTGCGGTGGCGGTGCGCAACAGGCGCGCATCGCGGCCGCGATCGCCAACGAGTTGCACGCCGATGGGAAGCCCGCTTGCTCCGGCGAGCAGCGGCAGGTTCAGAGCCGGGAAGCCGGTCAAGGTCCACAGCGTGCAAAACGCAGGATCGCCCGTGGAATCGAGCCCCTTTGGGGCAACCCCCTGCGCAGCAGGCGTGATGATGGCGTCGTAGGCGTTGAAAATGTCCGCGATCCCCGCCGCATAGCGCTGCGCCTGGTCTAAGGCGGCGAGGTACTGCACTGCGGTTATTTTTCTGCCGTGTTCCAACAGCTTCTGCAAAGCATCGCTCGTCGGACCGCCTGTTATGATGCTGGCGAGGTTGTGCGTCATGTCGACGGCCATGATGGTCCGGTGCACTTCCCATGCTCCCGCCCAGTTTGCCGGAAGCTCCACAGGCTCGGCTGCCGATCCCAGTGCTGCCACCAGTTCCTCGAATGCGGCGTGCGTCTCCGCATCGGCCTTGTCCCAGACCGGCGTGCGCACGAACGCAAACCGCGGCGCCAGCGGCGGCGGCTCTTTCTGCACAACTCGGAAATCCGGCGCGGCGAAGAGCTCGGTGTCCGGGTCACCCGGATCATGGCCCACCATCACATCGAGGATCAGCGCGAGATCGGCAAGGGAGCGCGCAAACGCGCCCACATGATCGAGCTTGCGCGAAAGCATCAGCACGCCCGCCCGCGAAATCAACCCGTGGCTCGGCTTGATGGCAAATGCGCCGCAAAAAGCGGCGGGCCTGATCGTCGAGCCATTGGTCTGCGAGCCGAGCGCAAGCGGCACCATGTTGGCAGCCACGGCAGCCGCGGATCCCGATGATGAACCTCCCGGTGTGCGCGCCGCATCGTGCGGGTTGCGCGTCGGACCGGGATGATAATAGGCGAACTCCGTGGTCACGGTTTTGCCAATGATGAGGGCGCCGGCGGCGCGCAGCTTGGCAACCACCCTGGCGTCGTTGCGGCAGCGCCGCCCTGTGCCGACAGGCGATCCCCATTCGGTGGGGTAATCAATCGTATCGAAAATGTCCTTGACCGCGATCGGTATCCCGAACAGCGGCCCCATCGAGCGGCGTTCGGCGCGGCGTTCGTCGAGCGTCCGAGCCTGCGCAAGCGCATGCTCCCGATCCAGATGCGCGAAGGCCTTGATCTCAGGATCCCTTGCGGCGATGCGATCGAGGCACGCGCGCGAATATTCCTCGATCGAGATGGTGCCGCGGGCTATCTCGTCAGCCGCCTCGCTTGCCGTCAGACCGAGGAGTCTGTCATCGGCCATGCCGATCTCGCATCTCGATCAATGCTCCGTCTCGTCTAGCCCCCATAGAGATAGTTTGGCAGCCAAAGTGTTATTCCCGGCCAGAGATACATGATGACCATGCAGACGACGATCACCAGCATGTAGGGCATCATGCCAGCGAAGATCTGATTGAGCGTGACATGTGAGGGTGAGACGCCCTTGAGATAAAACGCGGACATAGCCACAGGCGGCGAGAGGAAGGCTGCCTGCAGGTTCACGAATACCAGCGTGCCCCACAGAACCGGGTCGATGTTGAAATGCTTGAGCAGCGGTAGAAAGATGGGCACGAAAATCACGATGATCTCGGTCCATTCCAGCGGCCAGCCGAGCAGGAAGATGATCGCCTGCGACAGGATCATGAACTGCACCGGCGTCAAATTGAACGATAGCACCCATTGCTCGACCAGGGCCTGGCCGCCGAGAATGGCAAAGACGCCCGAGAACAGGGCCGAGCCGACAAACAACCAACAGACCATGGCGGTCGTTTTTGCGGTAAGGAAGACCGCTTCCTTGGTGCGCTTCCAGTCAAGGGTGCGCGCCTGGAGTGCGAGCAGAAACGCACCGGCCGCTCCCACACCGGCAGACTCAGTCGCCGTGGTGATGCCGAACAGGATCACCGCGAGCACGACCACGGTGAGAATGCCGAGCGGCATCACCGACGAGGTCAACAACTTCAATACTTCGAAGCGGGCCGCATCCATCCGCAAGTAGTAGCGGCCGACCAGCAGCGCGCCGGCAACGGCGCAAATGCCGAACCACAGATAAAAGCCTTGCGGCGGTCCCTGCTCGGCGGGCGTCGCCGCTCCGCTCCCCAGCCCGGGCGTGCCCAATTGCTCCACGCCGGACACAGCGGCCTCCGCTGCGGCCTGTTGATGAATGACGACGTACCACCACACTAAGGCGAGCGTGCCGGCAACCAAGGCAAACGGCACCAGCGCGATCCAAAGATTTTTGACCAGCGACCGGACGCCAAGCGGGCGACCGTCCACCTCGATCTTCCGTGCTCTCGCCGGTGAAAGCAGCGCCTCTGTGAGCGCAACGAGCATATTGGAGGAATAGGCTGCCTGAAATTTGCGCACCCATTCCGGCACCGGCACTTTCGTCTGCTCTTCCGGCAAGGGCGGAGCAATCTTCGGATTGATGATTGCCCAGCCCACGATGTAAACGAGGTAAAGCAAAGCCAAAAAGAAGCCCGGAAACATCGCGGCTGCGTAGAGCTTGACAACCGATTGTCCCGCCACTGCGGCATACACGATGATCATGACCGAGGGCGGAATCAGAATGCCGAGTGTCCCACCCGCGGTGATCACACCCGAGGCAAGCTTCACGTCGTAACCGGCGCGCAGCATCGGGTTGAACGCGATGACGCCCATCAATACTACCACTGCGCCCACCAGACCGCTGGCGATCCCCCAGAACGTGCAGACAATCAAGGTCGCGACGGCGAGCGAAGCGGGAACACGACGGAACGCGAGCTGGATGCTGTAGAACATCTTGTCCACGAGCGCGCCGCGCTCCATCACATAGCCCATGAGCACGAACAGCGGAATGCAAATCAGCACGTCGTTGGTCATGGCGCCGTAGGTGCGCTGAACCATCAGGTCGAAGACCCGATTGTCGATCAACGAAGTGTGCGAAGGATCATAGAAAGCGATGTAGCCGAAGAAGATGCCGAGCCCCATCAGCGTGAAGGCGGTCGGGAATCCCATCATGATCACGACCACGATGAGTATGAGCATGGTGAGCCCGAGTACCGGATCGCTCATGATTGCAGTTCCGAGCCCATCCCACGCTGGCGAGCGGTCTCGTCGATCTGATGCGCGCGCTCGATCGCAATCTTACGCGACTCCTCGTCAACGTATTCGCTGGCAGCAAGCTGTTCCCCAACCACGTCGATTTCCGCGACATCGTGCAGGCGGCTCGGCCATTCACCGGTCTTCAGGCAGACCACGCACCGCACCATCTCCGCGACGCCTTGCAGCAAGACAAGCGCTCCAGCGATCGGAATGACAGTCTTGAAATGGTAGACCGGCGGACCGTTGGCGGTGACGTTTGAATGTTCGTTGATTTGCCACGATACCGCTGCGTAGTCGTAGCCTGCATAAATCAGCGCCGCGATACCGGGAAAAAAGAAGACGACGTAAAGCACAATGTCGAGCCCTGCCTGCAACCGCGGTCTCATGGAACTGTAGAGGAAGTCACCACGGACGTGGGCGTTTTGCGCGAGCGTGTAGGCACCACACAGCATGAACAGCGTGCCGTACAACATATTGTCGGCGTCGAAGATCCATGCGGTCGGTGCATTGAGAATGTAGCGCTTGAACACTTCCACGCAGACGACGGTCATCAGGCCGATGATCAGCCAAGACGCGGCTTTGCCTACCCAGGTACTGATCCCATCAATCGCGTGTAGAAAAGCCTGGACCTTCATGCAAGATCCTGCTGTCCCTCAAACGAGAACCGCAAGAAAGAAAGCACCATTCGGTTGCGCCGCCGACTGGTGCTTCGTGATGTATGATATATGGGGCGTCAGATCGGCTTCTTCGCGTTCGGTCCGAAATAGTGATCGAATGCCATCTTTCGGTTTACGAGAGTGTCCTGCTCCCATTGCGTCGTGCGCTTGGCGAATGCAAGCTGCGACTCGGCGATCTCCTTGAATAGGGGATTTGTCGCGGCATACTTTCTGACAACGTCATCGTATACTTCTAGCTGCTTCTTTAGAACCGAATCAGGCGTCTTATAGAACTTGACCTTATCTGTCGTCTGCAGCGTGACGTAGTCCTTCGAGTACCGATCGATTGCTTTCCACTGCATGTCCTGCGATGACGCCTCGACAGCGTTCGCGATAATCGCCTTCAATTTGTCCGGCAGTCCCTCGTATTTGGTCTTGTTGAAGGTAATCTCGAATTGCTCGGCATTCTGGTGATAGCTCTGCAGCATGCAGGTCTTGGAGACATCGGCAAAGCCGAGCGCGCGGTCCGAGCTTGCATTATTGAACTCGGCGGCATCGATCAAACCTCGGTCCATGGCCGATACGATTTCGCCGCCGGGCAACGCGTTCACCGCAGCACCCATTGCTTGGAACACGTCAATTGAGATGCCGACAGTACGGAACTTCAGGCCCTTGAAGTCGTCCGGACCGGTCACCGGCTTCTTGTACCAGCCGAGCGGTTGCGTTGGCATCGGGCCGTAGGGAAAAGACACTACATTGGCGCCGATCGAGTCATAGAGCTTGCTGAGAAGCTCCTTGCCTCCGCCGTACTTGTGCCATGCAAGTAGCATGTTGGCGTCCATTGCATAGCCGGGACCCGAACCCCACAGCGCCAGCGCAGTCTGCTTGCCGTAGTGGTAAACGAGCACGCCGTGGCCACCGTCGAGTGTCCCCTTGGACACGGCGTCCAGCAACTGGAAGGCGGGAACAACTGCGCCGGCCGGCAGCACTTCGATCTTGAGATCGCCACCAGTCATGTCGTTGACCTTTTTGGCGTAGTCGAGAGCGTATTCGTGGAAAATATCTTTCGACGGCCAAGTGCTCTGCCACCGCATGCTGATAGGCCCCTGCGCCTTCACAACGGACGGCGCGAGCACGCTGGCTACGCCTGCCAGTGCTGCGCCGCGCAGGAATGTGCGACGCGGGGTGGATGAAGATAGTTTGGGCGTGCGCGTCCGCTTCGTGGTCATGGAGTTGTCCCTCCCTCGGGTTTCGGTGGATCCCTCGCAGGCTCTTGTCAGCCGCTTGGTATGAGAACCGTCTGGATCGGTCCTTATTCCAGACGAGCCATGTTTCTAGGCGGGGATATGGTTCGGCGCAACGCTCGAATTGTCACGCCCGGGGCGATCATCGCCTCGCCTGATTCGTGCGGCAGTTAGTGGTCCGCTGCCGCTCTAACGGTGTGGGCAGTACGCCCTCGATTGTCCTGCCCAGTTAGCAATGCCGTCCCCAAACAGGAGAACTCCGTGTCACGCCTCATCTCAGTCCTTAGCGTCATATGGAGACTGGCGCATCCATATTTTTTTTCCGCGGATCGCCGTGCCGGCCGACTCCTGCTTGGAGCCGTGGTAGCGATCGAGCTTTCCCTCGTCGCTATCAACGTCATGCTCAACCATTGGTACAACCGCTTCTACAACGCCCTGCAAGGTCGCGAGTGGGATGCTTTCGTACACGAGCTTCTGCTCTTTTGCGTGCTGGCCGCGTGCTATATCGTGCTTGCCGTTTATCAGCTCTATCTGAACCAGTGGCTGCAGATTCGGTGGCGCCGCTGGATGACGCGACAATATCTCGATCGCTGGCTTGGCGGCGCCAATCACTACCGCATGCAGCTGCTTGGCGACGCTGCAGACAACCCCGACCAACGCATTGCCGAAGATATCAATCTTTTCATTGACCGCACGCTGACGCTGAGCATCGGACTGCTCAGTGCGATCGTCACTTTATGCTCGTTCGTGCTCATCCTGTGGGCGCTGTCGGCGAGCGCCCCAATTTATTTGTTCGGAACGAGCATCAGCATTCCGGGTTACCTGGTTTGGGCCGCACTGATTTATGCGCTGCTGGGAACCACACTGACGCATTTGGTCGGCTGGCCGCTGATTTCGCTCAATTTTCGCCAACAGCGATTCGAGGCCGATTTCCGCTTCAACCTAGTGCGCGTGCGCGAGAATTCCGAACAGATCGCGCTCTTGCACGGTGAGCCGGTCGAATGCGACCGCCTGCTCGATCGGTTCGGCCGCATCATGGCAAACTGGCACCTCATCATGCTGCGGACGAAGCGATTGACGTTCCTCACCGCGAGCTACAGCCAGGTCTCAACCGTCTTCCCGTTCATCGTGACGAGTCCGGCCTATTTTTCCGGCGCGCTTCAGCTCGGCGGACTGATGCAGACCGCCACCGCATTCAACAGCGTACAGACGGCGCTCTCATTCTTCGTCACCGCGTACCGGCAGCTCGCCGAATGGCGCGCGGTCATTGCGCGGCTCGACGGTTTCAACGCCGCCGTTGCGGGCGGCCAGGCGGCGGCTGCCGGCGAGGCGGTCGTGTCGATCGTGCCGACCGATGAAGCGCGCATCGAGCTCGACGGCGTCGTGGTCCGGCTGCCGGACGGCAAGCCGCTCGTCGAGGCTCGTGAGGTGGTCCTGCCGCGAGGCCCGAGCGTGCTGGTGACCGGTCCCTCCGGCTCAGGAAAATCGACCTTGTTCCGGGCGATCGCCGGGATCTGGCCGTTTGGTCGAGGATGCATCAGGGTGCCGCGTACCGCCAAGCTGGTGTCGTTACCACAGCGGCCTTATTTCCCGATTGGTACGTTGGCCCAGGCGATTGCCTATCCGGCCGAGGCCGGCGCGTTTGCGCCCGAGCGGCGCGCCGAAGTGGTGAAGGCGGTGGGGCTGCCGTCGCTTGCCGGCCGGCTGGACGAGGAGGCGCACTGGAATCGCATGCTGTCACTCGGCGAGCAGCAGCGCCTTGGAGTCGCACGGGCGATCCTGCAAGCGCCGGATTATCTGCTGCTCGACGAGGCGACCGCCTCGCTCGACGAGCCGGCGGAAGCAGCGCTTTATCGCCTGCTCGCCGAGCGGCTGCCGGAAACGACAATCATATCGATCGGCCACCGCTCGACGTTGGCTCCATTCCACAAGCGCAATCTGGTCCTCGCGCGCGATGGAGATCATTTTTCCATGCGCGAGGGAGCGCTCTCGCCAGCGCCTGTCTAGGGAGGAAGGCCCGGACATGGAATGTCCTGAACTCTTAAGATTGCTTGGCGAGTAGCTTGCATATTAATAGTTACAGCCCTACGTTATGTCAATGCAGCGCAAGAGCTTCGAAAAAATGGCTTGTCCAATCGCCCGCAGCCTGGAGCGCGTGGGTGAATGGTGGAGCATGCTCATCATGCGCGACGCCCTACATGGAATGAGGCGGTTCGACGAGTTCCAGAAGAGCCTTGGCATCGCGCCGAACATGTTGACGCGGCGGCTCAATGCCTTGGTCGAGGCCGGTCTGCTCGAACGCCGCCGCTACAGCGAACATCCGCCGCGGGACGAATACGTGCCGACAGCGCGCGGGCGTGATTTCCGCCCCGTGCTTTTCGCGCTTATGGCCTGGGGCAACAAGCACTTCGCGCCTGAGGGTCGAAGCGTCATTCTCGTCAACCGCAAGACCGGCGCAGCCGTCGATCCCATTCTTACCGATCCCGCTACCGGTCGCCCCGTCGTCGACGAGCCCGCTTACACGCTCGCCGCTGGACCGGCCGCCGGACCGCGGACGCGGCAACGCTACGAGGCTGTCGAGAACGCGGCATCACCGACACCAAAGCGAATTACGGCCAACCACAAGCCAACAGTCAAAGCGAGAAGCAAATGAGTGGCTGCGCAGCGCGAACCATTTCGATTAGATCGGTTGCCGGCCAGCTCGCGCCGTCAATGTCCGGGTTCTGCTTGTGCAGGTATGGCGGACGGAAGGCGATCGGGCGTGCCTTCGATCGCGCGCCGGATCACCCCCGTGATCTGGTCATTGGACAAAAACAGGTCGTGATTGATGATGCCCCAGCCCTGGGCTGAGGCATCAATGACCCGCACCCCGAGCTTCTCCAGCTGAGCCTGCTCCGCCGTCCCGACGCGGGTCGTTCCGCCTGCGATCCACCCCGCCACCGCCAGCGCGCGGTCATTGCTCGCCGTGATAACGGTGATGTTGCGGCCGAGCGTCGGCATGCGCTCGAGCGATGAGTTAAACACGTCCATGTCTATGTCGGGCGAAGCAAAGACCACCGCCCCGA
>JBEVJT010000067.1:0-3192 GCA_040510075.1 Xanthobacteraceae bacterium | reverse complement strand
TTGGTTGGAGACCGTCCTGCTCACCGCGCCCTTTGTCGTGCTCGCGATCTATTGGAACGACCTGCCGGCCCGGGTTCCCATTCACTGGAATTTTCGCGGCCAGATCGACGGTTGGGCAACGAAAACGCCTGGGATCTTCATCATCCCGCTCACCGCGCTCGGAACGACCGGTCTCCTGCGCGTCCTGCCTGGGTTCGATCCCAGGCTCCGACGCACCTTGGGCGACGAAAACTTGATGCCTGCCGTCCTCCCGATTATTCGGCTCGCGGTTCTATTCCTACTGGACACGATTTTTTTCGTCCAAATCGCGGTGTCGTTAGGACGAACCATTCCCGGGGGCCGGATTATTGTCTCCGCGGTGCTTCTCTTCTTTATGGTCCTGGGAAATTATCTTGGCAATGTTCGCCCGAACTATTTTGTCGGCGTCCGCACGCCGTGGACCCTCGAAAATCCCGAGACGTGGCAGGCGACGCATCAGCTAGGCGGGCGTTTGATGTTTTTTGGCGCGCTCATCCTTCTCGTCGGGCAATTTTTGCTTAGCGAGCGCACCTTCGGCTGGCTTCTTGTGGCCTCGATTCTCTTGTTCGCGGCTTGGGGAATCGTCTACTCGTGGCATCATTCCCGCACGCATGTCGCGACGCGCTGAACCTACCGGATCGCTGTCAGACCACCGGCAATTTCGACGCAGCCTACATCGTTGGTTCAGGCTCCGGGGTCGGGATCTTCCATGGCGTCGCACCCACGACCCCTACGCGATTCTGGTCTCGGAATTCATGCTCCAGCAAACCCAAGTCGCGACCGTTATTTCCTACTATCAGCGCTGGCTCGATCGCTTCCCTGATTTTGCCGCGCTCGCGCGGGCGAAGGAATCGGATGTCCTCCACGCCTGGCAGGGGCTCGGCTATTACGCCCGCGCTCGCCATCTTCACGCGACCGGGAAATTCGTCAGGGAAAACTTCGGGGGCGAACTCCCCGCTGATGTCGCAAGAATTGCGCAACTCCCGGGCATCGGTCGCTACAGTGCCGGCGCGATCGCCAGTTTTGCCTTCGATCTTCCGGAGCCGATCGTTGATGCCAACATCGCGCGGGTTCTGGCCCGCCTAACGAACTGCGAAATCCCGATCGATTCCTCTGTCGGTCGCGCTCATCTCTGGCACACCGCGACCGCGCTCCTCCCAACTGTCGGCGGACGCGAACACAACTCCGCGTTGATGGATCTTGGCGCGATGATCTGTCTGCCGCATCAGCCGCGTTGCGCCGAATGTCCGGTTCGCTCCTTTTGCCGCGCCCAACGCCCTGCGATTCTGCCGATCAAGAAAAAGCGAGCGGCTACCGTTCACCTATCGGAACCGCACGCCCTCATGCGCTGGCGCAACCGCGTGCTCCTCGAGCAATCCCGCGAACGTTGGCGCGGCATGTGGATTCTGCCCCGCCTGCCCACGACACCGCGGCGCCGGCCGCTCCTCCAGCTTGATTTTCCTTTCACCCATCATCGCATCACACTGGCAGTTTTCGCCCAATCGGGGCCAAAGCTGCCTAAGAACCATCAGCAGTGGTTCCCGCTCCGCGCGCTTGACCGCCTGCCGGTTCCCTCGCCGCATCGTCGCGCCCTCGCAAAACTGCTTCCGCACGGTAACGGCTCATTGCGACCCTCTCAATAGCATGCTGCAAGGTCAGAAAATCGTAGTTGTAATGCCCGCCTACAATGCGGCCCGGACTTTGCGCCAAACCTATGAAGAAGTCATGGCGCACGGGATTGTCGATCGCATTATTCTGGTCGACGACGCCAGCAAGGATGCGACCGCGGCAATGGCGCGCGCCTTGCCGCAAGTGCAGGTCGAAGTCCACCCTCAAAACCGCGGCTACGGCGGTAATCAAAAGACCTGTTACCGACTGGCCCTCGCCGCCGGGGCGGACATCGTAATCATGATCCACCCCGACTACCAATACACTCCGGCGCTCATCCCCGCGATGGCGTCGCTCATCGCGAGCGGTCTTTATCCCTGCGTCCTTGCCTCGCGCATCCTCGGCGGGAGCGCGCTGCGCGGCGGAATGCCTTGGTGGAAATATGTCTCGAACCGGGTTCTCACCCTGATTGAGAATCTTCTGCTCGGCGCCAAACTGTCGGAGTATCACAGCGGCTACCGCGCTTTCGCCCGTTCCCTTCTCGAACGCCTGCCGTTGGAAGAAAATTCGGATGATTTCCTGTTTGATAACCAGATTCTCGCACAAGTCATCGGACTCGGTTATCCAGTCGGGGAAGTCAGCTGCCCGACCCGGTATTTTCCCGAAGCCTCGTCGATTGGCTTCCGCGCCAGCGTACATTATGGGCTCGGTTGCCTCAGGACGGCATTTCGCTACCGCGGCGCGGCGCGAAGGCGGCGGACGGGCGACGTGTCCTAGCCTTTCGAGGAACCATGAGCCCGCCGGCCAGAACATGAGGAGCTCGGAAAATGGGAGAGCTGTGGAAGCTTTGCTGGGTCGTCTTCGCCCTCGCAGCTATTGCACCAGCCACGATTCGCCTTCGTCTCCTCGGGATTCCGCTGGATATCCTAGTGTATGAACACGAGCGGTGACCTTCAACTCCGGAAGCTGCCTGGGACCAAATCGCCCTCACTGTGCCCAAATCGAGCATGAATAAAACGCGCGCCCGTTCCGCGCCCCGGCGTCTCCGGTCCACGCCGAAAGCAACTGCTTCCGCGGTCCCAACAAAAAACTGGCCGACAGCCGTCATCTGTCTCGGCCTGGTTGCAATTACCTGGATCGTCTTTGGTCAAACGCTCGGCTTTGACTTCGTTAACTACGACGACAATTCCTACGTTTACCAAAATCCCTGGATCAGCAACGGCCTCACATGGGAGGGACTGAAGCGGGCCCTCACGCATCCGCTGGTCGGTAACTGGCACCCGTTGACTTCGATCTCGCTCATGCTCGATGCGCAGGTCTTTGGTCTCAACCCCGGCGGTTATCATTTCGTCAATGTGCTCCTGCACACGATTGGCGTTCTTCTCCTTTTCTTTGCCCTCTGGCAAATGACGGGCTCGATCGGGCGGAGCGCGTTTGTCGCGGCGCTCTTTGCGATTCATCCTTTGCGGGCAGAGTCGGTCGCCTGGATTTCCGAGCGCAAAGACGTGCTCAGCGGAGTTTTCTTTTTTCTCGCTCTGCTCACCTATGTTCGTTATGTGCGGAAGC
>JBEVJT010000066.1:0-21671 GCA_040510075.1 Xanthobacteraceae bacterium | reverse complement strand
ATGGCTATACACCCAGTTCGGCCCGGCAGGCTTTTTGGCCATGGCCGCGCTCTGTGTTGCGGCTCTTCCGGCGATCTGGAGCCTGGGGCGAGCCCTGCCTGCCCCAGCGCCTTGAAACAAAACGAAAAATCGGCTTTTTAGGAGAGCGTTCGCTCGCATGGCTCTCTGCCGCAATCTCGCCGTTCCGGCACGCTTGAGTTATCCATAGGCTGGGCGCATCATAGCTCCCTGGAGCATGATCCCGAAAAGTGGGTACCGGTTTTCGGAAAAGATCATGCTCAAACAATAAGCTAGAGCGGATATCCCGCTCTAGCGGGTGAGTAAGCGGGGCGTATTCCAAATGTCTGCTGCGCGTGCAGGCGTGATTCCGAGGTTGGACGCGTTCGACGAGGAATTCGGATGTGACGAATCCGATTTCATTCCTCCTCCGCGGCCCAGTATGGGATTCAAGCTTTCCACGGTGGTCGGGCTTGCACTTGCGGCAGGTGTAATCAGCGCGGTCGCACTGGGATGGCCGAACGGCCCCCTTGGGGACAGCAAAACGAGCCAAGGAGCGGCCGAAGCACCCGAGGCGGCGGTGCAGCGTTTGACGCGCGAAGTGGATATGCTCAAGCGCGATCTGCAAGAGCTTGCGGACGAGCATCAGCGCGCCACCAGTACGATTGCGGCACTGCAGGCGCAGCAGGAGAACCGCCGACTTTCGACGTGGTACTCGGAGCCCGCAGCCCTGATACACGGCTTTACCAGCCAGCATTCGGAAGCAAGCGCCGCAGCGCCGCCTCCGCGGCGTGCGGTGGTTCGCGCGAAGCCTCGCGAAGTCCAGCCACGCGAAGAAAACGCGCCTCTTCCGCTCGACCCGCAATAAGACCAAGATTAAAGCCGCTCGTCCCCGCGAAAGCGGGGACCCAGATCTTCTGGATGCCCGCTTCCCCGGGCATGAGCGTAAATGATTATTCCTCCTTGTATCCGTATTCCGGCACGTTGCCGGTGTTCTCATAATATTTGTACGGCAGGAACTTCCCCGACATAGTGATCTTGACGCGATCGCCCTTGGGGTTCGGGACGCGCTCAATCTGCAAGTCGAAATCGATGGCCGACATGATGCCATCGCCGAATTCCTCTTCGATCAGCGCCTTCCATGCCGGACCGTTCACCATCACGAGCTCATAGAACCGATAGATCAGCGGATCGGTCGGCGGCATTCGCACATCGGCCCCGCGCATCGGCACCTCATTTAGCATCGCGGTTTCCGCGGGCGTGAGGCCGAAGAGCTCTTGCGCTTTTGCCGCCTGCGGCTTCGTCAATTTCATCTGCCCAAGCAGTGCGCCGACAAGGAGCACCGGGGAATAGCCGCCGATCTGCCGGTGGATGTGTTTCCAGCTCCATCCCTTGGCGCGCTTGATATCGAGTATCTTCTCCGTGAGTTCGCTGCGTTGCATGCGTCTCTCCCTTTTGAATTCAGGCGCGGCTTACCCGCACTGCGACAATTTTCCTTCGCGCGCGGCGTCGTGGAGGTCATCGTTGGATGACGATCTCAGCGGGATCGCGCCCTCCGCGGCGACGATGGGCTCAGGCGCTCCCGGGCGCACCACTGGAACATGGCGCGGATCGAGCCTTTTTGCCTGGTCGCGCCGCGGCCGGCTGCGGCTCACCAGAAAATCGATGATGTGATTGCGCACGCCGTAATAGAGCGGATGCTTATGCACATCGCTGCGCTGGCGGTGCTTGGGCAACGGGTTCTCCACGATCTCCGCGAGCACTGCGTCGGGGCCATTCGTCATCAGCACAATGCGGTCGGCGAGATAAATCGCCTCGTCCACATCGTGGGTGATCATGAATACGGTCTGGCCTGTATCCAGACAGATGCGCCGCACTTCATCCTGCAGCGTGCCGCGCGTCAACGCATCGAGCGCCGAGAACGGCTCGTCCATGAGCATGATCTTGGGCTCGATGGAGAGAGCGCGCGCGATGCCGACGCGCTGCTTCATGCCGCCGGAAAGCTCGGCCGGGCGCTTGCGCTCGGCACCGGAAAGCCCGACGAGATCGATGAATTTCTGCGCATGGCTATCGACGTCGGCACGCCGCATCCGGCGCCATTTGGAAGAAACCGCGTAGGCGACGTTGCCTTTCACCGTCAGCCAGGGCAGCAGAGCATGACTCTGGAATATCACCGCACGATCGAGGCTCGGACCTTCGATGGCCTGGTTGTCTACGATCACGGTGCCCTCGGAGGGTTCATCGAGACCGGCGACCAGATTGAGCACGGTGGTTTTGCCGCAGCCGGAATGGCCGATGATGCAGGTGAATTGCCCACGCGCCATCCCGAGCCACAGATTCTCGAACACGGTTGTGACGCCGCCGTCCGGCGCCGCAAAGCGCTTGGTAATTCCCTCAATGGCGATGAATTTATCACTCATGTGCCGGAACGGCTATTCCTGGAACGTCACAAGCCGCGTCGCACGCGCGAGTATCTGGTCGAGCAGCATGCCGACCAGGCCTATTACCAGAATGGCAGTGATCACATTCGTGATGGAGAGATTGTTCCACTCATTCCACACAAAATAACCAATACCGGTGCCGCCCACGAGCATTTCGGCGGCGACGATCACGAGCCAGGCAATGCCGATAGATATGCGCATGCCGGTCAGGATGGTGGGCGCCGCAGCGGGGAGAATGATCGTGAAGGCGCGGCGGATGACCCCGACTTCGAGCGTGCGCGCCACATTGAGCCATTCGCGGCGCACCGAAGCGACACCGAAAGCCGTGTTGATCAGCATGGGCCAGAGCGAGCAGATGAAGATGACGAATATCGAGGACAAGCCCGAATCCTTGATCGTGTAAAGCGCAAGCGGCATCCAGGCCAGCGGCGAAATCGGCTTGAGCACCTGAATGAAAGGATCAAGCGCGCGGCTCATGAGCGGTGACATGCCGATGAGAAATCCGAGGGGAATCGCAAAGGCGACCGCTAATAGATAGCCCGCGGCGACGCGCGCGATGGAGAACGCGAGCTGAATCCCCAGTCCCTTGTCGTTTGTGCCGCGGTCGTAGAACGGGTCTTTGAGATGCTGCCACAGCTTGGCGGCAACGTCCGCGGGGCCGGGCATTGCCGATTTGCCCTGGCTCGCCGTTGCGCCGACGAGCTTTGCGTATTCCGGATCCATGCTGACCGCGGTCCCGCTTCCGGCAGTGCCGAGGTGCCACACCGCGATGAAAATCGCGAACACGAGCAGCGAAAGGACCGCTGCGCGTAAGCCCAGGAGGGACCGCATGGCGCGTTAAACCCGCTTGATCGCGAAGCTCTGGACGTATTCCTCGGGCTTCGCCGGGTCGAATTCCTTGCCCATCACCGTGAAGCTCTTGGAGCTGCTTGCGGGCGGGGTGAGCCCGACCTCCTTCATCAGCTTTGCCGTGTCGGTCGCGAGAAACACCTGTTCGGCCACCGATTTGTAATCGACGTCTCCCTTGATCTGGCCCCAGCGCTTCATCTGCGTGAGAATCCAGATCGCGAATGACTGCCACGGGAAAGGATCGAAATCGATGCGATTGGGATCGCGCTTCACCTGCCCCAACCCGTCCGCATAGGTGCCGGTAAGTATCTGCTCGAGCACCGTCTCGGGCTGGTTGATATAATTGGCAGGTGCAATAGCCGCGGCAATCTGTTTGCGGTTTTCCGGTTTGTGCGCAAACGCAGTCGCATCCAGAATCGATTTGAGCAGCGCCGCATAGCTGTTCGGCATGGTGGTGACGAATTCCTTCGATGCCGCAAACGCGCAGCAAGGATGACCTTCCCACATCTCTTTCGAGAGCATGTGGATGAAGCCGATGCCGTCGTAAACCGCGCGCTGATTGAACGGATCGGGACCGAGGTAGCCGTCGATGTTGTCGGCGCGCAGATTGGCCACCATTTCGGGCGGCGGCACTGAGCGGATCTGAATGTCGGTGTCCGGATCGAGGCCGTGTTCGGCCACATAATAGCGCAACAGATAATTGTGCATGGAATAGTCGAAGGGAACCGCGAATTTGAACCCTTTCCAGCTCCTGGGATCCTTCCTGTCCTTGTGCCTGATCGAAAGGGTGATTGCCTGTCCGTTGATGTTCTCGACTGCCGGCATCGTATACGGAATTGGGTTTGAGCCCGCGCCGAGCGTGATGGCGAGCGGCATCGGCGAGAGCATGTGCGCGGCGTCGTATTCCTTGTTCAGCGTCTTGTCGCGAATGACCGCCCAGCCTGCCGTCTTGACCACCTCCACGTTGAGCCCGTGCTTGCTGTAGAAGCCCATCGGGTGCGCCATGATGATTGGCGTGGCGCAGGTAATCGGGATGAACCCGACTTTCAGGTCCTTCTTCTCCGGCACACTGGTTTGCGCAAAAACCTCAGTGGCAAGCTTGAGCGGGAAGAACTGCGAGAGCGCGGCGAGCGCGGTCGAGGCGCCCACCGCCTTGAGGAACGTGCGACGCGTACGATCGCGGGGAAAAATTGCGCGCATCACGGCGGATGCGATCACGCCTTCATATCGCTTCTCCTCGCTCGCGACCTCCGCGCAGAAAAGGCGTTCCGCGCGCTCATGCTCGGCTTGGCTGGCATGGCGTCCGCACACGCATCCCGCTGCAAGCCGGCGGGCAGGGTCAAAAGGATTGTCGAAGGTCGACATGGGCGCACTCCATTCTTCGCGCCGGCATGCGACCGGCCGATTGCCCATGGGTTAGCAATGGACATGCCATTGCGCCTGGCGGACGGACTAACGTCGCTTGATTTGGCCCGTCGGTCACAGCCGAAGCACATGACGCCCATTCACTAGGCAGTTGACTAGTTTTGAAGCAGCTGTCGCTGTCCCTGGCTTTGTCCCCAAGTCGATGGGCGCTGCCTATCCCTCGCGCATAAAGGCAGTAGTATGGAGCAAGCGCTGGCGCTGCGAGGCCGTGGGCCCGCAGAGGAGTAAAACTGCAATTAATCAGCGGCTTGTCGCAAAGGGCTCGACCATGGGCTATTGGCATGTCCTTTGCGGATGGTGCTCCAGCTTTGGCCGACCGCCTTGGAGGTGATGATGAAGCGTCGCGAGTTCCTGAAATCAATGACCGTGCTTGGCGCTGGTACCGTTCTGCCGTCCGCCCCTGCTGTACGGTCGCCGGCCAAGGCCCAGTCTCGCCAGGAAACGCTTCTCATCGTGTCGGAGAGCGGCCCGAACAATATCGACATTCACGGCGTGGGCACGAATGTGCCGGGCTATGAGGTCTCCTGGAACTGTTACGATCGCCTGATCAGCCACGAGATGAAGACGTTGCCCAACGGAGTGCAATATTACGAGCGCGATAAGTTCAAGATGGAGCTCGCCGACGATATGAAGATCGGCGACATGTCGGTCACCTTCACGCTGAAGAAGAACGCCACCTTTCACGACGGCACTCCGGTCACCGCAAAAGACGTGAAATGGTCGCTCGATCGGGCCGTTACGGTCGGCGGTTTTCCGACGTTTCAGATGGGCGCGGGATCGCTGACCAAGCCGGAGCAGTTCGTGGTGGTGGACAACAACACCATTCGGGTCGATTTCTTGCGCAAGGATCGGCTCACCATCCCGGATCTCGCGGTTGTAGTGCCGTGCATCATCAATTCGGAGCTGGTGAAGAAGCACGCGACGGACAAGGACCCGTGGGGGCTCGAATACACCAAGCAGAACACGGCAGCGAGCGGCGCCTACCGGGTAGTGAGCTGGAATGCGGGCACTGAAGTGGTGTTGGAGCGTAATGACAAATGGGTGGGTGGGCCGGTGCCGAAGATCAGGCGCATCATTTGGCGGATGGTGCCTTCCGCCGGCAATCGGCGCGCGCTCTTGGAACGCGGCGACGCCGATATTTCCTATGACCTGCCCAACAAGGATTTCGTCGAGCTTAAGGATTCAGGAAAACTCCACATCGTCTCGACCCCGTATTCGAACGGCATCCAGTACATCGGCATGAACGTGAAGCAACCGCCGTTCGATAACCTGAAGGTACGCCAGGCGGTGGCGTATGCGCTTCCCTATCAGAAGATCATGGACGCGGCGCTGTTCGGGCTTGCCAAGCCCATGTTCGGTGCGCCTGCCGGCGCACCCATTGAAGTCGCATGGCCGCAGCCGCACGGCTATGACACGGATATTGCGAAAGCAAAGCAGTTGCTGGCCGAGGCCGGCTACGCGAACGGTTTTGACACGACGCTGTCATTCGATCTCGGATTTGCCGGAGTCAATGAGCCCATCTGCGTCCTCACCCAGGAAAGCCTTGCGCAAATCGGCATCCGTTGCACCATCAACAAGATTCCGGGGGCGACCTGGCGCACGGAGCTGAACAAGAAAGTCCTGCCGCTCTATACCAACGTTTTTTCCGGCTGGCTCGACTACCCCGAATATTTCTTCATCTGGTGCTATCACGGAAAAAATTCGATCTTCAACACGATGAGCTACCAGTCGAAGGAAATGGACGGCTACATCGATGGCGCAGTAACCGCGGCTGCCGAAGGTGATACTCGGACCTACCAGACGGACGTAAAATCGTTCGTCAAGCTCGCCTTTGAAGACATTCCGCGCATTCCGCTCTATCAGCCCTTCGTCAACGTCGCCATGCAGAAGAACGTTTCGGGTTATCAGTATTGGTTCCACCGGCGGCTCGATTACCGCGCATTGGTGAAGGCGTAACCGTCATACGGGCCCGTAGGGTGGGCAAAATCGCGGCTTCCATGTATCCGCGTGGGCACGGCGCGCGCGCGATTTTGCCCACGCGTACACCGCAGAGACTTGCGCCTTTGCCCACCCTACAGCGACAGTGGTCATGCTCGCGCTGATCCTCAAGCGGCTGGCCTTGGCGGTGCCGAGCCTTATCGGCGTAATCGTCGTTACCTTCCTGCTCACGCGCGCACTGCCGGGCGATCCCGCCGCGTATTTCGCCGGCCCCGCCGCCACGAAAGAGGCAATCGAGCAGATCCGGGTAAAGCTCGGGCTCGATCAGCCGCTCTACGTGCAGTTCGTCAGATACGTGCATGATCTTGCACAGGGAGATCTCGGCAGCTCGCTGACCACCGGGCAGTCGGTCGGCTATGAGATAAAGACGCGGCTTCCCGCTTCGGCGGAGTTGACGCTGCTCGGCCTGATCGTGTCGATCTGCGTTGCCGTACCGCTCGGGGTCATGGCCGCAACCCGCCCCAATTCCATCCTCGACCATACCTGCCGGGTTATTTCGACCGCCGGAGTCTCACTACCCGTATTCTTCACCGGATTGATCCTGGTCTACGTCTTTTATTACCTGCTCGGTTGGGCGCCGGCACCACTCGGGCGCCTCGATGTATTTTTCAGCCCGCCTCCCCACCTCACCGGATTTTATCTGATCGACAGCATCTTCGCGGGGAACGGCGAACTCTTTATCGCAGCGCTCAAGCAATTGATCCTGCCGGCACTCACGCTCGGCATATTCTCGCTCGCGCCCATTGCGCGCATGACACGTGCCTCCATGCTGGCGGCGCTCTCCTCGGAATTTGTGCGCACCGCGCGCGCCAGCGGCCTCTCTCCCTTCACCGTGATCATCACCTACGCCTTTCGCAATGCGATGCTTCCGGTGGTCACGACCTTGGGCATGGTGTTCTCATTCCTGCTCGGCGCGAACGTGCTGGTCGAGAAGGTGTTCGCCTGGCCGGGCATCGGCTCGTTTGCGGTCGAAGCGCTGGTTGCCTCCGATTTTGCTCCGCTGCAGGGCTTCGTCCTCACCATGGCGGTGATGTATGTCGGCCTCAATCTCGCAATCGACGTCCTCTACGGCATCATCGACCCGCGCGTAAGGATCGAGGCATGACGCCGATCGCGCTCCCGCAGCGGCCGGCGCGGCATGGCGGACTCCGCACCACGTTTCGCCACGCCCGCTACATCCTGCGCGAGAACGCGGTCACCGGTTTCGCCTTCGGCCTGTTTGTGGTGATCGTGCTCGCGGCAGTCATTGGCCCCTATGTCGTCCCCTACGATCCGCTGGCGAGCGACACGGCAGCAGCGCTGAAACCGCCATCGTTCGCCCACTGGGCCGGTACCGATCAGCTTGGGCGTGACGTGTTCAGCCGCGTGGTGGTGGCCACGCGGCTCGACTGCCTCATCGCCTTCAGTTCGGTGACGCTCGTGTTTGTCGTTGGGGGACTGGCCGGAGTCTCGGCAGGCTTTTTCGGCGGCTGGACGGATCGGCTGGTCGGACGCATCGCCGATACGATCATGGCCTTTCCGCTGTTCGTGCTTGCCATGGGTATCGTTGCCGCGCTGGGCAACACCGTAGAGAACATCGTGCTCGCAACCGCTATCGTGAATTTCCCTCTTTATGCGCGCATCGCCCGCACGGAGGCGAACGTGTTGCGCGACGCAGGTTTCGTGCACGCGGCGCGGCTCTGCGGAAATGGCGAGCCGCGCATTTTGCTCGGCCACGTGCTGCCCAACATCATGCCAATCATGATGGTGCAGATGTCGCTCACCATGGGTTATGCCATCCTCAATGCAGCAGGCCTTTCCTTCATCGGATTGGGGGTGCGGCCGCCAAGCCCGGAATGGGGCATCATGGTAGCCGAAGGCGCGAGCTTCATGGTCTCGGGCGAATGGTGGATCGCGTTCGTCCCCGGTGTGGCGCTGATGTTGGCGGTATTCTGCTTCAATCTGCTGGGCGACGGGTTGCGCGACATCGCCGACCCTCGACGGCGAACGTAGAGCGCTCAAGGATGACGCAAGCGCTGCCGCTCCTCGAAGTCTCGGACCTGAGCGTCGAGTTTGCAACTCGTCGCGGCACCGTACAGGCCGTGCAGCACGTCGCTCTCACGGTCGCCAAGGGCGAAACGGTCGGCATTGTCGGAGAGTCAGGTTCGGGCAAATCGGTGACCTCCTATGCGGTCATGCGGATTCTCGATCGCGCGGGGCGCATCTCCCAGGGCGTGGTGCATTTCACCGGGATAGATCTCCGCCAGGCGAGCGAAGAGCAGATGCGCAATCTGCGTGGCCGCGAAATCTCCATGGTGTTTCAAAACCCGCGTGCTGCCCTCAACCCCATCCGCAAGGTCGGCCATCAGATCGAGGACGTGCTCAGACAGCATGCGCAGGTGAATTCGGGACAGCTGACCGACAAAGCGGTTGAAATGCTCGAGCAGGTGCGCATCGCGCGACCGCGCGAACGCTATCACGCCTATCCGTTTGAACTCTCCGGCG
Organism: Xanthobacteraceae bacterium; assembly: GCA_040510075.1. Classification (GTDB taxonomy): domain Bacteria; phylum Pseudomonadota; class Alphaproteobacteria; order Rhizobiales; family Xanthobacteraceae; genus VAZQ01. The sequence continues at coordinate 12,477 of JBEVJT010000066.1, read as the reverse complement.
GCATGTGCCAGCGCGTGGTCATTGCGCTCGCGCTCGCATGTCGTCCGCGCCTGCTCATTGCCGACGAGCCTACCACCGGGCTCGACGTGACCACACAAAAAGCGGTGATGGACCTGATCGTCGATCTGACACGACAGCAGGAGATGTCGACGATCCTGATCACGCATGATCTCGGGCTTGCCGCCGTTTACTGCCGCCGCGTCCTAGTGATGGAGAGCGGACGGGTGGTCGAAAGCGCCGCCGCCAAGGCCATTTTCACCTCGCCCGTGCATCCCTACACGCGCAAGCTCATGCGCGCTACGCCGCGTCCGGGCATTTCGCTGCGCGAGCTTCTGCCCGAAGAAGGTAGCGTACCCGTGAGCGCCACGGCGCAGCAAAACGGAGATTCCGCAACTGCACTGCTCACGGTCGAGAAGCTGGTGAAGGAATACCCGCGCAAGCATTTATCCGGCGGGCTGCGCAAGATGCTGGTGAGGAAACCGACGCCCGCGCCGGAGACGTTCCGCGCTGTCGATGGCGTGAGCTTCACGGTGGGGCGCGGCGAGAGCGTGGGGCTGGTGGGCGAATCCGGATGCGGCAAATCGACCACCTCGGCAATGGTGATGCGCCTTCTGGAAAAGACAGATGGCGTCATCCTGTTCGACGGAGAGGACATCGGCGAGATACCTCCCCAGAAATTTGCCAGGTTGCCGCTGCGCAAGCGGATCCAGATGGTGTTTCAGGACCCCACCGACAGCCTCAACCCGCGCTTTACCGCCGCTCGCGCGATTGCGGATCCCATTCTGCGACTTGGCGGCATAAACGGTAAAGACGCGGTGCGGGAGCAGTGCGAAGATCTCGCCCGTCAGGTCGGCTTGCCGGTCGATCTCATCGACCGCTTTCCGCATCAGCTCTCCGGCGGGCAGAAGGCGCGCGTTGGCATCGCACGCGCGATTGCGCTCAATCCCGAGCTCGTGATTCTCGACGAGCCGACGGCCGCGCTGGACGTATCGGTGCAGGCAGTCGTTCTCAATCTGCTCCAGGATCTCAAAGGCTCGCTCCGTATGAGCTATCTCTTCGTCTCCCACGATCTCAACGTCGTGCGTCTCCTGTGCGACCGCGTCATTGTCATGCAGGCGGGCCGTATCGTGGAGCAGGGAGCGACCGAGCAGGTGCTGTTTGCGCCGCAGGCGCAGTACACGCGCGATCTTTTGGCTGCCATTCCCACCCCGCGTTTTCAGGACTAGCGGCGATGCGCCCTAGCAAGAGAGAAAGCACAAGACGTAAAGCGAACCGGACTGGGTCCAAAGGTACGAATAAAAAGATGCGCCCCGCTGCAAAAGAAGTGGCTGATGAGTATGTAGACGCCGGGGCCAAGTTGCTCGAATTGTCGCTGCCGCCGGCCTGGAGAGATTCCGTTATCGGTAATCTGCAGACGACCCTGCGCCTCGCGGCATCGTTCGCGGATTTTCCCCTGCCGGACGAATCGGAACCGGCCCCCGTATTCGTGCCCTGACAATGGAGATTGACTGGGCGCAAGCGCACGAGATTTCCGCCAGCGTTTCCAGCGGAGGAATCACCGCCACCGCGGCGATCGAAGCCGCATTGTCGCGCATTGCGAGCCGCGATAACACACTGAATTCCTTCGCTGCCGTTCTGCGCGAGCGCTCGCTCGCAAAAGCCCGTGCACTCGATGCGGCTCGCGCGCAGAGCAAGCCGCTGGGTCCGCTCGCGGGCGTGCCGTTTGCTGTCAAGAACCTGTTCGACATTGCCGGGCTCGCTACGGTTGCGGGATCGAAGATCAATCGCGATCACGCACCTGCAACTGCGGATGCAACTTTGATCGCGCGCCTCGAATCGGCGGGGGCGATCCTGGTTGGCGCGCTTAACATGGGCGAGTACGCCTATGACTTCACCGGCGAAAACGTGCATTACGGCGCCTGCCGCAATCCGCACGATCTGGCGCGGATGAGCGGCGGATCATCGAGCGGTTCGGGTGCATCGATTGCCGGCGGCCTCGTGCCGCTTGCGCTCGGTTCGGATACGAACGGCTCCATCCGCGTGCCGGCATCGTTCTGCGGGATTTTCGGGCTCAAACCGACTTACGGCCGGCTATCGCGCGGCGGGACATTTCCGTTCGTGACAAGTCTCGACCATGTCGGCCCGTTCGCCCGCTCGGTGCACGACCTTGCGCTCGCGTACGACGCCATGCAGGGCCCCGATCCGCGCGATCCCGTCTGTGTCGATCGTCCTGTGAAGAAGACCGTCCCTCTGCTCGACCGGGGCACAGACGGCCTGCGGATTGCAGTGGCCGGGGGATACTTTCAGAAAGGCGCCTATCCGGAAGCGCAGACTGCGTTGCGGCGAGTGGCACAAGCGCTCGATGCGAATGCCGAGATCGACATTCCGCACGCGCAGGCTGCGCGCGCCGCCGCCTATGTGATCACGGCGAGCGAAGCAGGTGCGCTTCACCTTGATCGCCTGCGCGAGCGCGCGGCGGATTTCGATCCCGCGGTGCGCGACCGGCTCATTGCGGGCGCTATGATTCCAGCCCCGCTGGTCGTCAAGGCACAGAAATTCCGGCGCTGGTATCGCGAGCAGATGCTCGCATTGTTCTCGAACGTGGACGCCATCATCGCCCCGGCGACGCCCTGTGCGGCGCCCAGGATCGGGCAGGAGACCTTCGTATTCGACGGGGCCGAGCTTCCCCTGCGTCCCAATATCGGGGTGTACACGCAGCCCATATCGTTCATCGGCTTGCCCGTAGTTGCAGCACCGGTGCCCCTTACGCCGCTGCCCATAGGGGTGCAGATCATTGCGGCCCCTTGGTGCGAAGACGTCGCCATGCGCGTTGCCTATGCGCTCGAGCAGATGGGCGTCGCCGGTGCACGCAGGCCTGAACCTGCCAACCAACCAGACAAGGAGAGGGGCCTTGGAAATCAATCGACCGGACGTTCTTGCCGAAGTGCGCGCAGCATTCGAGCGCTACGAGCAGGCGTTCGTAAGCAATGACGTCGCGGCGCTTGACGCGCTGTTCCATGCGGATGCGCGCACCATCCGCTATGGTGCCACTGAAAATCTCTACGGCTATGACGAAATTGCCGCGTTTCGCGCGGTACGTTCACCCGCGGGCCTTGCGCGAACCCTCGAAAGAACCGTGATCACGACCTACGGCCGCGACTTCGCGGTTGCCGCGACCCTCTTTCGCCGCGCCAGCGCGCCGGGCAAAATCGGCCGCCAGATGCAGAGCTGGGTGCGCTTCCATAGCCGTAGAGATTTTCAGTGGCACCATAGCGGATGGTGCGCGCATCCGCATGGAACAGCGCGTCAAGCGCCGCGACGTCATTGCTTACGAGCGCCTGCTCGTAGCGCTCGAATGCTGCGCGCGTCGCGGGGCACGTCAGCCTCATCGATGAGCCGAGCATCTGACACGGGTCCCGCCGGGGCCCGGGGCCCGAACAGGTTGTTGACACTGTACAGTAAAGTAGCTACAGTCCGGCAGGTTTGAGTAGTGCGCCAGCCCGGCCGGGAATCTCCGCGCCGGGTTTTTTCATCCTTGTCTGGCAGGGTAAAACTCCTACTTGCGTCGTGTACAGTAAATTTGTTTGGAGATCGCCACGATGTGCGGCACGGAGCTGGCGATTCGCAAACACTACAGGTGGTATGCGGCCCCTCAGCGCCGTTGTTGATTATTGTTATTAACAATGGCGCCGTGGGGTGTACCACTGCATCTTGTGTGGAGCTCTTTTATAAGCGGGCAACTGTTTTTCGCTCACACCACGCTCTGGTGGCGCTCGATGCAGGTGCGCAAAACCTCGGCGGGATCGCGCTTCCACCAGTTCTCGGCCGACAGCACCTCGACGTCACAGTGGCCTGCGTAGCCGGCCGCTTCGATCAGCGCGCGGATGCGGCGCAGATCGATGATGCCGTCGCCCGGCATGCCACGATCGAAAACGAGATCGCGCGTGGGCACAAGCCAGTCGCACACGTGGTAGGAGATGATGCGCTTGCCGGCCCGCGCAATCTGGCGCGCCAGGCCATGGTCCCACCACACATGGTACACGTCGAGCGCGATGCCCAGGCCCTCGCCCAGTTGATCGCAGAGATCGTTTGCGTGCGCGAGCGTGTTCACGCAGGCGCGGTCGGCGGCCGTCATCGGATGCAGCGGTTCGAGCGCAAGCGGCATGCCCGCGGTGCGCGCATAGGGTAGAAGCTGGGCAAGCCCGTCGCGCACCTGCTGATGCGCGCCGGCCAGATCCTTCGATCCCGGCGGCAGTCCGCCGACGACAAGGACGAGAGACCCTGCCCCGATCTCGGCCGCCTCATCGACGGCGCGCCGGTTGTCGTCAAGCGCGGCGCGGCGCCTCTCCTCGTCCGCCGCCGTGAACATGCCGCCGCGACAGAGGCAGGTCACCGTCAGCCCGCTCGCGCGGAAGAGCTGCCCTGCGCGCTCTGGTCCACAGGCTTGTACGATATCGCGCCAGGGAGCGATCGCGCCGATCCCAGCCCGCGCGCAGCCCTCGATCACCTGCTCGAGTGACCAGGATTTCACCGTCGCCGTGTTGATGGCGAGCCATTTCAAATCGCGCGACAGATCGCGCATGGGTCAGGCTTCGACGCCGCGCACCGCCATCACGCGCCGCACGCGCGCGCAGGCCTGCTCCGGATCGAGCAGGAGGCCCGCAGCATCGGCCAGCCGGAACAGCTCGGCGAGATGGAGCGTCGAGCGCGCGCTCTCTTGCCCGCCCACCATGGTGAAGTGGTTTTGCAGCCCGTTGAGATAGGACATGAACACGACGCCGGTCTTGTAGAAACGCGTCGGTGCTTTGAAGATATGCCGCGAGAGCGGCACCGTTGGCGCGAGAATGTCGTGAAAGGAGCGCAGCTCCTCGCGGCTGAGCGCACCCAAGGCAGCGGCGGCAGCAGGCGCTATCACGTCGAATATGCCGAGAAGCGCATCCGAGTATCCGTGCGCGTCGCCCGCAATCAACTCGGCGTAATTGAAATCGTCGCCCGTGAACATGCGCACGCCCTGGGGCAAATGGCGGCGCATCGCGATCTCCTTGTCCTTGTCGAGGAGCGAGACCTTGACGCCCGCGACCTTGTGCGCGTGCGCCGTGATCACATCGAGCGCCACTTCCATGGCCTTGTAATGATCGTCGTGCCCCCAATAGCCTTTCAGCGCCGGATCAAACATTTCGCCGAGCCAATGGATGATTACCGGCTCCTTCACCTGCTCGAGAATGCGGCCGTAGACTTTCTGATAATCGTGGGGCGTACGGGCCGCCTTCGCGAGGGCACGGCTCGCCATGAGCACGATCTTGCCGTCGAGCTTCTCGATTGCCGCGCACTGCTCCTCATAGGCGGCAATGACGTCGTCGATCGTGACCGAAGGGGCGGCCTCAAGCTGGTCAGTGCCAGCGCCCGAGGCGATGAGCGCGCCGGGCGTATCCGCTGCAGCGTCGAGGCTGCGGCGGATCAGCTCGAGTGAGGTGGGCCAGTCGACGCCCATGCCGCGCTGGGCAGTATCCATCGCCTCGGCGACGCCGAGCCCGAGACGCCACAGATGGCGGCGGAATGCGATGGTTGCGTCCCAATCGATGGCCGCCCCGAGCCATGGATCGCCATCGGCCAACGGGTCGGACACGACATGTGCGGCCGCGTAGGCGATGCGATTGAATGGAGGCCTGGCTTCCGGGAATGCGCGGGGTGGCCGCGTCCTGAACGGGGCGAGCTTGCCGCCTGCAACAGGAAGATTGAGCGTAGGCACAGCGTAACCTCCAGACCATGTTCCGTTGAAGTTGGATAAAATAGATCACTCTCTTTACGTCCCGTCATTCCGGCCGAGGCCGAAGGCCGAGAGCCGCTGCGCAGCGCCCCGGAATGACGGGTTCTGTTACATACGAGGCCTGCTCAAAGTTTCAGCGGCGGGATTTCGATCCAGCGGCGTTCCTTCCAGCTTTTAAGCCCCGCTTCCGCGAGCTGCACGCCCTTGGCGCCTTCGACGAGCGTCCATTTGAACGGCGCGTCTTCGCACAGGTGACGGATGAACAGCTCCCATTCCGCCTTGAAGCCATTTTCATACGTGCCGCTGTCGGGGACTTCGCTCCATGTCGCGAAGAAATTGATGGGCTGGGGCACGTCGGGATTCCATTGGGGGCGCGGCGTGTTCACCCGCGCCTGGCTCCAGCATTTCTGCAGTCCCGCGACGGCGGAGCCATGCGTGCCATCGACATGAAAGGTAACGAGATCGTCGCGGCGCACGCGCGTGCACCACGAGCTGTTGATATGCGCGATGATGCCGCCTTGGAGCTGGAACGTGGCGTATGCAGAATCATCGACGTCGACATCGTAAGGCTTGCCATCCTCATCCCAGCGCTTCGGGATATGGGCTGCGCCGAGGCAGGAGACGTTCTCCACTTCGCCGAACAGGTTGTCGAGCACGTAGCGCCAGTGACAGAGCATATCGAGAATGATGCCGCCGCCATCCTTCTTGCGGTAATTCCACGATGGCCGCTGGGCTGGCTGCCAATCGCCCTCGAAAACCCAGTAGCCGAATTCGCCGCGGACCGCGAAAATGCGTCCGAAGAAGCCCGCATCGATCAGCATTTTCAGCTTCAGGAGCCCGGGGAGAAAGATCTTGTCCTGCACCACGCCATGCTTGATGCCGGCCTTGTTGGCGGCGCGGGCAACGGCGATGGCATCATCCAAAGTCTCGGCTATTGGCTTCTCGCAATAAATGTTCTTGCCCGCGCCGATCGCCTTGTGCAGCAGAGAAGCGCGGAGCTTCGTCGTGGCCGCATCGAAGAATAAGATGTCATCGGGGTTTTTCAGAGTAGCATCGAGGTCGGTGGTAAAGCGCGCAACCCCGGTTTCGCTTGCGAGCTGGGCGAGCTTGCGGTCGTTTCGCCCGACCAGGATTGGGTCCGGCATTACGGTGTCACCGTTGCGCAGCGCGACACCTCCCTGGTCACGAATGGCATTGATCGAACGGATCAGATGCTGGTTCATGCCCATGCGGCCGGTCACGCCGTTCATGATGATGCCAAGCCGTTGCTGCGCCATGCCGACCGCCCTATGCCATGTTGCAACGGCATAGAGACCATGGGCGATGCACGCCGATCAAGCGCGCTTTTCGCAACCCGTCAATGCGATGTCCGGACTGAAGCATGCCTGACTTTGTGCATCGGCGGAGCTTCACCATCGAATGGGGTCATTGCGATCCTGCCGGGATCGTCTTCAACAGCCGCTTTTTTGAATTCTTCGATTGGAGCACCTGGCTGTTGTTCGAGGCCGCGCTGGGGGTGTCCTGCCGCGATTTGCCGGCCAAATTCGGGATCGCAAGCCTGCCGCTTGTCGATGCCAAGGCTAATTTTCTCAGACCCGTCAAGCTCAACGACGTGGTCGAGGTCGCGTCCCATGTGAATGAGTTTCGCCGCTCGAGCTTCGAGGTTCAGCACCGCGTCACGGTTGCCGGCATCCTTGCAGTCGAGGGAACCGAGACGCGCATCTGGGCCGTACGCGTGCCCACAGAACCCTTGAAATTCAAGGGAGCTCCGGTTCCCATCGAGGTGGTCGAGAGGTTCTCATCGCCGTGATCCGCCGGCACCGGCGTGCTAAGCAGCCCCCATCGGTATTTGGCCACGCCGCGCTGGCGAGCAAGCGCGAGCAACCAGCGCGGCAACTTGATGGTGCGCGCGCCGGACACTCGCTGGGCTCGTCGGCGCGCGCTGGCCTCGGCCGGAATGACGGCCGCAGAGTTCTCATATTACTTGATGGCTGACGCTCTTCGACTTTCCTCTGGGCTGCGGTTTGCGGATCTCTACGACCGCGACGGGCTGGTGCGTCTCGATGCGGCATTCGTCCGATTTCTGAAAGCGGCAGAACCCGAGTTACACGATCGGCTCATGGCCGCGCGTGCATCTCCCGGACAGCTCACTGGCAAAGGCCACTCCGATCTGATTGTCGCGCTTGCGCCGGATCTCGAAGATTTCATTGCCGAGCTGTTCTCGATCGGAGGGGAATTGCGCGCGATTGCTAGCGAGCAGCAAACGCTCGCGCCGCTCTTCACGGTCAAACGTCTGTTCGTGCAGCGCCGGGCGGCGAAGAAATACGGTCCTTCGGACGCTGCAAGTTTCGACGGCCCGGCACTCCGGCACGATCTCGAGCGGCTTCTTGGCGAATCTTTCAGTGAGCTGCGCTTTGGCCGGACCGTCGGCGCCTGGATGCAGAATGAAGCGGAGAACGCCGCGACGCTCGATATTGCTGCGCGCTATGCGGCCTGGGCGGTGCATACGCGTGAGGGCCAAGAGCTTCACAAATCCGGTGTGCTCTTCAAGAGCCCGCACAAGCTCGATCCGTATCATCTGATCCCGGTTGAAACCGAAGAGCTCAATGGCGTGCGCATGCTGAAGCTACCGTCCGAGCATCGCCGCACGCGCGGTGGATTTGCGCTCACCGATGGAGGGACGGATCTCGTCGGCGCGCTCGATCAGGCGAACTACTGCATCTGGTGCCATCATCAGGGGAAGGACTCCTGCTCGCACGGGCTCACGGAGAAGTCCGGCGGGTTCAAACGCAGCGTTTTTGGCGCGCCGCTCGCAGGCTGTCCGCTCGACGAAAAAATATCGGAGATGAACGAAGTTGCGGCCGCGGGTCACATGCTGGGCGCGCTTGCGATCGTGGCACTGGATAATCCGATGTGTGCGGCCACCGGCCACCGCATCTGCAATGACTGCATGAAAGCCTGCATCTTTCAGAAGCAGCAGCCCGTCGACATTCCGCAGGTCGAGACGCGTGTTCTCAAAGAAGTGCTGGCGTTGCCTTGGGGCTTTGAAATTTATTCGCTCCTGACGCGGTGGAATCCGCTCGACCTGCGTCAGCCGGTTCCGAAGCCACCCTCGGGGCGCAGCGTGCTCGTGGTCGGCCTTGGCCCCGCGGGCTTCACGCTCGCGCACCATCTGATGAACGAGGGCCATGCCGTGGTGGCGGTGGATGGGCTCAAGATCGAGCCCTTGGCAAGCGACATATCGGGAGTGCGCGCGGAAGGCACGCGTGTCCCGTTTCGGCCAATCCGCGACGCCTCGGTGCTGACCGAAGATCTCGACTCTCGGGTAATGGCCGGGTTCGGCGGGGTCGCCGAATACGGCATCACGGTGCGCTGGGACAAGAATTTTCTGAAACTCGTTCGACTCCTGCTCGAACGGCGGAGCGAGTTCAAGATGTTTGGCGGCGTCCGCTTCGGCGGAGCGATCACGATCGAGAGCGCTTTTGCGCTCGGTTTCGACCACATCGCGCTCTGCGCCGGGGCCGGGCGGCCGACCATCGTGCCGATGAAAAACGGGCTCGCTTCGGGGGTGCGCCAGGCGAGCGATTTCCTTATGGCGCTTCAGCTCACCGGCGCGGCCAAGGCGGACAGCCTTGCCAATCTGCAAATCCGGTTGCCGGTCGTCGTCATCGGCGGCGGACTCACCGCCATCGACACGGCGACGGAGGCGCTTGCGTATTATTCCGTGCAGGTCGAAAAATTCCTGAGCCGGTACGAGACGCTATGCGCCGAGCGCGGCGATGAAGAAATACGCGCCGGCTGGAACCCCCAGGAAGAAGCGGTCGCTGCGGAGTTCATCGAGCACGCGAGGCAGATCCGCGCGGAACGTGCCGCCGCCGCGCACGAGGGCCGCAAGCCTCGCCTGGCCGAGATGGTCACGAAATGGGGGGGCGCCACCATTGTTTATCGACGCCGGCTGATCGATTCGCCGAGCTACACACTCAATCACGAGGAGGTTGGCAAAGCGCTCGAGGAAGGAATCAGGTTTGCGGAGGGCCTCACCCCGCATGAAGTGCTGCTCGATGAACATGGCTGGGCGCGCGCGCTGCGTGTCGCAGCCAGCGACGGCGAGGCTGGCACGCGCATCATCGATCTGCCCGCGCGGAGCATTCTGGTGGCCGCCGGTACCCAGCCGAACACGGTGCTTGCACGCGAGGAAACGCAGCACATGGCGCTCGATGGAAAGCATTTCCAGGCCTTCGATGAGAGCGGCAACAAGGCCACGCCCGAGCGGAGCACCAAGCCTTCCGCCGCGCATGTTCTCGCGCATGTGCGTTGGGATGGCCGGGCCATCAGCTTCTTCGGGGATCTTCACCCCTCCTATGCGGGCAACGTGGTCAAGGCGATGGCCAGCGCGAAGCAAGGGTATCCGGTAGTCAGCCGGATGTTGCAGCGCCGCGCCTCATCCGCGCCCTCGCCCCAACAACTCATGGCGACGCTCGATGACCAGCTGCGGCCCACCGTCCAGGCCATCAACCGGCTCACGCCGAACATCGTCGAGATCGTGGTGCGTGCGCCCATGGCTGCACGCGCCTTTAAGCCCGGCCAGTTCTATCGGTTGCAGAATTACGAGACGCTCTCGCCAAGCACCGAGAACACCCGCCTGGCCAAAGAAGGGCTCGCGCTAACGGGCGCTTCGGTCGATCGCGAACATGGGTTGCTCTCCACCATCGTGCTCGAAATGGGCGGGTCGTCTGACCTTTGCGCTCAGCTCGCCGTGGGGGAGCCCATCGTGCTCATGGGCCCGACCGGACATGCGACCGACATACCCGAAGGCGAGACCGTGGTTCTCATCGGCGGCGGCCTCGGCAATGCGGTGTTGTTTTCGATTGGACAGGCGCTGCGCCGAAACGCGAGCCGCGTGATCTATTTTGCCGGCTACAAGCGCATCATCGACCGCTACAAGGTCGAAGAGATCGAGCAGGCGGCAGACGTGATCGTGTGGTGCTGCGACGAGGCGCCGGGTTTCCACGCCGAGCGGCCTCAGGACAAGACCTTTGTCGGCAACATCGTTGCAGCGCTCGCGGCTTACGGCTCTGGTGCGCTCGGTGCGCAACCCATTCCGCTTGTCGAAGTCGACCGTGTGATCGCGATCGGCTCGGACAGCATGATGGCTGCGGTGGCGCAGGCCCGGCAGGGAACGCTGGCGCGACACCTGAAGCCGGGTCACAAGGCGATTGCGTCGATCAATTCCCCCATGCAGTGCATGATGAAAGAGATTTGCGCCCAGTGTCTGCAGGTCCACCGCGACCCCTCAACGGGCGTCGAGAGTGTCGTGTTCTCCTGCTTCAATCAGGACCAGGATCTCGACAGCGTGGATTTCGACAACCTGCGAGCGCGGCTTTCACAGAACGGCGTGCAGGAAAAGCTGACGCGGCTGTGGATCGACCGTTCGCTGCGGCAACTCGGACTGCGCCAGACCGCAGCCGAGTAAATCACTCGCGAAACAGCCATGCGCCGAGCCCGAGCTCTTCCGGAAATACGGCAAGGACGCCATCAGGGTGGGCTGCGGTTCGCCGCAAGCGTCCGCGGTCCAAGCTTTCCTTCAGCTTTGGCAGCGAGGCGACACGGATTTCACACGCACCGATGAACGGGAGCGAAGGGATCGCGATTTCCGGCAGCATGCGCTCGAAGCCTGCGCGGCTGACGAGATCGATGCGTCCGCGGTCGAGGTCGAGGCGGCAGCCGGAGGGCAGCGGACTGGGTTTTCGGCCGGTGAAGCGAGCATAACGTTTGGCCGCGTCCTGGACATCCTCGACCGCGATCACGACGCGCTGCAATGCGAGCGCTCCGTTCGGATGCGTCAGCCACCGCGGCTGCCAAACCATCTGCTCGGTGTGGTGCGTCAGCATCTGGATGCGACCCTCAGCCATTTCTGCGGGTTCGACGCGAGCGACCGTGAAGGCTGCCCTGCCCGTCCCTGAGACGGTGGCAACCGGACGCGCCATGTGGACGAGCGGACGTACGCGAAAGCCCGCGGACGCGAGGCGGCGATGGGCGGCGGTCGCATCAGGCACCGCAAAAGCCACAAGATGCAAGCCGCAATATCGTCGTATCGCGCTCTCCAGCTCGGCTGCTAGCGCAGTGTCGGAGCTCTTGAACAAAGCCTCGATGTAGCCTTCCGCAAGCATGGCGGTGATGTTGCCGGTGCCGGTCGGGCGCGGGGCGCCGTCGCCCGGATCGGGGTTGATCTGGATCGAGGGCGGCGTCGGCGTGAAGCCCGCGCGCGCCAGGGCGCGTGCAGCTGCATCCGGGTCGCGCACGAAATGCGCCACGTGATCGAGAAAAATTTCGCCGCCGACAGGAAGCTGCCGGCGTTGAGCTGCGGAAGCATTCACGGCTGGCGCAATGCTGTCGGGGTGCATTCCATTTCGTGCAGTTTCTGCCGTACTTTTTTGGTTATCACATAAACGATGGCCGCGCTGGCCATCAGCCCCAAACACAGAAGCGCAAAGAAACCCGGCGGCCACCGCCATGAGTTCGGCGGGCGCAAGCAGCAGGACACAGATGATCACATAAACGATTGCGAAGACGAGGAGCGCCGATGAGCCCCTGTGCCTTGATCCATTTGTAGAAGGCCGGGATCCAGTCATCCTGAAACAGGAAATACGAGATGATCGGAGCTCCGGCGATCAGAATGATGAGTACGGCCCAGACCACGTGGCGGACTC
>JBEVJT010000065.1:0-13276 GCA_040510075.1 Xanthobacteraceae bacterium | reverse complement strand
GGCTCGCCCACCGATATGCAATTCCCCATACGATCTGCCCCAGCGCGAGCGTGATCATGAGAAAACCAATCCCGGTCGAGCGCAGCGAGAGCACAGCAAAAACCGCCGATGCAGCAAGCGTGACGGCTATTGCGGCCGCATCTGCGATGAAATGGCCGTATCCTGCGGAAAGAAGCAGTGCCGCGGTGTAGCCCGCAATCGCAAACAGGCCGGCATGACCGAGGGATACTAGTCCGCCGTAACCGACCAGCACATTGAGCGCGAGCGCCATCACCGCGAACAGGAGAATCTGGCTCGAAATGTTGATGTAATAGGCATTGCGGACCAGCAGGGGCAGCAGCACGAGCGAGAACACGGCAAGCGTAATCGCGAATTTGCGTGCCGCGCTTTTCACTAGAGCGCCTTTCCAAACAGGCCTTGTGGCCGCAGCACCAGCACGAGGAGCATCGGCAGGAATAAAATGACGTAGGCGAGATCGGGGAACATCGCCTGGCCGAAATTATAGAGAAACCCGATCAGGAAGCTGCCGACGAGGGCGCCCATGAGACTGCCGGTCCCACCGAGAATCACCACAATGAGTGCGAGCGGCAGCATCTCCATGTCGAGCCCGGGATAGACGGACAAATACGGAGCGCCGACGACGCCGCCGAATGCAGCCAGCGCCGCGCCGAGCGCAAAGACGAGCGTGAACAGCATCGACACCTTGATGCCGACCACGCGCGCAATGGGCGCATCATCGACACCGGCGCGGATCATCGCCCCGAGGCGCGTCCAGTCGACCATGATCCAGAGCAGGACCGCGATCACGACCGCCACCAGAACAATTACGAGCCTATAGAGCGGAAAGAACATGCCCCCCAGCTGCACGGCGCCGCGCAGATGCGTGGGGGTTGCCGGCTGCCACGGATCGCCGGTCCATATCATCAGACAGATGTCGGCCACGATGAACGAAAGTCCGAGCGTGAGCAGTACCTGCGGCAACTCCTGACCGCTCAGGCGCCGCAGCAAGAAGCGCTCTACGAGCGCGCCGATAAGCGCCATGGCGCAGCCGCTGATGAACGCGGCTACCCAGAAATTCAGACCGATGCGCTGGTCGAGCAGCGTCACGCCGAAATAGGCGCCGAGCATGAAGAACGAACCGTGCATCAGGTTGGGAATGAGCATCAGGCCGAAGATCAGCGAGAAGCCGGCGGAGAGCAGGAACAGCACTCCGCCAAGCGCAATGCTGTTCACGGCGAGCGTCAGCCAGAGGCTCATGGGATTACACCACGTAGCCCGGATTGAGCGGTAGCGAAATCCGGGAGATGCACACCCGGATGTCGCTTCGCTGCATCCGGGCTACGAAGTTGCAGGTGGTTACTGCTCCAGATAACGGGCCGGAGGATAGTCGCGGGAATAGACCGGATTGGCGAGAAATTCCTTCTCGTTGTAGGTCCAGAACTGGCTCACGTTTAGATAGGTCTTGATGACCGTGTTCACGAGCTTGCCGTCCTTACGCTCGCACTTGCGTATGAAGACGTTGCCCACAACATTGCCGAAGTGATCGAACTTCACAGCGCCGCGCGGGGTATCCGTAAGCGAAACCTGATGCAGCTCCTCGGCGAAGGCCTTGCGGTCATCGGCCTTTTCACCGAGCTTCTGGATCGCGGCCTCGACGCACTGGCCGGCGATATACATGCCGGCGGAATAGCCGCCCGGGAGCAAGCCGTAATTCTTCTGCATGTCGGCGACGAATCGCGTGTTGCTTTCGCCCTCGTAGTAGGCCGAATACCACGCGGCCGACATTACGCCGACCGCCTCGTCACCGAGACTACGCAAGAGCGCGTCATCCATTGCGGTCCAACCGCCGAGCAGCGGAATGCGCTTCATGCCGAGATCCGCATAGGCACGCATGAATTTTACCGGGTTTGATCCGGCAAAGCCGTCGAACACGCAATCCACGTTGCCGATCTGCGCGATAAAGGGCGTGTAATCGGGCGTGACCAGCGGCGGCCAGAGTTTCTTGACGACTTTGCCCCCATCGTCCTCGAACACGCGCTGGAAGCCCGCCATCTGCTCGTAGCCGAAGGCAAAGTCTTCGGAAATGGTGGCCGCGCGTTTGTACTTGAGCTCCGTGGCGGCGTAATCGCCCATGGCGTGACAGCACTGGGCGGAAGTCGCCGACGGCCTGATCACGAACGGGTTGGCCTTGCGCTGCGTCACGTCCTCGGCTGCCGCAAGGCTGATCAACGGGGTCTGGTTGTCGCGCACGTAATCGGTGATGGCCAAAAGCTCGAACGCCGCCAGCGGGCCGAGGATGACGTTAACCTTGTCGCGCTCGATCAACTCTTGCGCCTTGGTCTTGGCGCCGGCCGGATTGCCGCCCGTATCTGCAGAGATCAAGTCGATCTTGCGGCCGGCAAAAGTGTTGTTCCTTTCCTTCAGGAGCGTCGAGAGGCCCTGTTCCATCTGGATGCCGCCTTGGGCGAGCGGACCCGTCTTGACGGTCAGGAGGCCGATCTTGAATGCCGCAGGCTGCGCCTGGATGTAGGGAGCCTTCAGCACCGCCATGCTGGTTCCGGCGGCAAGCATCCCCTTGAGCACGGCTCTGCGTTTCATTCTCATGGCTTCCTCCTGTTAAGGTGTGATTTTATGACTTGAATTTCTGACCAGCTATTTATGGGGCCGGGGTCGTTTCGTCACGCGCGGATCAGTCCGTTTCGGTGGAACAATTGGCAACAATAGATAAGGTTTCTGGCCGCCGCCGAAATGCAGCGTAGTCACGCCGCCGAAAATTCCAGGTGGCCGGTCGCGGGCATCGTCATGAATGAAGGGCCCGCATCCGGTAAGCTCGTTCTTGAAGTTCGATAGCTTGCCGCCGCTCGGGCCGGGATAGACGTAATCCTTGCCGCGGATGCTGAGTGCGACCCGATACCCCGCCGGCACCACTATGGAAGTGGGCCAGATTTCCACGTCTAGCTCGGCAACCTCGTTCTTCTTGAGCGGCTGTCTCTGGTCGTGGGTGTGATATGGCCGCCAGGGTGTGCTGAGCTTGCGATCAAGCTTGCGATGAGAGGCGCGCAGCCAGCCTTGGCCGATCGGCGTGTGCGGATCGATGGCACCCTGGAAGACGACCTCTTTCAGATCGCGCGAAATAACCCGGAGGATAACAAACAGATCGGCATCGACGGTGGATGACGACACGAAGAGCTTAACGGCGCTGGGTCCCGTAATTTCAGTTTCCTGCACAAACGGCGCGCTCAGGAACGTGATCCCGTCGCCCATAGCCTCGAACGGGCGTCGGCCTTTCCAAGACGATATTTTTTCCCCCAACGTTCCGGTTGCGCCATCGAGATAGAACTTTGACCATTTCGTCCGTCTGAGCGGCCATTCGTTTTCGGCGCGTTCCACGAAGCAATCGACGTGACGCACCTGCAAGAGCACGCGCGGCTGTTTTTCCCATCCGTTCTGTTTCCCATGCAGGAAATAATCGAAGAAGCGCAGCTGCAGGTTCCTGCCGTAGTCCGTGTAGAAATGCGTCCAGTGCTCAATTCCATGCGCTTCGAGCCACTTCTCCTTGGCTGCGGCACGCACGAACCCTTCGAAATTGCCGCGTGGATGCAATCCCTGCCCGCCCCAATTGGCGGCCGAGAGGAACGGAGTCTTCACCATCGACCAGACCGGCGCGCGGGCGCGATGGTAATGGTCATCGAGAGGGTGGGCGCGAATATCCGCGCCCAGGTCGGTGCGGTTTTGCGCAAGCTGTGATTCCGGGAGAATCTCGCGCCCACAGACCAATTGTCCATGTACGCGCGACCGCTTGCCGCGCTCGCCCGCGCCGTACTGCACGGTCTTCACCTGCATGTCGTACCAGTTTTCCCAGAACGTGCAGACGATGCCGCCATGGTGCGTCATGTCGCGGTACCAGTCGGCGGCACCTTCCCATACGCACATGGCGGCGAGATGCGGCGGCTGCAGGCTCGCCACGTGCCACTCGTTTATTGCGTAGTACGAAATGCCGTTGAGACCGACCTTGCCGTTCGACCACGGCTGCAGTCCGGCCCATTCGATGCAGTCATAGAAGTCCTTGGTCTCGCGGGGGGAGAAATGGTCGACAAACCCGGGCGAGCAGCCGCACCCGCGCGAGTCCACCCGCACGCACGCATAATCGTGCAGGACCCACTTCTCGGGGTCGACCACTTCCCAGTTCTGGTAAAGATTGCTCGAGCCCGCGGTCACATCGGGATGCCGCTCGGCCATGCGCTGCCATGCGCTGGGGTAGCCGTCCTGGAAGGCGAGCCCCTTGCCGTAAGGCCCGTAGCTCAGGATGACCGGATAGCGCCCTTCCCTCTGCGGGCGAAAGATATCCGCGCGCAGGACCACGCCATCATCCATACGCAGAGGGATATCCCAGTCGATGCGCATGCCGTCGCGCAACTCGCTGCGGTGCACGTGGCTGCGGTTTGGGGGCGTGGCTGCAGCGCTGTGCTTCGCTGCGGTCATGGTTTCCTCCGAGGCGCCGCCGTTTGCGCGAGGCTTATCGCATGAGCACTATCCTATGATATGAGCCAAAGCCTCACAAATTTCCGGAGGGCAATGTGAAGCTCTATTCGTTCTGGCGCTCGCTCGCGACGTTTCGCGTACGCATTGCGCTCAATCTCAAGGGGCTCGTGCCCGAAGAGATCATCGACGTGAACCTGATGCAGGGCAAACAGCGTGCTGACGCGTTCCGCGCGGTCAATCCGCAGATGATGCTGCCGGCCCTGATCGACGGCAAGGGGCCGGTGCTGTTTCAGTCCCTCGCCATCATCGAATATCTCGACGAAACCCATCCGCAGCCGCCGCTCCTGCCGTCCGACGCGAGGGCGCGGGCGAGGGTACGCGCCCTCGCGCAGATTGTCGCATGCGACGCCCATCCCCTCATGGTGCCGCGGGTGCGCGAGTTTCTGGAGCATGAGTTCAAGCTCGACGAGCCCGCGCGCCTGAAGTGGATCCGACACTGGATCGGCGAAGCCCTCAAGCCGCTCGAGGCGAATCTTTCCACCAGCGGCGAGACCGGCCGCTACTGTCAGGGCGACGCAATTACGCTCGCCGACATTTGCCTCGTGAGCCAAGCGGTGGGCGCGAACTTCTTCAACTACGATCTCACGCCGTTTCCGACGGTGCGCCGCATCGTGGACCGCTGCATGCAGCACGATGCGTTTGCGCGCGCACATCCGTTGCGCCAGCCCGGCGCGCCGCAGGGCGGCTTAAACCTCAGCGCCCCGAAAGAAACTCTGCTACCGCGCGGTTGAAGGCGGCTGGCTGGTCGAGATTGGAAATGTGCCCGGCACCCGCGAGCTCCACGTAACGCGATCCCGGCAGCGCCTCGTGCAACTTGGCCATGGCGGCTGGGTTCACGCCATCTTTTTCACCAACCAGAAACAGCACCGGGCGCTTCACCGTTCCCACTTTTGCAGCATAGTTGTGGTTGGCAAGGGCAGCGGCGCAGCCGATGAAACCCGCAACGGGTGTGGTGCGGATCATCTCGCGAACCTTCTCGATGTGCAGCGCCTGTGCCTCGATCAGCTCAGACGGGAACCAGCGCGCAATCGTGGGCTCGACCAGAGCCTCCATGCCATGTTTTTCCGCGATCGTGATGCGCTCCTCCCATTGCTGCGCAGTGGCGGGCGTCGACTGGCATGCCGAATCGCACACGACGATCTTGTCCACCCGATCCGGATGCAACTGCGCCAGGCCAAGTCCGGTACCGCCCCCCATGGAAAGTCCGATGAAATGCGCTTTGTCGATGGCCAGCGCGTTCATGACCGCGATCACATCGGCAATGAGCTGTGCGAAGGTATAGCGCCCCGCGGGCGCATCGCTCCGGCCGTGGCCGCGCTGGTCGTAACGCAGCACGCGATGCGCGTTCGCAAACTCGCGCGCCTGGACTTCCCACATGGCAAGATTTGTCGCGAGTGAATTGCTGAGCACGAGCCACGGTGCTCCGCGCGGACCATCCACCTGGTAATTGAGGCTGATGCCGTTCACCTTGACCCGCATTTCATCTCCTTAAGCCGGCAAAAACCGGAGACCTTCCCGATGCAGGACAACGCAAAATTTTCGGAAAAGACGCCCCTGCCCGCGCGCGCATTTCTCGACGACCAAGTGTCACATTGCTAAGTGTTTCCGCCGGAAAAAAGACTTACTGCTGGGCGACTTACGGAGAGCGCCAATACGCTTGGGCGGATTAACCAAGCTCGCTTGTGCTTGTGGCAAAAAGCTTGCAACAACATAAGCTTAGCCGATAACGGGAGAGTGCGCGAAGGGGCCGGCAAGCTGGGGCGAGCCCGCGCGGAATGATGAGAATGGGTGCTGCCTGTCGGCATGGTTTGGGCAAATACGGCTTGCAAGCACGCGCCCGAATCCACTTCGTCAAAGTTGAACAATTATTCATCTCGTTCCTGCAGGCGCTCTCATCTTTGGCGGCCTTCGCGGGATGCGGTAACCCGTGCGCTCATCATCCGGGCGCACAAAATCGCGTCGCGCCCTGCCCGAGATCAGAAGCACGGCAGATGATTTTGCCCAGGCTCCCCCTGATTGCCTCCTTTCTTGTTTTGGGGGCCAGCGGTTTTGGCGCATTTGCTCAGCCCGCCGTCGAAGCTGCAACGCCTGAGCCGGTGCGACGCGAAATTCTCGCGCTCTACGACAGTCGCGAGGAAGCCCGGCCCGACCAGACCCGTATTCATCGCTTCGCGGAAATGCCGCTCAATCATCTTGGGCTTGTGGTGACCTACTGGGACATCAATCGGGGCATGCCGAGCCCACAGCGCACCGCCAATCTGCGCGGCGTGCTCACGTGGTTACGCCGCGCGCCGCCGCCCGCATTTTACGCCTGGGGTGTCGACCAAATCACAAACGGTGCTCGCATCGTGGTGCTTGGCGACGCCGCGCTATCGTCCGGCAGCGCTGCACTCGCCGATGCAAACCGTCTGTTCCGTGCCATCGGATTCGATCTGACCGGCAACGTCGCAGATGTCACGTATGCGGCGCGCGTGCTCTATCGCGATGCGCTCATCGGCTTCGAGCGCGATCTTGATCCTGTGCTGCCGGCCTTTCCCATCGTCGGCACGGTCGGAGGCGACGTAACTTCACACCTCGTCCTCGAGCACCGCGAGGGAAACGCGATGTTTGCGTCGAGCCTGGCGCTGACCAGCAGCCGCGGCGGTTACATTGCCAGCGGCTATTTCATATACGAAGAGCCGGTCAGCGGACGCACCAAATGGATCGTCGATCCCTTTGCGTTTTTCCGCAAAGCCTTCGATGTGCAGCTCGTTCCAATCCCGGATGTAACCACGGCTTCGGGCCGGCGCCTCTGGTTCAGCCATATCGATGGCGACGGTTGGAATAACATCAGCTACATCGAGGACTACCGCAGCAAGCCGACGGTGGCCGCCAGCGTTGTCCTGCACGAGCTAATCGCGCCTTATCCCGATCTGCCGGTGGCGGTGGGGATTATTGGCGCGGATGTGGATGAACGCTACTCCACTCCCGAAGCTGCCCGCAAAGCCGCCCGCGAACTGTTTGCACTGCCCCAGGTGGAAGTCGCCTCTCATACCTATTCACATCCTTATAAATGGAGTTTCTTCGAGAACTATGACCGCCAGCTGGAAGAGCGGCTCATCGGTCCCGACGAGACCGAATGGGCCGCCGTCCTCGGCGATCGCATGCGCCGCGTCGCACATCGGCTGTTTCCCGGCCTTACCCGAAGAAGCGAGACCGAGCCCGGCAAAACGGAAGAGGATCCCCCCCGCGCCTACAGCGAGTTTCCTTTTGATCTCGAGCAGGAGATCGGCGGCAGCATCGCCGCTGCGCAGCAGCTGGCGCCGGAAGGAAAGCGCGCGACGCTTTATCTGTGGAGCGGCGGCGCCGAGCCGTTCGAAGATGCCATCGCGCGCACGCGCAAGCTGGGGGTGCGTAATCTTAACGGCGGCGACTCGCGCTTCGATCCGGATTATCCATCAAGCACCTATCTTGCCCCGATCTCGCGGCCGGCAGGAGCGCAGCGGCAAATTTATGCCGCGAATGCCAACGACTACATCTACATCACCGATGGCCAGGGCCGCGATCACGGCTTTCTGAATCTCGACGCCACGGTGGCGGCGACCGAAAGCCCGCGCCGGCTGAAACCGATCAACGTCTATTATCACATGTATGCCGGCGAGCGCCCCGGCCAGCTTGCCGGCGTTCGCCATCACCTCGATGCGGCGCGCCAGGCCACGCTCGCGCCCATTGCGGCCTCTCATTACGCCGCCATTGCCGACGGGTTCTTCTCGACCGAGATAGCCAAGGCGTCGGATTTGAGCTGGCGCATCCGGGACCGAGGCGCGCTGCAGACTGTGCGACTCGACGACGCATCGGCCGTCAGCGTCGATTTCGCCCGCAGCGCAGGCGTGATTGGGCAGACGCGAAAGGGAACCTCGCTGTTTATCGCCCTCGACGAAGCCGTCGAAGAAGCCGTCGTCACTCTCACGGCCGAAACGCCTGCGCTCGCACAAACGCCCTATCTGATGGACGGGCGCTGGACCTTCCGCGACCTCAGGCTAAGTGAGTGCGGCTTTTCTGTCAAAGCGAAGGGATATGGAGCCGGTCAGATGACCTGGGCCGGCCTGCGGCCCGGCCCCTATCTCGTGGTTGCGCGCGATGGCAAGGAAGCAGTCTGGGACGAAGAGTTCGACGTCGGGGAGGACGGGCGGCTTGCGCTTACCGTCGATGCAGAGGCGCTCACGCCGCTCGATCTCGACGTCCGATGCTTCGGCGGGGCCCCCTGATGCTGCGGCACATCGTTTTGATCGGCGCGCTTGCGGCGGCGGCGCTCGCCTGCGGCATCGGCATGGTGCCAGGTGAGCGCGAGCAATGGACGATGTTGGTCCGTGACGGTCGCAACCAGGAGGCACTCGCGCTACTGCAAGCCCGCTACGATGCGGGCCAGCGCGAGCCGCACGCCGTTCTCAGCCTCTATCGGCTTTACATGGGTTTTGCCGAAATCGGCACAGCCACCCGCGTGATCCAGGAATTTTTCGCGGCCAATCCGGGCGATGCGCAGAGAATCGCGCTCCTGGCCAAACACTATGCGGACATTCAGGACAGGCCGAACGAGGTCCGCACGCTCGAGACGCTATTCGACCTGCAGCCGTCGGTGCAGACCGCGCGAGAGCTTCTGGCCCATTACAGGCTTGCCGGCGAGTTCGCGCGCGAGCAACGCCTGCTCCGCACCCTCCTCGCTCAGGAGATGATTACAGCAAATGACGCCGAACGCCTCGGCCTGATGTTGGTCGCGCAGGGGGATCTCTACGGCGCGCGTGAGTCACTCATCCGCTTCGACGAGATCGCTAATCCGGAGCGAACCATCGGGCGCTTTGTACTTTTTGATGTGCTGGTGAAGACCGGCGACAGCGCCGGCGCGCTCAGTCGAGCGGTCTCCTGGATCGCTCACTTTCGCAAGGTCGGCGTGCATCGAGGCGGAGCCGGAGAAGCGGCTTCCGCGCGCCTAGTTCGCATGATGCTTGCCGTGGACGAGGCCGAGGCGCGGCGGCTCCTTTGCGATTTGGACGAGCAGCAAACATCCGCGCTGGGGAGAGCGCGTCGCGGCGGAGGCGTGCGTTGTGACCTGGGTATCTCCGGCGCGCAGAGCGAGGCGGAGGCGTTGGGCACGTCGATCACGCATGCCATCGCCCCCGATGAATCTCCCCGCAGGAGGCGGCGATGACACACGTCGTCGACGATCCTGATTTGCCTATGGGCGGCTCCCAATGGAAAGCTTTGCTGCGTCTTGTTCTTGAATATGCGTTCTGGTTTGTCGCCGCGATCCTGCTCAAGGTTGCACTCTCCGCTTCAGTGAGCTTTCCCTATCCGAGCCCGCTGTGGATTCCCGTATTGGTCCTGGCACTGCGACACGGCCTCGCTGCCGGGCTTCTCGCTGCGCTGATTGCCGCTGCGGTGCAATTGCTGCCCGGCTTGCCTCCTCCATCACTCGCCGAAGATCTCTATGCCTATATCGGCAGGGTGGCCTTCGAGCCGGTGGCATGGACCGCGATGGCGCTTTTCATCGGCCAGATTCGCAGCCGCGAGATCAGGACCATGTGTTCGCTCCGAGTGCGCCTGGCCGAACGCACGCGTCACGCCGACGGTGTCGCCGAGCTTTCGACGCATCTGCGTCAGCGATTGGACACGCTCGAGCGCCAAATCGCCGCGAGCGCGGATGCATCGGTAGCGGATGTGGCGCAAGCCATGGTCAACCTGGAACATGCCGGCTGGGAAGATTTCAGCGCAGCTCTGCGCCAATTCATTCAGCTGATGACAGGCGCCGCCGAATTCACCCTCTATTTGCTTCGCGACGGAACCTTGTATCCGGCTTTTGCGTCGGAGGGAGAACGCGCTGCTCCGACGGTCATCAAACCGAGTGCGCCCTTATTCGTTTCCATCGTGACCGAGCGCCGCCGCCTCTCAGCCGCGACCCCCGATGGCGCCTTGCTGCTCCATGGCATTGGCATCTTTGCCGGACCCTTGTTCGCATCGGGTGTTTCCGGCCCGGTGACCGGAATGCTAACGCTTTCAGGTGCGTCGAGGGATGAACTCCCGGAAGATATCGAGCACCGATTTGCGCTTGCCTCTTCCGAGCTTTCCCGCCTAGTTCCCCGCATCGAACTGATCAACACGTGGCACGAGGCCACGAACGGGCATGCGCAGCCAGCGAGTGCGACTCCAGCGCTGCAAGACGGCACCGAGACGGTCACGACCGCGGTCGCTGCGCCGGAAGGCCGGACAAGCGTGCCATGACCACTATCGCTTCGACCGGGTCTGAAGATTCGTCACTGAAGCAACCGGTGCTCGCCATCGGGCGCGGTGACGTGATGTGCTCGTTTGTCACTTTCGCGCTCAGCACGGCGGTCGTCGCATATGCGATGACGCCGGCCGCCCGTCTTGACCTCGTTCTCGCTCTCTACGCCCTGGTTCTGCTCATTCCTCTTGCGCGATGGACTGCACAACGGCGCCGGAATGGCGAGCTCACGCTTGCGGCGCTCCTTTTGATGACTACGGTCGCTGCCGGCCCGGTCGGAGCCTTGGGCTGCACCTTCCTTTCACTCAGGCTGTCGCGGCGGCAACCCTTGCCGCATCGTCTTCGCCACTGGTACGACTACATCTCCGGCATTGTGGCGCAGCGCGCGACTGCTCGCATTTACGAGGAGCTGCGTTCCGGGCGATTGCCCTCGAATGTGAAAGCAGCGGTGCCCCGTTTCAGGCCCATTCTGCGCAGCGCCTCCGTCGAAGAGCAGCAGCGCGTTCTTGGCGTGCTCGGCCGGCGCTATCATGCGCAGTTTCGCGCCGTGCTGCGCGATGCCCTTCGCCACAAGAACGGGTTCATTCGCGCCCAGGCGGCAGCCGTCGCCAGCCGTTTGGACATGACAGAGAAGATGCGCTTATGGTCGAGCTCGATGCCCTCGGCCGAGATAAGCGAGCCTGCACCGGGTGAACCCGCATCGGCACTCGCGCCTGCCCGCGAAAGCCGGGACCAAGTTCTTTAGCTCTGGATTCCCCGTTTGTGCGGGAAGAGAGCGGAAGAGAGTTCTCGTCAAGAAATGTTGTTCCACTCGAATAAGGACATCGACGACGTCTGCATCATCGTCGAGGGAGCATATCCGTATGTCTCCGGCGGCGTCTCTGCATGGGTGCATGGGCTGATTGCGCGGCAGCCGGAGCTGCGCTTCTGCGTCGTGGCGATTCTTCCCGAGCCGCCGCCGCCGTCCCGCAAATACGGCGCACTGCCAAACCTGACGCAACTGCATCATCTCTATTTGAGCAACCTGCCCCGCAACGCGGCTTGGGGCCGGCGGCGCGCCTTCGCCCAGGCGGAGTTCGATCAGGCTGTCGATCTCTTTCTGAGCGGCGGCGGGTTGAAAGAGCTGGCCAGAGTGGACCGGCTGCTTGCACCGCTAGTGCGCGCGAGGCGTCATGGCGCTTTGCTCGATTCGAGGTTGGGTTGGCGACTCGTCTGCGATCTGTACGATCGTGAAATGCCGCACGAGTCGTTCCTGCATTTCTTCTGGGCATGGCGCGCGCTGTTCGGTGGCCTCATTGCCACGCTGTCGTTCCCGCTACCTCCCGCACGCGTCTACCACACGGTTTCGACAGGCTATGCCGGGCTCCTCGCCGCGCGCGCTGCAGTCGAAACCGGCCGCCCGGCGCTGATCACCGAGCACGGCATCTACACTAATGAGCGCCGCATCGAGATTCTGCAGGCGGAATGGATCGTCGACACGATCGACAAAGGATTTGCAATCCACGATCCGCGCCGCGATCTGCGCGATTTCTGGACGACCGCATTCGAGAGCTACGCACGCGCCTGTTATGAGGCGTGCACGGAGGTTATCACCTTGCACGGTGCCAATCAGCCGGCACAGACCATACAAGGCGCTGCGCGCGAGCGCATGAAGGTCATTCCCAATGGGGTGGATTTCCGCAGCCTGAGCACCCTTCCGAAAGCACAACCGCACGATCCGCTTGTCGTCGCGCTCGTTGGCCGGGTCGTGCCGATCAAGGACATCAAGACGTTTATTTCGGCGATCCACGTCGTGCATGCGCCATTCCCCGACTTGACCGCGCTGATCATGGGCCCGACGGACGAGCAGCCCGAGTACTATGAGGAGTGCAAGTCGCTTGTTGCCTCGCTCGGCCTCGCGGACCGCATACGGTTCACTGGGCAGGTCGACATCCGCGAATATTTCCCGCGCATCCATCTCAACGTCCTGACCAGCCTGAGCGAGTCGCAACCCTTGAGCGTATTGGAGGCGGGGGCTGCGGCCATCCCCACAGTCGCGACAAATGTCGGGGCCTGCCGCGAGATCCTGTTTGGCCGCGGCGACGAGCATCCCGCGCTTGGCGAGGGCGGCGTCATCACCGACGTCGCGTCGCCCGAGCAGACGGCAGCCGCCATAGGCGAGCTATTGCGCGATGCCGAGCGCCGTCAACGCCTCGGGCTGATCATGCAGGAGCGCGTGAAGCGCTACTATGATCTCCAGATGGTCGACAGCGCCTATGCGCACATTTATCGCCGATACATGGAGGCGCCGGCGCAGCAGGTCGCCTGAGCGCTAGCGTCAGCGTGGCAGGCAGAGGCTAAAAGGTGCTGAAGTCCGGTCTTTTCTTCTGCAGGAAAGCTTCGACGCCGAGCTTGAATTCAGGCCCCGGGCGCAGCTTCTCGAACGTCTGCCCCTCAAGCTCGAGGCCCACATGCAATGGCGTGTCGTAGGTCGAATTG
>JBEVJT010000064.1:0-7874 GCA_040510075.1 Xanthobacteraceae bacterium | reverse complement strand
GGTGAAGGCGTTGCGGGCCTGCGGCCGGTTGAAAGTCACCCGGCCGATGCCTTCGGTCACCTCAAAAAGAATGTCTGCCTGTTGCGTACTCATGTTCAATTCCCACCAATTCCTTAAATGACCGGGCTTCCTTCAATTCGCTGCTTCTCGTAAAGCGGGAATTCAGAAAATTGAGCTACGCTTGAGTCTTACCCAAGGTTCTTGCACTTCGAACCGAACCTGCCCTCGTAATCGCCTGACCCGCGGGCACAACGTTTGAACCATGGGAGCGGGTCGGGCGACTAAAAGATGAATAAGCCATCAACGGCCAAGTTGGGCCGAACCAGTATGGCCGTCGGTTGTTGCTTACAGGGTGATGAAGCGTCATGCGTGTACAAAGCGGGGGCCACTGGCTTGACTATGATCCTGTCGCCTTGGCGATCCTGGTGATCGGAATCGGCGTCGTCGCGTTGCTCGCCATCAGCATCTAGCGCGCAAAACAAGGCATCGAATGCGCAGGCGCGTTGCCTGCGCGGCAGGCCTCTGATCAGGTGCGCGTGACCGCTGTCCCGCCCCGATTCCAGCCGCGGCCGCCCTCTCCAAAGATCTCAAAACCGCTGCCGGTCACGGCAACGGTGTCTTCGAGCTTGATGAAGCCCCGCTGCGGGTGCTGGAGCGTCGTTTCCACCGAGATGACCATTCCGGCCTCGAGCGGACGGTTCGCGTCGAAGGCATCGTAGGGAACGGGTCCCCTGGCAGTGAGGCGCGGCGCCTCGTGGCTCACGAGTCCCATGCCGTGGGCGAGGAAATGCATATGGTTGTGGTGCTTTGACTTGTGCACGAGCGGCTCAGCCGCAGCATAGGTAACGCCCCCCGGCGCGCCGGGCTTGATCGGTTTCATGGCCGCGCGCTGAATCGTCTCGATCTCGCCGAGGAGGTCTTCGAGCTCGGAATCGGGCTCCCCAAGAATGGCCATGCGGGCAAGATCGCCGATATAGCCTGCGTAATTGCCTCCGGAATCCAGGGAGAGGACGTCGCCTTGCTGCCATTTCTGGTCCGAGGGAGCCCGGTTGAGACTGGAGCCAGCGGCCACCAGGCAGTACTCGAAGGTAAGGCCGCGGTCCGTCTCCTCGCGGCGCAGCGCCTCGGCCAGCTCCCGCTTGGTTGTTCCAGGCCCGTGGGTCGCGACGACGGCCAGCATGGACTCGATCACGGCTTCCGAGGCCTTGCGCAGTTTTTCCAGCTCGGCGGGACTTTTCACCGCGCGCTGGCGCTCCAGCACCACCACGGCATCGACGATTTCGCTGTGCGGAAAGGCGCCGCCCAGCACGTTCCAGGCATCGACGGGCAGAAAGGCAAGCTCGGCGGCAATCTTGCCCGTCTTGATGCCGGAGCGGCGCATGTAATCGACGGCCTTTTCCATGGCGTCGACCGAGCCCGAGGCATTCGTCTCCGCCTCGCCGACCCAGAACGGATGCACCTGTTTTTGATACCCTTCGAGGCGATGGCCGAAATACGCAGCCTTTTGCGGTGCACCTTTCGGATAGAGGAATACCGGCAGGTAGCGGCTCAATCCCATCGCGTCCATGTAATCGAAGAAAAACGCGCGGTGGCCGCCGAGCATGTACTGAACGTTGTGCTTCGAGGTCACGCAGAGGAGGTCGATGCCGGCGGCATCCATGAGCCGGTCGAGGCGGTGAGCGTCGAAAGGAATGGTCGTTTGCCGCGTCACATCCAGCATGATCAGCCTCCTGAAAATGTCTTCGGATTCGTGCGTCCAGAGAGATCAATACGCTTCGGCGCGAAGGCCCGCAAACTCACTGCGGTGTGAGCCCAGCGGTTTTGACAACGCCCGCCCATTTCTCGATGTCGGCGCGCACAAAAGCGTTGAACTCTGCCGGGCTCATGATCATGGGCACCGCGCCTTGCTGCGCCCATGCGGCCTGCACGTCCGGCCGCCCGAGCACCTTGTTGATTTCGGTGTTGAGTTTTTCGACGATCGCATTCGACAGCCCGGCGGGGCCGACGATCCCGAGCCAGATCATCGATTCATAACCGGGCACGCCGGCCTCGGCGATGGTGGGAACCTCGGGCAGCACTGTCGAGCGTTTGGATGCGGAGGTGCCCAACGCGCGCACCTGGCCCGCTTTCACGTTGGAAGCCATTGTCGTGATCGCGTCGAACATCATCTGCACATGCCCGCCGATCACCGCGTTGCGCGCCTCGCCCGAGGCCTTGTGAGGAACATGCACGATGTTCGTGCCGCTCATGGCTTTGAACAATTCAGCAGCCATGTGATAGGGCGTGCCGGTTCCTGAGGACGCGTAGTTCAGCTCTCCGGGTTTTGCCTTCGCCAGCGCAATGAACTCAGCAAGATTTTTCGCCGGCACCGAGGGATGGATGACCATCACCAGATCGGAGAAGTTGAGCGCGGCGATGGGCGTAAAATCCCGCACAAGCGCAAACGGCTTGTGCGGAACGAGCGACTCGTTGGTGGTGTGCGTGTTGGATATGCACAACAGCGTGTAGCCGTCGGCAAGCGATTTCGCGACCGCGTCGCTGCCGATGATCGAGCCGGCACCCGGGCGATCTTCCACGACCACCGGCTGCTTGAACACCTCGCTGAGATGCTGCGCGACGACCCGTGAAAAGACGTCGGCCGGGCCGCCCGCTCCGAACGGCACTATGATCTTGATCGGGTGGGCGGGGTAGTCGTGCGCGCGTGAATTTGCAGAGGAGAAGATTGCAACGGCGGCAACAAGGAACGGGATACTCGCGCGCGACCAGACGTTCATTCCAATTCCTCGTGTTTTGGCAGGCAGGCGCAGCTTAGTAAGGCGCGCGCTGCCCTTCAATGCGGCCGCTCGGCGCAACGCGCCAAGCCTCGAAGGATGAATGGCCACGGTTTGGGCCGACATCCTTTGATGCTCACTCGCTACGCTTACTCACACCTCCGGATGACGGATTGAGACGGGCGGTACCCGCACGAATCCGACTAAGCGACTTACGGGGAAGGATAGCTGCTCAGGCCGCGGTTTTGGCGGCAAGGCGAACGTTGGCGGCACCTTCCTTGCGCGGCAGCACGAGGTCGAGGCTTGCCAGCTCCACCCACCGCTCCTTGGTATGATAGAGCGCCTGATCCGCCTGGCGCAGAAGCTCGGGAACATCGAGGGGCTGATTGCCATTAACGGCGACGCCGATGCTCACGGTTGCACCAACGGGTCGGCCGTCCACATCGCCGGCGGCTTGCGCAAAGGATGCGCGGATGCGTTCGGCGGCCGCCAGCGCTCTTTCCCGCGCCGCATCGTACAGCAAGGCAGCGAATTCCTCCCCGCCCAGCCTTCCGACCATATCGCACGCGCGCAAGTTGGATTTTGCCTCATCGGCAAAAACCTGCAGCACGCGATCGCCTATGGCATGGCCGAAGCGGTCATTGATGGACTTGAAATGGTCGAGATCTATCAGCAGCACCGCGGCCGGCCGGGCATCGGAAGCGTGCCGTTTCATCAGATCACTGCCTTCCCGCAGAACGAGCGCCGGTTGGCAATTCCAGTGAGCGGGTCGATCATGGCAGCGGTCTTGTGCCGATGCTCGGTGCGCTCCTTCGCCATTGCGAGCAGAATGAAAGTAATCGCAATGATGAACAAAAGCGCTTCGAAGCTCAGTACGGTGAGCCAGACGCTGTCGAACACGTCGCTGGTGCTCGGCGTCCAGGGCAAGACCGTGGCGAGCGGAGTGCGCAACAAGAACAACGAGCCGTGCGCGAACAGCATGAGAATCGCAGGCCAACGCGAGACGAGAGGTTGCGCACATGCATCGATTTTTAATGCCGTCATTCCGGTATTGTGTGAGCTGGGACGGTCATCTACGGTCCGCCTACTCCTCCGGACGGTAACGATGAGCAGTGTCCCAGACGTCGTTGCGGCCATAGGCAACACGCCATTAATCAGGTTGCGGCGCGCTTCGGAAGAGACCGGCTGCACGATTCTCGGCAAGGCCGAATTCATGAATCCGGGCCAGTCGGTCAAGGACAGGCCCGCCCGGCAGATCATCCTGGAAGCGGAGAAGCGCGGCGAGATCGAGCCGGGCGGGCTCGTCGTGGAGAGCACCGCCGGCAATACCGGGATCGGACTTGCGGTGGTTTCCGATGCGCGCGGCTACCGCACGCTCATCGTCATTCCCGAGACACAGAGCCAGGAGAAGAAGGACGCGCTGCGGCTGTGCGGCGCCGAACTGATCGAAGTGCCGGCCGTCCCCTACAGCAATCCAAACAACTATCAGCACATCGGCCGACGCATCGCCGACGAGCTGCGCAAGCGCGAGCCGCACGGCGTGCTCTTCGCGGACCAATGGAACAATCTGGACAATCGAAAAGCGCATTATATGACGACCGGCCCTGAAATCTGGGAACAGACGGAGGGCAAAGTCGACGCATTCATC
Source organism: Xanthobacteraceae bacterium (assembly GCA_040510075.1). GTDB lineage: Bacteria > Pseudomonadota > Alphaproteobacteria > Rhizobiales > Xanthobacteraceae > VAZQ01. The sequence goes on along the minus strand of JBEVJT010000064.1, from coordinate 3,455 downwards.
TGCGCCGTCGGCACCGGCGGGACGCTGGCAGGCGTCTCCACTTTTTTGCGTGAGAAGAAAGCGGACATCGTGATCGGCGTCGCCGATCCGAAGGGCGCGGCCATGTACAATCTGTTTGCGCATGGCGAGGCAAGGGCATCGGAGGGCAGCTCCATCACGGAAGGGATCGGGCTTGGGCGCAAGACCGCCATCATCGAGGACATGCACGTGGAAAAGCCCTACGTGATACCGGACGAAGAGGCGGTGCCCATTCTGTTCGATCTGATCGAGCACGAGGGGCTGTGTCTGGGCGGCTCGACGGGCATCAACGTTGCGGGCGCCATCCGGCTCGCGAAAGACCTGGGTCCTGGCCACGTCATCGTTACCGTGCTTGCCGATTACGGGTCGCGCTATCAGTCCAAACTGTTCAATCCGAAATTCCTGCGCGAGAAGAAGCTTCCGGTGCCATCCTGGCTTGAACGCAAGCCGCAGATTACTGTCCCTTACATTTCGGCGTGAGCGCAACTGGAATGCTCACCGACTGTCTGTTTCGCGAAGACGCGTACCTCAAGGAATGCAGCGCCACGGTCACCGCATTGACCGAAGCCGGCGGCATCGTGCTTGATCGCACCGTGTTCTACGCCCTCTCCGGGGGGCAGCCGGCCGACCGCGGCTTTCTCAGGACCGCAAGCGGCGAAAGCATTCCGATCGCGGGCGCAAACTATCTCAACGGCGAAAAGAACGTGATCGCGCATGTTCCAGCCGATCCGGGTGCCTCTATCTTGAAAGTGGGTGAGCCGGTTTACGCGGTCATCGATTGGGAGCTGCGCTATGCACGCATGCGCATGCACACGGCGCTGCATGTGCTCTCCGCGGTGCTTCCGTACCCGGTGACGGGCGGGTCGGTGGGAGAGTGCGAAGGGCGTCTCGATTTCGACATCCCGCAAGCGGGGCTCGACAAGGAGGAGATCACCGGCAAGCCCGCAAAGATGATTGGCGCGGGAGCGCCGGTCGAGGCGCGCTGGATCTCGGACGAAGAGCTGGCCAAGAAGCCCGCGCTGGTGAAGACCATGTCGGTGAAGCCGCCCATGGGCACCGGCCGCGTGCGCCTCATCGAGATCGTCGGCTTCGATCTGCAGCCGTGCGGCGGCACGCATGTGCGCAACACGAACGAAATCGGGGAGGTGCGCGTCACGGACATCGAAAAGAAAGGAAAACAGAACCGGCGTGTGCGCATTGCTTTTCCGGCGTCGCAGGTATCATGAGCTACAAGCCCGACCGGGCGCCGCTTGGAAGCCGCTGGCTGGTGACGACGGACTGGCTCGCAGGCAAGCTCGGGGCGAGCGATGTCGTCGTGCTGGATGGCTCCTGGTATCTGCCGACGGTCAAGCGCGATCCGGACGCCGAATATCTCGAGGAACACATTCCGGGCGCGGTGCGCTTCGACGTCGACACGATCGCCGACCGGACTACCCCCCTGCCCCACATGCTTCCGGGCGAAGCGCAGTTCGCGCAGGAAGTTGGCGCGCTCGGCATCTCCGATACGGACACGATCGTGGTCTATGACGGCGCCGGCTTGTTTGCTGCACCGCGCGTGTGGTGGACGTTCCGGGTCTTTGGTGCCGAGAAGGTGTTCATCCTGGATGGGGGATTGCCGAAATGGAAGCGCGAAGGTCGCCCGCTGCAAAGCGGCACGGTTCGGCATACTCCGCGCATATTCAGGGCACGCAGCCGTACCCACCTCGTGGCCACGCTCGATGCAGTGCGTGCTGCTCTGGTCAGCAAATCTGCACAAGTTGTTGACGCGCGACCGGCGGAGCGGTTTCTGGGCCAAGCCCCCGACCTGCGCCCGGGCGTGCGTTCCGGCCATATGCCAGGGGCACTCAATGTCCCTGCAACCGCAGTGGTCGAGAATGGAAGCTTGCTCTCGCCTGATCGCCTCAAGCGCGCGTTTGTCGAAGGCGGCGTCGACCTTGATCGGCCAATCATCACGACTTGCGGATCGGGCCTGACCGCGGCGATCCTCTGGTTCGCGCTCGATGCGCTCGGCAAGGAGCCCAAAGCGCTCTATGACGGCTCCTGGGCCGAATGGGGGGCGCGCCGCGATATACCCGTGGAACCGGAGGGCGCTGCCTGATCCACCGCGATTCCACGATGCTGCCGATTTTGATATTCTAACGCCATGATCTTTCGTCAGCTCTTCGACTCGACTTCCGGCACCTACACCTATTTGCTTGCGAGCCGCCATGGCGGCGAGGCGCTCATCATCGATCCGGTAATCGAGAAGGTCGACCGCTACCTTCAGCTCGTCAACGAGCTCGATTTGCGCCTGGTCAAGGCCGTCGATACGCATCTGCATGCCGATCACATCACCGGGCTCGGCGCGTTGCGCGACCGCACCCATTGCGTCACGGTGATGGGCGAGCGCAGCCGGGCCGACGTGGTCTCGATGCGCCTTGCCGAAGGCGACAAGCTCACCATCGAGGGGGTTGCGCTCGATGTGCTCTATACCCCGGGGCACACCGATGATTCGTACAGCTTTCTTATGGGTGATCGCGTGTTCACCGGCGATACGCTGCTCATTCGCGGCACTGGACGCACAGACTTTCAGAATGGCGATCCGCGCGCGCAATACGATTCCATCTTCAACAAGCTTTTGCGCCTGCCCGAGGAGACGATGATCTTCCCCGCGCACGACTACAAGGGTGAGACCGTCTCCACGATCGGCGAAGAGAAGCGATTTAATCCGCGTTTGCAGGTGAAATCAGAGGCCGAATACGTGAAGCTGATGAACAATCTGAAACTGCCAAATCCGAAGATGATGGATGTGGCGGTGCCGGCGAACATGCGCGTAGGGCTGGCGCAGGACGAGATCGCGCGGCGCGGCTGGGCGCTGTCCGCATGCGAGGCGATCACGCTCAGCGGACGCGCCGATATCGCTTTCGTCGACTTGCGCGAGACCTCCGAAAGGCAGAAGCACGGCATCATTCCGGGCTCGCTGCATGCGCCATACAGCGATCTCGCCGGGCATGTGGGGCCAGGCGGCATGTTGCACGAGCTCGCCTGCTCGACCGGCAAGCGTATCCTGTTCTACTGCGCCTACGGCGAGCGCTCGGCCATGGCGGTCGCGGCAGCACAGGATGCAGGCATCGCCTGCGCCGCCCATATCACCGGCGGTCTCGACGCGTGGAAGAAGGCTGACGGCCCGGTGACGGGGCGCCCATCCTCCCGCGCGTCCTGACTCGGTTTGCTCCTCTCCCCACAAGGTGGAGGGGAACGCATCGAGTTTGCGACTCTGAAAGCGTCACCGCAAAATCTGGCTCAGGAACTGCCTGGTGCGCGCGTGCTGCGGGTGGTCGAAGAATGCTTGCGGCTCGTTGCTCTCGATAATCTGCCCCTCGTCCATCAGGATCATCCGGTTTGCCGCCTGCCGGGCAAAACCCATCTCGTGACTCACGACCAGCATGGTCATGCCG
>JBEVJT010000063.1:0-2846 GCA_040510075.1 Xanthobacteraceae bacterium | reverse complement strand
GATGGGTGGCGAGTGGGGACTCGGCGCGTCGCTCACGATGGAAAGTCTGCCGGCGCGCGCCCGCGGCCTGGCCTCCGGGATTTTGCAGCAAGGTTATTCCTGCGGTTTCCTTCTCGCCGCGGTGGTCTATTGGCTCGTCTTCCCGTACTTTGGGTGGCGGGCACTTTTTGTCGTGGGCGCGCTGCCGGCGGTGCTCGTGATTTACATCCGGGCGCGCGTGCCAGAGTCGGCGGTCTGGCAACGACACCGGCAGACCGCGCGCGAGTCGGTAGGCGTGGGCCGGTTCATCAGAGAACAATGGCGGCTCCGGGTTTATGCCGTGCTCCTGATGACGGCCTTCAACTACATGTCGCACGGCACCCAGGATCTTTACCCGACCTTTCTTCAGAAACAGCGCGGGCTCTCGGTCGATCAAACCGCGCCGATCGCGATCATTTACAATCTCGGGGCAATTTGCGGCGGCACATTGCTCGGCCATTTTTCGCAACGCTGGGGCCGTCGGCGGACGATTATCATCGCGGCGGTGCTCGGCATCCTCCTCATCCCGGCTTGGATTTTTTCGCCGACACTCCCGCTTCTCATTGCGGGCGGATTTTTCATGCAATTTATGGTGCAGGGCGCCTGGGGCGTGGTGCCGGTGCACTTGAACGAGCTCTCGCCCCCGGCCTGGCGCGGCACATTCCCGGGCGTGGTTTATCAGCTGGGAAATTTCTTTTCCGCCAATGCCGCGATGTTGCAGGCCAGGCTCGCGGAACATTTCGTTAGGCCAAACGGTGAACCCGACTACGCTCTCACGATGGCCTGTGTGACGCTGGCGGTTTTTCTCGTCCTCATTCTCCTCGCTGCGCTCGGGCGCGAGGCGCGCGGAATCGAGTTTTAACGGAAGCTCGGGAGGAACGACGCGCCACCACCGGCGCGCGCGAGAACGGTTGCCTTGCGGCGGTACATCCCGGTCCCGTAACGGTAGTCGACGATCGCTTCGGCGATTTTGTCCGCCAGCTTTTCCCGATACGCGGCATCGGCGGCGTCTCGCGCTTCGGAGCGGTTGCTGAGGTATCCGCATTCCACGAGGACAGATGGGTAATGGGCGTTGCGCAGGACCCGGAAGTCGGCCGTATGCACGCCACGATTGACCGTTCCCGGAAGCGTGGACAAATTTCGCTCAATTGCGGCCGCCAGAGCGAAGGCGTAGGGCGAATGGTAATAGGTTTCGACGCCTTCCACGCCGCGCCGGCGCGAGTCGTTGAAGTGAATGCTAACGAAGATGGAGTTCTTCTGTTCGTTGCCGAGCGCGACCCGGCTGTCGAGTGGAACGAAAATGTCGTTGGCGCGAGTGAGAACGGTCTTGAGTTGCGACTCGCGGAGTTTGCGGTCGACCCGAAGGGCGACATCGAGCGCGACGGCTTTTTCCGGCGGAGAATGGCGCCGGTAGGCACCGCTGTCCTTGCCACCGTGGCCGGCATCCACGACGACGGTTTCGAAAGTGTGACTGGTGTTGGTGGCGACGGTCGCGCAGCCGCCGAGAAAAAAAGCGGCCCCGAAAGCAAAGGCGGCGATAGAGCTGATCGAACGCGGCATGCAAACAGATAAAGCGGATTGCGTGCCGGGCAAAAAAAAAGGCGAAAAGAAGCGTAAAGTTTGTGCAAAATCGCTTGTGTTTTTCACGGTCGCACCTAATGGGCTAGGCTCGAATGATGCGCCACCGTTTTACGATTATTTTGCTGCTTTGCGGGCTCGCCTTGGGCGGCTGCAAAAAAGGGAGTTTTGCCCGAAAGGCGAAGTCGACCGCGACCCCGACTCCAGTGCCGACAGTGGCCGTGACCGCAGCCCCGACTGCGACGCCTTCGCCGACGCCGCCGCCTATCGATCGGACCTCGCAGGTCATCGTATTCGGCTATCATCGGTTTGAGAAAAAGGTGCGGCGGCCCGACACCGAGATTACACCGGAGGCATTCGAGGCGCAGATGAAAGACCTGCAGGATCAGAAAATTCCGGTGATCGGGATGCAGGATTTTCTGGCCTGGAAACGGGGTGGAAAAGCGATCCCGCCCTACGCTGCCATCATCACGATCGATGACGGCTACAAGTCGGGTTACGAGGTAGCCTGGCCGATTCTGAAGAAATTTAACTATCCCTTTACCCTCTTCATTTACACCGAGGGAATAAAAGGCGGGAAGTTTGGCGGTGGAGAGGCGATGAGCTGGGAGCAACTGGCCGAAATGCGCGATGCCGGAGTCGATATCCAGGCGCACAGCGCAACTCACCAGGACCTGCGCAAGCCGTACGACAAGGTGACGAAGCGCAAGCTCAATCCGGAGGAATACACGGAATGGCTCAACGCGGAAGTGGGCGGCTCGAAGGAGACCCTGGAACAAAAGCTCGGCATTCGCGTGAACTGCTTTGCCGTCCCGTTCGGCTATTACAACGATCGCGTGAAGGAGGCGACGAAGCAGGCGGGCTACGAAGCGGTCTTTACCGTCTACGGGCAGAAGCTGACCTACGGCTCGCCCAACGATTCGTTAGGCCGCTACATGGTTGAAGCCAACAAACCGAAAGTGTTCGCGACCGCTATCTCCTTCGGCGGATCGTCGAGTGGCGGGAGCGCGCAGGTCGAGGAAATCCCGCTCGGCAGCATCAATCCCCAGCCGGCCAACGGTTCGACCGCAGGTTCCAAGCCACTCATCCAGGCCAACCTCGGTGCGATTGGGGGGATCGAGCCGGGTTCGGTCAAAATGCGCGTTAGCGGCCTGGGCCTCGTCGCCGCGAACTATGATCCGGCAACCAAGATGATTTCCTATCAGGTGACACAGCCGTTCCACGGTGTTTCCTGTTCCGTCATCGTCGAG
>JBEVJT010000062.1:0-3165 GCA_040510075.1 Xanthobacteraceae bacterium | reverse complement strand
CGCTGTCTGATAAATGGCCTCGCCTGCGGGCGCCTCTACTTCGATGCCGTCAAGCGTGTAGCGGATGCGACCATTCTCTTTTTCAACGGGGCCGAACTGCGATGGCTGCGCCACCGCGTCTCCCATCGTGGTGCCTTTTTTTTCGTGCCCGTAGCCCACCGGTGCCGGCGCTTTTTCGTCGCTCAGTGTTTCACCACGTGCCGAGAGGCGTGCTCAAATCGTCGGGAAAATATTTCATCACGCAGGTCAGCGGGTTGGGCGCCGCCTGGCCAAGTCCGCAGATCGAGGCATCGCGCATGGCGGTGGAAAGCTCGTTCAGAAGCTCCTTGTCCCACGGTCCGTTCGCCATGAGTTTGACGGCCTTTTCGGTGCCGACGCGGCATGGCGTGCATTGCCCGCAACTCTCGTCCTCGAAGAAGCGCATGAGGTTGAGCGCCACCGCTTTCATATCATCCTTGTCCGAGAGGATTACCACCGCGTGGGAACCCACAAAGCAGCCGTAGGGTTCGAGCGTTCCGAAATCGAGGGGCAGGTCCGCCATGCTCGCGGGCAGGATGCCCCCAGAAGCGCCGCCCGGCAGATAAGCCTTGAACGCGTAACCTTCCGCCATGCCGCCGCAATATTCGTCGATCAGCTCGCGGGCGGTCACGCCCGCGGGCGCGAGTACCACACCAGGCTTTTTCACGCGCCCGGACACCGAGAAGCTGCGCAGGCCTTTGCGCTCGCGCCGGCCGTGGGAGGTGAACCAGCCTGCGCCCTTCTCGATGATGTCGCGCACCCAGTAGAGCGTCTCCACGTTCTGTTCGAGAGTGGGCCGGCCAAACAGTCCCACCTGGGCGACGTAAGGCGGCCGGTGGCGCGGCAGGCCGCGTTTGCCCTCGATGGATTCGATCATCGCGGATTCTTCGCCGCAGATGTAAGCGCCGGCGCCACGGCGCAAGTGAATGCGGGTTTTTCCGGCAATCCCCGCATTGACGACTTTTGCAATCTCGTCGCCCAGCATCAGCCGCAGCTCGGTATATTCATCGCGAATGTACAGATAGATGTCCTGCGCCTCGACCACCCAGGCGGCGATCAGCATGCCCTCGATGAAACGGTGGGGATCGCGTTCGAGATAATAGCGGTCCTTGAACGTGCCGGGCTCGCCTTCGTCGGCATTGACTGCCATGAGGCGCGGAGCGGGTTCGGCGCGCACCAGGCCCCATTTGCGGCCGGTGGGAAATCCGGCGCCACCCAGCCCGCGCAGTCCCGCGTCGCTTACAACGCGAATGATGTCTTCGCGCGTGCGCGCTCCTGACTGGCACGACTGCAACAGCCGGTAGCCGCCGGCGCGGCGATACGCCTCGGACGCATTTTCGGTGGAATATGCATGCGCGTGCGGTGGACGCAGCACCGCTGTCGCAACTGCCTCGATGCTCGCATGGGGTACTTGCAGGTGGCCGATGGCGCAGACGGGAGCGCGGTCGCAGGCTCCCATGCAGGGCGCCCTCACGACGCGGACATTTGGCTCGACCCTGCTCGGCAATTCGCGCAACAGATGCTCGGCGCCTGCCACAGCGCAGGAAAGGGAGTCGCACACCCGCACCGTAATCGGCGGTGGCGGCTTCTCGCCCTCCTTCACCACGTCGAAATGGGCATAGAACGTCGCGACCTCATAGACCTCGGCAAGCGCAAGCCGCATTTCGAACGCGAGAGCTGTTAGGTGCGGCGCGGAGAGGCAGCCGTATTTGTCCTGGATGAGGTGCAGGTGCTCTATGAGGAGATCGCGCCGCCGCTCGCGTTCGCCGAGCAGCGCACGGACCTCGTCGAACGCCTTGGGATCGACTTGCCGGCCCTTAGGCGTGCGGGGAGGGCGGCGGCGGCCGCTTGCGGGTCTGCTGCTCTCTGTGACGGTCACGACACGCCACTCATCATCAGAGCGTCCTCAGAACAAGCCGACGATGCGCCCATCCTCGCCGAGGTTGATCGAGTTGGCGGCCGGAACCTTCGGCAGTCCGGGCATGGTCATGATCTCTCCGCAGATTGCCACGATGAACTCGGCGCCGGCAGAAAGCCGTACTTCGCGCACCGGAATGACATGATCGCTCGGCGCGCCCTTGACGTCGGCGTTCGTTGAGAAACTGTATTGGGTCTTGGCAATGCAAACCGGCAGATTGCCGTAGCCCATCTGCTCGAACTGCGTGAGCTGCTCGCGCACCGGCCGCTCCGCCGCAATGTCCTTGGCGCGGTAGATTTCCTTGGCGATTGTGCGGATCTTCTCAAGGAGCGGCATGTCATCGGGATAAAGGAGCTTGAGCTTGCTATTGCCCGAGTCGGCGATCTTAACGACAGCGCGCGCGACATCGCCCGCACCTTTGCCGCCTTCGGCCCAGTGATCGGCCATGAGCGCCTCGACGCCCAGCTTCGCGCAGGCGTTTTTCACGAGTGCAATTTCGGCGTCTGTATCCGCGCTGAAGCGGTTTATCGAGACGACCGGCACGAGCCCGAATTTTTGCACGTTCTCGATATGACGGATGAGGTTGGCCATGCCGGCTTCGAGCGCTTTGAGGTTCTCGGCCTTGAGATCCTCTTTCTTGACGCCGCCATGCATCTTCAGCGCGCGGATTGTGGCGACCAGCACGACGCAAGCCGGCGCAAGCCCCGTCTTGCGGCACTTAATGTCCATGAATTTCTCGCCGCCGAGATCGGCGCCAAAGCCGCATTCGGTAACAACGTAATCGGCGAGCTTGAGCGCCGTGGTGGTGGCTAGCACGGAATTGCAGCCATGGGCAATGTTCGCGAAGGGTCCGCCATGCACAAACGCGGGCGTGCCTTCGAGCGTCTGCACCAGATTGGGCGCCAAGGCGTCCTTCAACAGCGCCGCCATTGGCCCTTCTGCCTTGAGCTCGCTCGCGCGAACGGGCTTGCGATCGCGTGTATAACCGATGACGATATTCGCGAGCCGCCGTTTCAAATCCTTGAGATCGGTCGCCAGGCAGAAGATCGCCATCACCTCGGACGCGACGGTGATGTCGAAGCCGGCCTCGCGTGGATAGCCGTTGGCAACGCCGCCCAGCGAAGTGACAATCTGGCGCAGCGAGCGGTCGTTCATGTCGATGGCGCGCCGCCAGGTGACGCGGCGGGAGTCGATCCCCAGCGTGTTGCCCCAGTAGATGTGGTTGTCGA
>JBEVJT010000061.1:0-37181 GCA_040510075.1 Xanthobacteraceae bacterium | reverse complement strand
ATGCAATGGTCGCGCTCAGACGTGGTGACAACCACCCCTCGTTTCGACGCACAGTGACGGTCTCGCCGATGTCGAAGGGACATCAAATCATCTCGATGATTCATTCCGGGACCATCTTGAAGGTTGGTTCACTGGCGGGGAGCGCGGCAAACAACTTCGCGGGGTCGATCACGCGATCGTGGTCGCAGCTCATGGTGTGCCGAGGGAAGACATCGCGCGTTGGTGGCCGTTTGACGATGAGCTCGCGCCGGTAGAAACGCATTCCGGTGGGCCAGGACGACCGAGCGCCATGCACTTGATCGAGGCCGAATACGATGCGCGAAGGAAGCGCGGCGAAGCGCGCGGCACGCTGCGGGAAGTTGCAGCCGAATTGTCCGATTGGGGCCAGACGACACACCCGACGCTGCGAATGCCAAAGGCAACAACGATCGAGAACGCACTGAGGGCAAAGCACCGACAGTCCACGAAATGAAAAAATCGTGGAATTTTGTGGCCGGTTTTTCGTGGGCGCGAGTCACTTCATATGTCGCGATGTCCCGACATTCCGGGATGCAGACAAAAGGTGACCACCGATGTCCGATGTTGCCCAAACAACTGACAAGGAATTTCTGCGGCGTGCTGACGCCGCGAATTACGTGAGCAAGCGGTATGGCTTTCCTTGCTCACGCCAATGGCTCGCAAAGCTTGCGGTGATTGGCGGTGGACCGCTTTTTCGCAAGGCCGGGCGCTTTCCGATCTATGCACCGGCTGACCTCGACACATGGGCACGGCAGCGGATCGGCCGCGCACGGTCTTCAACTTCGGACACTGGCAGCGGCGCATAGGATGGGCGCGAAGTTTCCGAATCCGCGCCGGATCAGAATCCATCGAAGCCATAGCATCGAAGAAATTGCGAGCACGTTAGAAGTACACAAGCACACAGTGCGGCGGTGGCAAAGTCTAGGGCTTCAAGCGATCGACAACGCGAAGCCCAGGCTGTTTCGTGGGACAGAGATACGCCGCTTTCTTAGCGAACGGCGGCGCCGCGCGCGCCAGCCCTGTGCGCCCGGCCAGATGTATTGCTTGCGGTGCCGGGCACCAAGAACACCGAGCGGCAATTGCGCCGATCTACTCCCGCGTAGCGCAACCTTGGCCAATCTCTGCGGACTGTGTGGGTGCGGCACGCTCATGTATCGCCGCGTCAGCCACCGAACATTGGAGCGTGCACGGGGCAATCTCACGCTCTCGATACCGCAGGAGGGTCAACGTATAGGAGAGAGCGAAAACCCCTCCCCAAATGCTGACTTGATAGAGATGTGGGAAGGCTATGCAAAGCAAGAACGCAAATGAACGAATTAAGTGCGACTACCTCGTGTATCTCAAAGAGGCGAAGGGTCGAAGTGAGGCAATGACCGAAAGGTCGCTTCATCGATTGACCGCTTCCAGGCGTACACCAAGGACGCCGACTTTCGCAGGTTTCACGTTGATAAGGTCAAGGCGTTCAAGGCTGACTTGGTGGCCAAGGTGTCCGCCACCACCGGCGAAAGACTTAGCCACTCGACGGTCTATGCAATCCTTACCGCCTTGCGGACTTTCTTTCAGTGGCTTGCAGGCCAGCGGGGCTACAAGCAAGCCTTCGCGTATGGCGACTGGGACTATTTCACGCCGACCGGTGCGACGACAAATATTGCAAAGGCGCATCGACCATCCCGCGCGCCGACGATCGACGAGATTCGGCGTGTAATCGAATTGATGCCCAACGCCACCGAGATAGAAAAACGCAATCGGGCGATCCTTGCATTCTTGACCGTCACCGCCGGGCGCGTCAGCGCACTTGCATCGTTTCAATTGAGGCATATCGACATCCAAGAATGCTTGGTTCTGCAGGACGCGAGGGTGGTCAAAACAAAGAAGCGGAAGACGTTTTCGACATGGCTCTTTCCGGTCGGGGAAGATCTAGAACGTATCGTTCTCGACTGGGCCGCATACCTGCGAAACGAAAAGAAATGGAGCGCGCGCGATCCGCTGTTTCCTCGCACCCGGGTCATCATCAACAGCAGTGGTGAGTATCAAGCCGATGGTCTGGAACGCGCACCCTGGGCTTCCGCTGCTCCGATCAGGAGAATTGTTTGTGACGCGTTTACTCGCGCGGGATTGCCGTACCCAAACCCGCACGCATTCAGGCAAACGATCGTGGCTTATGGCCGGGAAAATTGCCTTGGCTTCGCGGCCATGCAGGCATGGGCGCAAAATCTCGGACACGATAGCCTGACAGTCACCTTCGGAAGCTATGGGAAAGTTAGCGCGAGCGAGCAGGGCAAACTTGTGCGCAGCGTAAGGCCGCGCGCCACATAGAGGCTAGCCTCTGATCGCACTTTGAACGGATGAATTGCCGCCGTAGGTCTTCCGCCCGCAGGACGAGACAATAACGGTCTGGTGCTTCCCCGGTGCTTCCCAGAAGCGATGCTTACTAATAACGATCAGCGATCTCGCAGAGAAATTAAAGCAGAATCAGCAGTTTATAGTGGTGGAGCCAAGGGGAGTCGAACCCCTGACCTCTTGAATGCCATTCAAGCGCTCTCCCAACTGAGCTATGGCCCCACAGGTGCGGGCAGTGCCCGACCATAAAATCTATGCATTTTCTGCGGCTCTGGCCAGAAGCTCCCGTAGCCGCATCCCGGCCTGAGGCAGCTTCTCAGGTTTCCTCCTCGTCATCGACATCGCCGATGATGTCGGTTACGTCTTCGTCTTCCTCCTCCTGCTCCTCGATGAAAGGAGCATCGTCGAGCCCTTCGTCTTCGAGCTCGACCTCGTCCTCCACGCCCTCGATCACTTCCCCTTCGACCTTCTTGCCCTCCGTCTCGGCGTCTGCTTCCTCGAGGCTGACGAATTCGGCCTCGGGCGTCTCGGGCACTGCAACCTCCTCCTCGGCAGCGGCGGCCGCGCGCGCAGCTTCCGCCCGGCCCCCCCGCGGCGCTACGGGGGCGAGCTCCATCACGGTATCGCATTTCGGGCAGACGATCGGGTTCTTGTTCAGATCATAGAATTTCGCGCCGCAATGGGCGCATAGACGCTTCGTCCCAAGCTCCGGTTTCGCCACGATCCCCATTCCCTGAAAAATGTGCTGGTTACGTTGCCGCAAGCCCGGCTTGGCCGAGGGGCGGTTCATTTGAGGCGGGTTCACTTGGAGGCTTGCGCCGCCAGTGTCAATAGCGCGCCAAGCCCTTTTCCGAGCCCCTTCGTTTCCGCGGCTGACGCGCTGTGCAGTCGCGTGCTACGAGGAAATCCCCTTTAAGCACAACGCGAACGTGTTCCCTTGACCGAGACTGCTCCGCGCCCTCTGACCGCCCATCGTTCGCGCCCGCTCAAAGGAAAGCTGCGGGTTGCCGGGGACAAGTCGATCTCCCACCGCGCCCTTATCTTCGGTGCGCTCGCGGTCGGTGAAACGCGCATTGCGCGCCTGCTTGAAGGCGAAGACGTCATGCACACCGCGGATGCCATGCGGGCGCTTGGGGCAACGGTCGAGCGCACGGATGCGCACGCGTGGCGCGTCCGCGGCGTCGGCATTTCCGGCTTCAGGCAACCGGCAGGCGTGCTCGACTTCGGTAATTCCGGCACCGGCTGCCGGCTTGTGATGGGCGCGGTCGCCGGCTGTCCCATAACGGCGACCTTTGATGGCGACGCATCTTTGCGCAAACGTCCCATGCGCCGCATTCTCGAACCGCTCGAGCTGTTTGGGGCGCGCACCCTGGATGGAACCGATACCGGCCGCCTGCCCCTCACGCTGGCGGGCGCACGCAATCCAATCCCGGTAATCTACCGCACGCCTGTCGCTTCGGCGCAGATCAAGTCTGCGGTGCTTCTGGCGGGTCTGGCGGCCCCGGGCGAGACCACGGTTATCGAAGGCGAGGCAAGCCGGGATCATACGGAGCGCTTGCTTGCGCACTTTGGCGCCGATGTCCGCATTGAGCCGGAGGGCGGCGGGCGGAAGGTCACCTTGTGCGGTCAGCCGGAGCTGGTGCCCGCGCCTGTCGTTGTCCCTGCGGACCCCTCGTCGGCCGCATTTCCCCTGGTTGCCGCACTGCTCGTGGCGGGATCGGAAATAATCCTGACTGACGTCATGACCAATCCGCTGCGGACCGGTCTGATCACGACTCTGCAGGAAATGGGAGCCGCTATCGAAGTGCTGGACCGGCGCAAGGAAGGGGGCGAAGAGCTCGCGGAATTGCGCGTGCGCGCCTCTCTACTGCGTGGCGTCGATGTGCCGGCCGCAAGAGCGCCCACGATGATAGACGAGTATCCGATCCTTGCCGTCGCCGCGAGCTTTGCCAGCGGGACCACCATCATGCGCGGGCTTGGCGAATTACGCGTGAAAGAATCCGATCGCCTGAGTGCAATTGCGGATGGACTGCGCGCCAACGGGGTCGAGGCCGAAATTTCTGAGGATGATCTCTTCGTGCACGGCAGCGAACAGCCCTTGGGCGGCGGGCAAGTGGCCACACATATGGATCACCGCATTGCCATGGCTTTCCTGATCATGGGGCAGGCGACGAAAAACCCCGTGCGCGTGGATGACAGCTCCTTCATCGTCACGAGCTTCCCCGGTTTTGCCGAGCAGATGGCAGGGTTGGGCGCTCAATTCGCATGATCATCGCGATCGATGGGCCGGCGGCTTCCGGCAAGGGCACTCTCGCGAAAGAGCTGGCCCGCTATTACCGCCTTCCGCATCTCGACACCGGCTTGCTCTATCGGGCGGTAGCCAAGGCGATGGTGGACGCTGGCGCAAGGTTCGATGAGGTCGATGCCGCCGTTCGCGCGGCGCGCGAGATCGATCCGCCTTCTTTCAACGAGAAGGAGCTCAAGCGCGCTTCTCTCGCGGACGCTGCTTCCCTCGTCTCCGCCATTCCGGAAGTGCGTTTGGCGCTTGTCTCGCTGCAACGCCAATTTGGGCAAAAGGGTGCCGTGCTCGACGGGCGCGATGTCGGGACGGTCATTTTTCCCGACGCCGAGGTAAAGATCTTCGTAACGGCGGCTCCGGAGGTTCGTGCCCGCCGCCGCGCAGCCGAGCTCAGCGAAGCCGGCGAGCCGATGCCCTACTCCGATGTGCTCGCGGATATCTTGCGGCGCGACGAGCGCGACACGACCCGCGCAGCGGCTCCACTCAAGGCGGCGCCGGATGCGCACTTGCTCGATACTACGTATTTGGATATAGACGCCGCGTTCCGGGCCGCCGTCGCTATTGTCGAAGCCGTCCGAGCAGGCCGGAAGCGCGGCTGATCGCGTTTCCGTCATGGAGGATCGCCTGCTTGCGCCGCTTCGGATGACGGCTTGGCCGGATGAACCAATCATCTCAGACGCGATCTGACGTCTTCCGCTCATTCCCACGCAAGCGGGAATCCAGAGGGACTGGGTCTCCGCCACTGGGCGGCCCACGCGCAAGCGCGTTGGGATGCCCCCGCGGGGACGAGCGGGACCCGTGACAAGCTGACTAAGGAGTGCTCATGGCCACCAGTGCTGCCCCCGCCACCCCGACTGCCACCGGCAGCCGGGAAGATTTTGCAAAAATGCTCGAAGAGTCCTTCACCCAAGGAAGCCCTCAGGAAGGTTCGGTGGTGCAGGGAAAGGTCGTCGGCATCGAAAAGGATGTCGCAGTGATCGACGTTGGAGCGAAGACGGAGGGGCGCGTGGCCCTGCGGGAGTTCGCCTCTCCGGGGCGCGCAGCCGACATCAAGATCGGAGACACCGTTGAAGTCTACCTCGAGCGTATCGAGAACGCGCTCGGCGAGGCGGTGCTGTCCCGCGATAAGGCGCGGCGGGAGGAAAGCTGGGGCAAGCTTGAGAAGGCCTTCAACAGCAACGAGAAGGTGCACGGCGTCATATTCAATCAGGTCAAGGGCGGCTTCACGGTCGACCTCGACGGCGCCGTGGCGTTCCTGCCGCGGAGCCAGGTGGACATTCGACCGATCCGCGACGTCGGCCCGCTGATGAACCACCCGCAGCCGTTCCAGATCCTCAAGATGGACCGCCGCCGCGGCAACATCGTCGTCTCGCGGCGCACCGTTCTGGAAGAAACGCGCGCAGAGCAGCGTCAGGAACTGGTGCAGAATCTGGAAGAAGGCCAGGTCATCGACGGCGTGGTCAAGAACATCACGGATTATGGCGCCTTCGTGGATTTGGGCGGCATCGACGGCCTCCTGCATGTAACCGATATCGCCTGGCGGCGCGTCAACCACCCCACCGAGGTTCTCAACATCGGTCAGCAGGTGCGCGTGAAGATCATCAAGATCAACCACGAAACCCACCGCATCTCGCTCGGCATGAAACAGCTGCAGGATGATCCCTGGCACGATATCGAGGGGAAATATCCGATCGGCGCGCGCTTCACCGGACGCGTCACCAACATCACGGACTATGGCGCTTTCGTCGAGCTTGAGCCCGGCATCGAGGGCCTCATTCACGTCTCGGAAATGTCCTGGACCAAGAAGAACGTGCACCCCGGAAAGATCGTCTCGACCTCACAGGAAGTGGAAGTTCAGATCCTCGAAGTCGATCCGGTCAAGCGCCGCATTTCGCTCGGCCTCAAACAGACCATGCGCAATCCCTGGGAGGTGTTCGTCGAAAACCACCCGCCCGGCAGCGTGATCGAGGGCGAGGTGAAGAACAAGACCGAGTTCGGGCTCTTTTTGGGCCTCGACGGCGATATCGACGGCATGGTTCATCTCTCGGATCTGGATTGGAAACGGCCCGGGGAGCAGGTCATCGAGGAGTACAAGAAGGGCGACAAGGTCAAGGCCAAGGTGCTCGACGTCGACGTCGAAAAGGAGCGGATTTCGCTGGGGATCAAGCAGCTCGAAGGCGATCCCATGGAGAGCAAGGGTGAGATCAAGAAGGGCTCCGTCGTCACCTGCGAAGTCACTGAAGTGAAGGAAAACGGCATCGACGCCAAGATCGTCGGAACTGATCTCACCACCTTCATCAAGCGCTCGGAGCTCGCGCGCGAGCGCGGCGAGCAGCGCCCGGAGCGCTTCGCCGTTGGCCAGAAGGTGGATGCGCGCGTCACCCAGTTCGATCGCCGCACGCAGAAGGTGCAAGTCTCGATCAAGGCGCTCGAAGTTGCGGAGGAAAAGGAGGCGATCGCCCAATATGGCTCGACTGATTCCGGTGCCACGCTCGGCGACATTCTCGGCACCGCACTCAAGCGCGCCTCCGACAAGCCAGCGGAGAAGTCCGAGAAAAATGAAGAAGACGAGGAAGAAGACAAGGAAAAAGAGTGAGCGGAGTTTGAGACTAGAGGGCCGATTCCATGAAACTTGTCATTCCGGGGCGCCGCATGCAGCCAAGTTTACGCAGGCTGCGCAGGCTAGCCTGCGTTGGCGAACCCGGAACCCATAATCCCAGGCCTGTGCTTATGGATTCCGGGCTCTCGGCCTCCTTCGTCGTCCTCGCCCCGGAATGACAGCGCATATGCTGCACTAGCGACTGAACAGGAGCTGCATGATGTCGCTCGATGCTGACACCATAGTGGACCGCCGCCGCATGCGGCGCAAACTCACCTTCTGGCGCGTCGTCGCCGTGCTCGTCGCGATTGCCGCGATCGTGGCGATCAGCGCTGCGCTGCGCGTTCCCGGTACCGGTATATTCACCGGACAGACGGGGCCGGCCATCGCGCGCGTGAGCATTACCGGGCTCATTCGCAGTGATCAGGAGCGGGTGGAAGCGCTTGAGCGACTTGCGAAGTCGCACGCCCCCGCGGTTATCGTGCATATCAACAGTCCAGGCGGCACCACGGCCGGGTCGGAACAGCTTCATGATGCGCTGACGCGCGTCCGTGAACAAAAACCCCTCGTGGTGGTCGTGGACGGGCTTGCCGCATCCGGCGGTTACATCACCGCGCTCGCCGCCGACCACATCGTGGCGCAGGAAACATCGCTCATCGGTTCTATTGGAGTGCTGTTTCAGTATCCGAATGTCGGCGACCTCCTCAAGACGCTCGGTATCAAGGTCGAGGAAATCAAATCCACGCCGCTCAAGGCCGCCCCTAACGGCTTCGAGCCGACCTCGCCGGAGGCGCGCGCCGCCATCGAAGCCATTGTCTCGGACTCGTACGCCTGGTTTCGCGGTCTGGTGAAGCAGCGCCGCCAGCTTGATGAGCCAACATTGGAGCGCGTTGCGGATGGTCGCGTCTTCACCGGTCGGCAGGGCATTGCGCTAAAGCTTGTGGACGAACTGGGCGACGAACGCGTGGCGATTGCCTGGCTCGCGAAGGAGAAGAAGATCGACCCCAAGACACCGGTGCGCGACTATCGGCTGCGGGACCGGCTCAGCGATTTGCCGTTCCTGCATGTGGCCGCAATCACCGCTCTCGATGCGCTCGGGCTTTCTTCATTTGCCCGGCGCGTGGAAGATTGGGGTGCGGTGCAGGCCATCGAGCGTCTGAACCTTGACGGCCTATTGGCGCTTTGGCACCCTCTCAGCGCAAACTAGCGCGCCATCCCGCCGATATTCGCCATGATCAAGTCGGAGCTCGTTCAGCGTATCGCGCTGCAGAATCCGCACCTTTACCAGCGCGACGTGGAAAACATCGTCAACGCGATGCTGGGCGAGATCACCGCCGCCATGGCCCGCAGCGACCGCGTTGAGCTGCGCGGTTTCGGCGCTTTCTCCGTGAAGCATCGTCCGGCGCGAACTGGGCGCAATCCACGCACCGGTGCGCATGTGTCGGTGGGAAAGAAATCGGTCCCTTTCTTCAAGACCGGCAAGGAAATGCGCGAGCGCCTCAACCGGTCCGCATCGAAATCGCCGGAACCGCAATCCCGGTGATCACGACCGGGGCAAAACGGCAGCGTAGACATTGACCAGAATGCGCAAAATAGCGGCGGCGCTCGTGCTGGTGCCGCTTGCACTCGTTTGCATCGCGTTTGCGGTTGCCAATCGGCACGGGATCCTGGTGTCCCTCGATCCGTTCGATCAGGCGCATCCGGCTTTCTCGACGACCGTGCCGCTTTTTGCGTTGTTGCTCTGCGTCCTTCTCGCAGGCGTGGTGATTGGGGGGACCGCCGCATGGCTCCGGCAGAGCAAATGGCGCCGCGCCGCGCGCATCGCCCAGGCGCAGGCGCAGGAGCTGCGCGAAGAGCTCAATCGGATGCGGTCACGGCCGGTCGAGCTTGTGCATGAGCGGCCGGGCCGACCTGCCACAGCCCTCATCATTCCCCCACCCGCCGCCTGATCTCCAGTCTCCGGCCTCGCGAGGTTTCAGGGGAGGTATTCAGGAGAGGGCGTTCACCGGGTAAGCTCATACTGATTGAGCAGTGAAGCGCATGACTGTGGCGGTGAAGATCTGTGGGTTGAGTACGCCCGATGCACTCGATGTGGCGATCGAGGCGGGGGCGGACATGCTCGGTTTTGTCTTCTTTCCTCCCTCACCGCGCCACCTCTCATACGAAAGGGCGCGCATCCTGGGGGAGCGGGTGCGCGGAAGCGCGCTGAAGGTCGCGCTCTCCGTCGATGCCGCCGATGAGCAATTTTCAGCCATGGTCGAGGCGCTGCAGCCGGATTTTCTGCAACTTCACGGCACCGAAACGCCGGAACGCGTGCGCATGGTGCACGGCCGTTTCGGCATTCCCGTCATGAAGGCGCTTCCCATCGCCTCGCCGGCGGATCTCGCACGCATCGCCGATTATGCGATAGTAGCGGACCGGCTTATCTTCGATGCGCGGCCGCCGCAGGAAGCGACCCGGCCGGGTGGACTGGGCAATCGTTTCGATTGGCATCTCCTGGAACACGTCGAGACGGATAAGCCGTTCATGTTGTCGGGAGGGCTCAACCCCGGTAACGTGTCAGAGGCGCTGCGCATCACGCGCGCCGGCGGCGTTGATGTATCATCGGGCGTCGAGAGTTCGCCGGGCGTAAAGGATGCAGATAAAATCCGTGCATTCATCGCTGCGGTACGCGCCGCTACGGCCGGCGCGGAGCGCATGATTCTCGCATGAGCATCGCACAACGAAATTCGCTGCGCACCGGACCGGACGAGCACGGCCATTTCGGGATCTATGGCGGCCGTTTCGTCGCCGAAACGCTGATGCCACTCATCCTCGAGCTCGAACAGGCCTATGCACAGGCGCGCAAGGACCCGCGATTTGCTGCGGAGATGGAGAATTATCTCAAGCACTATGTGGGGCGTCCTTCACCACTTTACTTCGCGCAGCGCCTGACCGAGCATCTCGGCGGCGCCAAGATCTATTTCAAGCGCGAGGACCTCAATCACACCGGCGCGCACAAGGTGAACAATGTGCTTGGTCAGGTGCTGCTCGCCAGCCGCATGGGAAAGGAACGGGTGATCGCGGAAACCGGCGCCGGCATGCACGGCGTCGCCACCGCGACGCTCTGTGCCAAGTTCGGCCTGCGGTGCATCATTTACATGGGCGTGATCGATGTGGAGCGGCAACAGCCCAACGTGTTGCGCATGCGCGCGTTGGGCGCCGAGGTGCGCCCGGTCACATCCGGGTCGCAGACGCTCAAAGACGCGATGAATGAAGCCTTGCGCGATTGGGTCACCAATGTCGCGGAGACGTTCTACTGCATCGGGACCGTAGCGGGGCCACATCCGTACCCGATGATGGTGCGCGATTTTCAATCCATCATCGGCGAGGAGACGCGCGCGCAGATGCGCGAACTGGAAGGCAGATTGCCCAATTCGCTCATCGCCTGCATCGGCGGCGGCTCGAATGCGATGGGACTGTTCCATCCGTTTCTCGATGATCCCGATGTCGAGATCTATGGCGTAGAGGCCGCAGGCCACGGGCTTGCCAGCGGCTTGCATGCGGCCTCGATCGCAGGTGGTCGGCCTGGCGTGCTGCATGGCAACCGTACCTATCTGCTCATGAACGAGGACGGACAGATCAAGGAAGCGCATTCGATCTCCGCCGGCCTCGATTACCCGGGCATCGGCCCGGAGCATTCCTGGCTCAACGATATCGGGCGGGTGAAATATCTCTCGGCCACGGACGACGAGGCGATTGCCGCGTTCCAGCTCTGCTCGCGTCTCGAGGGAATCATTCCGGCGCTCGAGCCTGCGCATGCGCTCGCGCGCGTCATGGATGTCGCCCCGGCAAAGCCCAGGGATCACCTCATGGTGGTGAACGTGTCGGGCCGTGGAGACAAAGACCTCGACAGCGTCGCGGCTTATCTCGAGAGTCATAGCTCCAAGAGCAAGCAGTGATCAGCAGGCAAAAGGCGGTCGGCTGGATCCTGATCGTCGTCTCCGCCGCATTCATTGCCTATTTCGTGCGCGTGCGCCTGTTTTCTGCGGGACCCATTCTTGAGAAGAAGGACTGGGTGCAGTTCATCGGCTCGATCGTGATTTTCATGCTCGGCACCGTGAATGTGAGGCTTGCCGCCATGCGCGCGCGCAAGCCGCGGGGGCAAACGCATGCTGCGCGCGGAGCTGTGCCGGGCAAGCACGGATGAGCACGCGAATTGATAAGCGGTTTGCCACTCTGCGCGAGGATGGACGTGCGGCGCTGGTGACTTTCCTGACCGCCGGCGATCCCGACGCGGCGGCCTCGCTCGCACTGCTGCAGGCATTGCCGGCCGCCGGCGCCGACATAATCGAGCTCGGCATGCCGTTCACCGATCCCATGGCGGACGGCCCCGCCATTCAGATGTCCTCGCAGCGCGCGCTCAAGCGCGGCCAGACCTTGGCGAAAACGCTCGGCATCGTGCGCGCCTTCCGCAAAAGCGACGACAGCACGCCCGTCGTGCTCATGGGCTATTACAACCCGATCTACATTTACGGCGTTCAGCCATTTCTGCGGGACGCGAAGGCCGCTGGTGTCGACGGGCTCATCGTCGTCGATCTTCCTCCGGAAGAAGACGCGGAACTGTGCCTGCCGGCGCTCGCGACCGGGCTGAACTTCGTTCGGCTTGCCACGCCCACGACCGACGACAAGCGCCTGCCAGCGGTGCTCGCCAACACGTCGGGGTTCGTCTACTACGTTTCGATCACGGGGATTACCGGCGCCGCCGTTCCCGATCCTGACATAACGCGCCAAGCGGTTTCGCGCATCAAGCGGCACACGAAACTTCCGGTCGCCGTCGGCTTCGGTGTGCGCACCGCACAGCACGCGGCCGCCATTGCCGCCGGCGCGGATGGCGTGGTCGTCGGGTCCGCGCTGGTGAATGCGATGAAGCAAACGCTCGACGAGAATGATACCGCAACCCCGCGCACCATTGCGGCGGTCACGGATATCGTGGCCGAGCTGGCGCGCGGCGTGGGCAGCGTCCGGCGCCCGTTGTAATTTGCTACTTTCAAGGCCAGTGATTACTTATATTCCGTCGTAAGCGAACGAGCGGCAGTCACCATGAACTGGATCTCCAACGTACGGCCGAAAATCCGCGGTTATTTTCGGCGTGAAACGCCTGAGAATCTCTGGATCAAGTGTCCGGAGACGGGCCAACTCGTCTTCTACAAGGATGTCGAGGCTAACCAGTTCGTCATTCCCGGGTCGAACTATCACATGCGCATGGGCGCAAGCGGGCGGCTCAAATCGATCTTCGACAACCAGACATGGATCGACATTTCCGTTCCCGACGTAGCGGTTGATCCGCTGAAATTCCGTGACGAGCGCCGCTACACCGATCGCCTCAAAGATGCACGCAGCAAAACGGGCACGCGAGATGCCATCAAGCTCGGCCTCGGCAAGCTTGAAGGGCTGCCAGTTGTGATCGGCGCGCAGGATTTCGAGTTCATGGGCGGCTCGCTCGGCATGGCCTCGGGCGAAGCGATCGTCAAAGGGCTGGAGACCGCAATCGAGAAGGCAACGCCGTTCATCATGTTTGCGGCCTCGGGAGGCGCGCGCATGCAGGAAGGAATTCTCTCACTGATGCAGCTTCCCCGCACCACGGTCGCGGTGCAGATGATGCGCGAGGCGCACAAGCCCTACATCGTGGTGTTGACTAATCCGACGACAGGCGGCGCGACCGCCTCCTACGCCATGCTCGGGGACGTGCACATCGCCGAACCTGGCGCGCTCATTGGCTTTGCCGGGCCGCGCGTAATCGAACAGACCATCCGCGAGAAACTGCCCGATGGGTTTCAGCGCGCCGAATATCTCAGGGAGCATGGGATGGTGGACATGGTCGTCCACCGCCATGAGCTGCGGCCGACTTTGGCAAGACTCTGTCGCCTGTTGACCAAGACCGCTCCACCGGAGCCCGCGCACATCGCCGCCGAAGCCATTCCTGCATAGGCGCCACCGCGCCGCGGTTCTTGCTTCCTGGCATGAGGGTGCAAGAACAGAGGGCATGACTGCCCCGCTCGATTCGATTCTCGCCCGGCTAACGGCGCTGCATCCCAAGCTCATCGATCTTTCGCTCGAGCGCATGTGGCGCATTCTCGCTGCGCTCGATCACCCCGAGCGCCAGCTGCCCCCCGTCATCCACGTCGCCGGAACGAACGGCAAGGGCTCAACCATTGCGTTCATGCGCGCCATCCTCGAATCCGCGCAGCTTGCGGTGCACGTCTACACGTCGCCGCATCTCGTACGCCTGAACGAGAGGTTTCGGCTCGGCAGCAACGGCGAGGGGCGGCTTGCGCAGGACGAGGAGATTGCCGCAGCGCTGGCGGAATGCGAACGCGCGAATGACGGTGCGCCCATAACCATATTTGAGATGACCACGGCTGCCGCGTTCCTTCTCTTCGCGCGCCATCCCGCGGACGTGCTGCTCATGGAAGTGGGCCTCGGCGGACGCCTCGATGCGACGAACGTGATCGACCAGTCGCTTGCGACCGTCATCGCGCCGGTTTCGTACGATCACGCCGAGCATCTCGGCGATGCGATCGGCCAAATCGCCGCGGAGAAAGCGGGCATCCTCAAACGCGGCGTGCCCGCGATCATCGCGCCGCAGCCGCGCGAGGCGCTCGCCGTTATCGAACGGCAGGCGGCGCGCCTAAGTGCGCCTTTGCGAATAGCGGGCGAGGACTTTACGGCAACCGAAGAGCGCGGCCGACTTGTCTATCAGGACGACGTGGGCTTGCTCGATCTACCCGCACCCAGGCTCTATGGACGGCATCAATTCGACAACGCCGGGCTTGCCATTGCCACATTGCGCGCGATCAAAGCCTTCGAGCTTGCGCCTTCCGCATTCGAGACGGGAATTGCGAGAGCCGAGTGGCCGGCGCGCATGCAGCGCCTCACGCAGGGGCGGCTCGCTGCGCTTGCTCCGGGCGGCAGCGAGGTCTGGCTGGACGGCGGGCATAACGCGGACGGGGCGCGCGCCATCGCCAATGCGCTTGCGGATCTGGAAGAGCGGGTCTCGCGTCCGCTTATATTGATCATGGGCATGCTCGCCAGCAAGGACTGTCTCAACTTTCTGAAGAACTTTGTCGGGCTTGCCCGCTGCGTTCTGGCGCTGCCCATCCCGCATCAGGAGAACACGATGACGGCCGAAACCATCGTGGAGATGGCACGCGCCATCGGCTTACCCGCGCAGGCCAGCGCGGATGTGCAGGAGGCGCTCGCAGCCATCAAGCAGTTCGATCTGCATCCCGCGCCGCGCATCCTGATCACTGGCTCCCTCTACCTTGCGGGCCACGTGCTCGCCGCAAACGGCACCCCGCCGGCGTAAGCGTGCAGGCCGGCTCGTCCGCGCCGACAGGACGAAGCGCGCCGATTGCTACGGTTCACGACAACAGCTTCATCAGATCGGCTTTTTTCTGGCTGACCTGATCGAGCGTGCACTGTTGGGGCGATTTGTCGGGGCGCCAGCGCAGGAGCTTGGTACCGTGCCGGAAACGCTCGCCGCTGAAATGATCGTAACAGACTTCCACGACGAGTTCCGGCTTGAGCGGTTGCCATTCGCCTGAGCGTTTGGTCGACCAGCGGCTCGGGCCGCCGGGCGCATTGCCGGTGAACCCGGGCGGCGCAATACGCCTCTCGAGCTTCTTCGTCAGCGCGGGCTTTTCCTCGCGTTTGATCGTCGATGTGAAACCGACGTGGTGCAGAAGGCCGCGCTTGTCAAAGAGCCCAAGTAGAAGCGAGCCGACGACCGGCTTGCCCTCGTTATAGCGAAAGCCGCCGACGACACAGTCGGCGCTGCGGTAGTTTTTGATCTTCTGCATGCCAGTGCGCTCGCCAGAGCGATAGGAACAATGGCAGCGCTTGGCGACGATGCCGTCGAGGGTGGCGCCGACGCGCTTGAGCCAGCTCTTTGCCTCGGTCAGTTCGGTCGTTGCAGGCGAAAGCCGGAAGCGGTGCATGCCGCGTAAACCGGCTGCCGCAAGCGCCGCCAGTTTCTCGCGTCGCGCGGCCAGCGGCTCGTTGACGAGGGAGCGGCCGTGCGCATCAACGAGAAGATCGAAACCGATGAACAGCGCGGGTGTTTCTTGTGCGAGCTTGTCGACGCGGCTCTGGGCGGGATGAATGCGCTGAAGCAAGGCATCGAAGGAAAAGGCGCGATTGCTCGGCACCACGATCTCGCCGTCGAGCACGAATTTCTTTGCCTTGGCGCGCAGCATGTCCTCGACCAGTTCCGGGAAATAGCGCGTGAGCGGCTGGCCAGATTTGGATTGGAGCATGATCTCTTTGCCGTCGCGGAAGGCAAGGCAGCGAAAGCCGTCCCACTTGGGCTCGTATTGCCATTCGGGTCCGGTCGGAATTTCGTCCACCGACAGGGCTTCCATGGGCGGAAACGGCGGCTTTATCGGAAGGGCCATGCGGACAGCTTTCCGGTGCATGCCTCCCCCTGAAAGGTCCTCTTTCAGGGGGGACGAAGAGCGCAGAAGGCGCGCGGCGGTTACCTGCCGCTAGAGTCCCATATGCTTCATTACGGCCGTGAGTGCGTCGGCGCGCGTGCGCCCAAGGATCGCGCGCGCGAGGCGCGCTGCAGAGCGGTTTTCGCCGCTCGCCTTCCTTGCCAGCAGCGCAATAATCACCACCGCCGCGGAAACGCCGAGCTTGTCCGCCAGAGCGATGATGTCCGGCTGGCTTGCGGCGAGCCGGATCATAAGCAAGACATCGGCAGCAAGTCCCGAGAGATCGCCGCGCCGCAGTGCCTCGGGATCCGCGTCCCAGTCGATGCGATCGGCAATGCCCGTCAGATCGAAGGGATTGTCCGGTTCTTCGTCGGGTCCGGTGAGTGCCAACCCCTGCCGCCTCTCGCTCGTGATGGAGAAATCAGGAACTCCCATGTCGCGACGCGCATAGCTGATGAACGGGTCGATGCAGTAGAGTATGCCGGTTTGCGGGATGTGAGAGCGCGGGAGCGGCACCTTGCGGCTTGCGGGAATCCCTTCTTGCCGTTCGCCTGCTTCATCCACAAGAACGAGGCTGGTGAGATGCGTAACAATGCCCTCCGCCTCGGCCAGCTTTGCCGCGGCATCTTCGGGCATGAGCGGGATGGCGAGCATGGCCGCGGTGGCGCCAACCTGCCGCGCGGCAGGCAAGACTTCGCCTTTCTTCTTTGCTCCCCAGGTAGCAACAACGCGCGAGCCGCGCCGCAGTGCTTCGATGCGCCGGGGCTTGCCGTTGATGGTCTGCGGCGCTTTGTGGAGCGATCGCGCGGCCGCGAACGCCGTCGCGAGCGCCACCTCCGCATCGAGGCCTGCTGCAACGAAGACCTGCCCGCCGGTTACGACGGCGAGATGCGCAATATCGGCTTCGAGGGCATCCTCGCCGATGAGCACTGCGAAGACGCGCAGTCCCGATCGCGCGATTGCCTGCACATCCAGGGCCCAGCTCTTGCCGTCCGTGACAATGAGGGTATCGCTCGCTTTTTTCGACGCGATCACCGCCTCAAGTGCGCGGCCGATCTCGGTCCCGCCGCTCGGGGGCGCGAGCTGTTTGACGAGAGCTTGGGCGTGCGCGCCCCTGGCTTCACCAACGAAGCGAACGTCTGAATTGAACTCCCACAGCCGCAACCGGCTACGTGCAATGGTTGCAAGCGCAAGCTCGACGACCTGGAACTTGGACCGGATAACGTCGGTATCTGCCTGTGCAAGCTCATCCATGGAGCCGGAATGATCGACGAGAACGTCAAGCTCGAGGGCGCCGGTCGCCTGGGCCGCAGGCTCAATCTCCAGGATAACCGCTCGCCCGTCCGCGGCGGCGCCGTCGAGCTTCTTGGGAGTCCAGCCGGCGACCACGATGTCGATCGGCGCATCGAGCGCAACGACGGTGCGGCCGTCGCGTAGCGTGGGACCGCGCAGCAGCGAAGCCGTGCCGTTCTCGCACGCAACAGCTCGCCGTCGTGGCGCGGTCGCCCGTGACGAGATCGTCAGATGGAGCAAGCGGCGACCGTCCGTAGATCTCTCCGACCGTCGTCGGGATGCGCAGAGCCGGGGAGCCTGCAACGAAGGACAAAAACGCGGTCCAGGTGTCCGTCACCACGATCTCGCCGCCCGACCGCAGATTTCCGACGCTGAGCATGTGGATGCCCTTGAGCAGCTCCTCATGCAGGATCGCTCCCTTGCCGGCATCGAGCGCGCTCTCGTAGCTCGCCCGCGCCTCTTCGCGCGCCTGCGCCATCGCGGAAAGTACGCGCCCATCGATGCGCGCGGCCAGCGCGCACAGTGTGGCATCGACGGGCACCGGGAAAGTGAGGGTGGCCTCGATGGATTTGTTTTCGACGTTGCGGAAGGTGCGTTCTGTCGCAACGACCGCAAGGCCGCCCCGGATGATCACGTCGATGTGCGTCGCCACGAGCGGGATCCGCTGGCGGTGTCCTTGGGTCAGTTCGGAATTGAGGTATCGCGCGAGCGGGTCAATGCTGGGTGCCGTGATCGGCATAGTCGCTCTCCATCTGGAATCGTCGCCCCTGTCTTTATGACGGTTGTTCGCTTGGCTGGCCCGCATGCGCATTGGCGAGATGCGGGCAGCGTTACCCCGGATGCTGCTTCGCTCATCCGAGGCTACGGAGTCCTGATCTCTCGCTCCTGCGCCTCCTGTTGTTGAAGCCTCCCTATTATTAGGAGCGAGTCTCGGGCTTGCTCAAAAACAGCAATTTCGCGGCGGCACATTCTGAAAGAAGCAATTTGACGGCGGAACAGAGTCTTTGCCGTGGCGCACCTGCAGCCCCGCATGCGCGCAAGCCCGCATGCGGCAAAGCCTCCCCAGGCTCGTTTCGCTGATCCCCCCTCCAGCCCAGGCTCAAAGGACAAATAGCTGGATCGGCGGGACATGTTAGAAAAGCAAACGGCCGGCGTTGCGGCCGGCCGTCGTAGTCAAAACAGAGCGGGCGTGGTTAGACCGCGGCGGTTATCCACTGCTCGAGCTTCTGCTTGGGCGCGGCGCCCACCTGACGTGAAGCGAGCTCTCCGTTCTTGAAGATCATGAGCGTCGGAATCGACTGGATGCCGTATTTGGCGGCTGTCTTGGGATTCTCGTCCACATTGAGCTTGACGATCTTCACCTTGCCGTTGAGCGACCCCGCGGCAAGCTCCTCGAGCGCCGGTGCGATCATGCGGCACGGACCGCACCATTCTGCCCAAAAGTCGACCACGACCGGGCTCGTGGATTGCAACACCTCGGAGTCGAATGTGCTGTCCGATACCTTGCCGACGGCCATGGCGTTTTCCTTTTTGTTCGCGAGAGCGAAGTAGTGGGGGGAGGAGAAGAAGTATGAACGACCCCGAGAGGCGTCAAGACATGGCGTCAAGACATGGCGTCAAGCGATAGACCGTATCACGCGCAGGTGAGGAGGGCCGCATCGAGAGCGGTGGTGGGGATCTCCATCAGGCCTGGAATGTCGGCCCAGAGGAGGGCGGCGCGGACGGGCCTGTCGGGATAGAGCTGGCGCAATAGCGCGCAATAGAGCGCGAGTTGTCGGATGTAGGTATCGGGCACCTCCGCAAGATTGCGGGGCGGGGGGCGGTCGGTCTTGTAGTCGCCGATTAGCACCGCATCCGCGGTAATCGCCAGGCGGTCGATCTGCCCGGAGACCGCAATCGTGCGCCCGTCGATGCTGAGGCGGCCAACGATCGGCACTTCCGCGCGGCTTTCGCTGCCAAACAGTTCTGAAAAGCCGGGATGGTCCAAGAGCCCGCACGCCTGCCTGGCCATGGCCTTGCATTCTGCAGGCGCGAAATCGCGCGCACGACGCGCGAAGAATTGACGCGCCGCCTCCCGTCGATGCTCCGCTGCAATGTCGGGCAGCGACTGCAGCAGCCGATGCATCAAAACACCTCGCGCAAGAGCCTTCTTGCGTTCGCCTGCGATTCGAGATCCTTGCGCCCGTTGCGACGGTCTGGTCGGGCGCGGTGTGATCGAGCCCCCGGGTACCGGCTGAGCGAGCCATGCAGGCCAGATGGGCTCCGCCATTGGTTCGGTGATCACCGGCGCTGAATCACCGCGCAATGGCGCTTTCGGGCAGAATCGCCGGAGCTTGCCGCCATCCTCATCGGCTTCTTCGCTCGAAAGCGGAAGGAGCGCATTGTTGACCAGGGTCCACCAGCAGCCGTCAGGCAATTTCTGTTTGCCCTGCGCGCCGCACACGATGAGCCGCTCGATGGCGCGCGTCATGCCCACATAAAGCAGCCGCCGGTATTCATCACGCGCCTCGGCCTGCGCCTGCGCGCGCGCATTCGCGACCGCAACCGCATCGGTCGCCTTGGCGCCGGCCCAGATGAGATGAGGTGGGCCTTGCGCTCCGTTGCGGGGCAGCGCAAACAGGCGCGGCTGGCGCTGCGGAGGTCCGGCCGGCGGGGTGGTGGTGTCGGCAAGAACGACGATCGGCGCTTCCAGCCCCTTGGCGCCGTGTACGGTCATCACCCGCACCTGATCGCGCGTAATCTCCATGTCGCGCTTGATCTCGGTCTGCGCCGCGCGAAGCCAGACGACAAGACCCTGCAGGGACGGCGTCTCGCGCCGCTCGTAATCGAGCGCGAGCGCGAGAAACTCGTCGAGCGGATCGTCGGCCTCGGGCCCAAGCCGCGCGAGAAAGCGCCGGCGTCCCCCCTGCGGACCGAGAACGCGCGCGTAGAAGGCAAACGGCAGCTCGCGAACGGCCCCTTCGGCCAAGGCATCGAGCGTGCTCGCTGCCTCCGCGTAACGTGCATTGCCGGAGGCCTTAGTGCGCAGCGCGGCGCGTAATGATGATTTTCGCTGCCAGGCGATGTCGAACAGCTCCGCTTCGGTGAACCCGAACAAGGGACTCCTGAGCACGGTTGCGAGCGCAAGATCGTCCTCGGGCAACAGCAGCGCATCGGCCAGCACCATCAGGTCCATCACCGCGATGTGCTCGGCGAGCACCAGGCGATCAGCGCCGGCGACCGGCACATGCGCATCCTTGAGCGCACGGATGATGGCCTCGAACAGTGGGCCGCGCTGGCGCACCAGGATGAGCACGTCGCCGGCGCGCCGTCCCTGTGTCCTCCAGCGTTTGACCGCACGCGCGATCTTGCCCGCGAGCAGCACCTGTGAACTCGTTTCCGGGAGCGCATCCAGCGGCAGGTCCCACGCCTCGACTTCCGGCGCATTCTCCTCCGGCTGGAGCAATTCCCAGATATCGATCCATCCCGGCGGCGCATCCGGCAAGGCGATATGCGGCGGAACCCCGTGCGCGTCCGACGTGACGCTGGAATAGACGTCCTCAGGCGAAAAAACCGCATCCACGCCCGCAAGCACGTTCTCTCCCGAGCGGAACGAATGCTTGAATTCCCGGCGCAGGAAATCGAGCCCGCTCGCTTCATGCGCGCGCTCGAACTGCGCTGCATTCTTGGCGAATGCGCGCGGCGCCGCCTGCTGAAACGAGAAGATCGACTGCTTCTCGTCGCCCACCGCAAAGACGGTGCGGCGCGTAGCGCGCGCCCCTGCGCCGGCAAAGAACTCGACGGTGAGGCGGCGGACGATCTCCCATTGTTTTTCGCTCGTGTCCTGCGCCTCGTCGATCAGCACGTGGTCGATGCCCTGGTCGAGCTTGTAGTGCACCCAGGCAGCCCGGTTCTCGGCGAGGAGCGCAAGCGCGCGGTCGATCAGATCGTCGTAATCAAGAAGCGCGCGTCTGTTCTTCTCCGATTCGTACCGGCAGATCACGGCATCGGCGACGGTAGTGAGCGCGGCGGTGCGGTCGCGGCACCAGACCGCCTTTCGCCTCTCGAGAAGTCCCTGGAGCCGGTCGCGTTCACGCGCGAGCCGCTCGCAAAGCTCGGGCTGCGCCTTAGCCAGGCCAGCGGTGATAACGCGGTCGCGCGGCGTCATCTCGCCCGTGAAGAAGACCTGCAAATACACCCTTGCCCGTTCGGAGCCGCTCGCTTTGAGCGCTGAGCAAAGCCGGCGTGCCTGGTCCTGGTCGCCCTTCGATGCGCTCGTGCGCAGCACTTCGGCCACGGCCGCCCATTCGGAAAATGGCAC
Source organism: Xanthobacteraceae bacterium (assembly GCA_040510075.1). Taxonomy (GTDB): domain Bacteria; phylum Pseudomonadota; class Alphaproteobacteria; order Rhizobiales; family Xanthobacteraceae; genus VAZQ01. Next base: position 15,858 of record JBEVJT010000061.1, on the reverse strand, counting down.
GAATGGACCTTCGGTCATCTGGCGTTCGACCACCGCCAACGTTTCATTGATCCCGATGCCGAGCGTCCCGCACAATTGCGCAATTGCTTCCTCCACGCCGCCGTCGTGATCGAGAAAACCGTGGATCATGTCGCGCTTGCGCACCGCGTCTGCGAGTACCTCCATGAAGGTCTGGTCGGAGGCAAATGAAATTGCCGTCGCAAGGGCGCGGCCAAGTACGCCTTCCGGGGCCTTCGCCGCTTGCAGAAGCACGCCGAGGCTGACGTCTCGGAAGAGCTGCGCCTGCCCGGGCTCGTCGAGCACCTCGAAACGTCCGGGGACATTCGCCTCGAACGGGAACTGACGCAGGAGACGCGCACAAAACGCGTGGATGGTTTCGACCTTCAGCCCGCCCGGCGTTTCCAGAGCCTGCGCAAACAAGCGCCGCCCGCGCACGAGCATTGCCTCGTCCGGCACGCGGTCGGCGATGTTGGATATGGCGGCACGCAATCCGGCATCGTCCAGCGACGTAAAGCCGCGCAGTGAATCGAACACGCGGTTCGTCATGTTCGCGGCAGCGGCTTTGGTGAAGGTGATGCAGAGAATCTTTGCCGGATCGATTCCGGCGAGAAGGAGCCGGATCACGCGCTGGGCAAGGACGTGCGTTTTGCCTGAGCCCGCATTGGCTGCCACCCAGGCGGAAATTTCGGGATTCGACGCTTCCACCTGAACGCGTCGAAGCGCGGGCGGAATGCTCAGAGGCACACGATGGAAGGTCATTCGAGTACCTGTTCTTCCTCCTCGCCGACGGACCATTCTTTCACGCGCGCGAGATGGTCATAGGGGCCGTAGCGCGCCTTCCACATCGGCTTGAGCAAGGAAACGTACGGCCATTGGTCGTCTTCGTAACGCATCACGAAGGAGCGGAGCTTGGCGAGTGCGGCATCGGCGTGCGCGTCGCAGGGCACTTCGATCTTGATGGGCAACTCGGATCCAGCCGGCTCCCTGCCCTTGAGTGCGACGTAAATAAGCTCGACGACGGAGGCTCCCGCGGGAATATCCGCAAAGCCGCCTCCGCGCAGGATTGCGGCTTCGAGCGAAAGCTGAGGCGAGAACCCGGTCTGCACCTGCTTGGCGGAAGGCACTTGGCCGGTCTTAAAATCGAGAATGGCGTAGCTGCGTTGGTCTATCTGCTCGATACGATCGGCCCGCGCGCGTAGCGTGAAGACGCGGTCGCCGGGGAACGAAATATCGATCTTGCCGCCCACCTCGGCCGCGATGCTTTCGACACGCGCGCGCCGACCTGCGTCCCAGGAGGCGAACCAGTGGGCGATACGCTCGAAACGCGGCCACCAGAACGCGCGCGCTTCCGGATAATCCTCGAGCGCGCTGAAATGCCGGCGCGCGAATGCGAGCAGCAGCTCCGCGGCATTGTCCGGCAGGTTCTTTGGAAACTGTTTGGTGAAATCGCCCACCATCGCGTGCAGGACAATGCCGCGATCGGATGCGCCGGGCGCGAGATCGACCGCCTCGAGCACAGGAAGCTTGAGGATGTGCTTGGCATAGATACTGTACGGGTCCCGCACCCAGGTCTCGATCTCGGTGACAGACAGCGAGGTGGGGCGCGCGGCGCGCGGCGGTGTCGGCTTCGGTCTTTCGAAACGCTCTGTTTGTTCCGGCTGGTCGAGCCTGCGCGCCCAACGCACGTATTTCTCGCCGCGCACACGCGCTGCATTCCAGCGCTCCTCGCCGGCAGCGGCTGCGAGACGCTGCACGAAGCGCGAGATGACGGTCGGCGCGCCGGCCGCGCGCGACGCATAGGCGAGGACCACCTCGGGCGCGCCGAGGTTTTGCGCGAAGTCATGAGCGGAGAGCGAGATGCGCCGCTCCGGCAGATCGAGGCCGAGCGCCCGCCGCATGGGCCGGCTCAACCACGCATCCGAACGCGCCTGGGGCGGCCACACGCCTTCGATGAGGCCGCCCAGCACCACGCGTTGCGTGCTTTGCAGGCGCGCTTCGAGCGGGCTGTAAATGCGCACGAGCGCGCCGGCCGCTTCCGGGATGCGCACGACGCGTTCCGAGATGACCGCCTTGAAGAACTCGGGATAGTCATCGCGATCAATGACAAGATCGACGTCCGCAGCGAGCGCGGCGATCGCCTCGAAGGCTTGCTCGAGCTGCGCGCCATCGTGACCTGAGTACGCGGTGGAGGAGGCCTCGTCTTCATCGTCGCTCAGGATTTCGATCAGCTCCTGATGACGCGCGGCGAGCGCAATGAGCGAGTGCGGCTCGCACGGGAGTTTTTCCATTTCTGAAAGCGCGGCGCCAAGACGTTCGACCAGCTCCGCAGCGGCGGCAAGCTCCCACTCGGCCAAGCGGGCGCGCGGGTCGGACGGGTGCACATCGGAAGGCTCGCCCTTGCGTAGTTTGGCGATCTCTTCGCGCAAAGCGGCGAGCGCGTGGGCAAGGCCGGCGCTGCCCGGCTGCGGGCGAGGGCCGCGCAGGACGGCGCGCTCCAGCGCACTGACGGCGCGCGCGAGGCTGCCGCGCGCGCGTCCGAACCCCATTCGCGGATGCTTGAGCAGCACAAGGAGCGTAACCGGCTCAAGTCCGAGGAGCCCGGCTTCCGCCGCGAGGCAGGCAAATGAGCCCGCAGGAGTGTTGATCAGGGGCTTGCCGCCCGAATCGTCCGCATGCACGTTCCATCGTGCGAGCGCTGCACACACTCGGCGCGCGAGGCCGCGATCCGGCGTAATCAGCGCGGCGGTTTTTTTCTCCTCCACCGCCTCGCGCAGCGCGATGGCAATCGCGAGCGCCTCTTCCTCTGCATGCGCCGCTTCGATCACGCTGATGGACTCCGCGGCAGACTGGACCTCGTCGCCACGCGAGAGTTTTTGCCATCCATCCGTCGCCGCGGCGGGCCGCAGCGCTTCAGATACCAGTCTATCGTGGGCAGCAGCACGCGGCTTGCCCAGCTCGATGACTTCGTCACGAGCAATCCCCATCCGCCGCAACAAAGCTTCCATTGCAAATTGCGGGTGCGAAACTGCTCCCAGCCTCTCCTCCTCCCCTGCCTCAACCGTGGAGGAGGATCGGGCGTGGGCACGATCGGGTGGACGGTGGACCCCGCTTCCAATCAGCCCCCATGCCTCCCGGTCGAGCTGCAAATCGAGCCCCGGCAACACCACGGCCCCATTCGGCAGCGACGCGATTGTCGCCAGCAATTCCGCCGTGGCAGGCATCGACCCCGTCGAACCTGCCGCAATCACGGGTCCCCCGCCGCCCGACGCCAATCGCGCCCCTTCCGCCCGCAGCAGCGCATCGCGCCTTGCCGTTGGCTCTATGACGCCCCTTTCTTTCAGAATCTCCGGCCAGGCAACGCGCGCGATCTTCAGAAAGCCGAGCGTGAGCTGCCAATAGCGGTCGAATTCATCGGGCACGAGCGTGTCGAGCCGGTCCCACCGAACGCCGCGCGTGATCATGTCGTCTATGAGCCGCGCCAGATCGTCGGCCAGCGCGAGCGCCGCAAGCGGAGTTTTGGGCACGAACGCCGCTTCCTCCGCCGCTTCTGGCGCAATCCCGGCCGCCCATTTGAGCACGAGCTGCGCGAGGAGGAGCCTGCGTTCGAGTGGGGCGAGCGCGGGTCCGAGCTCGAGAGCGGGCCCTGCCAAGTCGCCGGTTGCCGCCTGGGCGAAGATGATCTCGTCCTCGTCTATGTCGCCGAGGGCAACAATGCGCGGCAGGATCGCCGCGTCCGCCGCAATCTCACTGAGAAAGAAATCTCGCGCGCGCCGGCACGCGCGCAGCGTCGGCAAGTAGACCGTCGCCGCAGCGAGCGCCAGCGCATCCTGGCTCGCCGGAAAACCTGGAACTAGCTCGCCCGCGATGAGCGCCCCAATGAGCGTCGGCAAAAACGGCGCGGCAGCAGGGATGCTGAAAACCCGCAGATTCGGCATGCGGGATTATATGGACGTCGCCGCCGGGCGTCATGGCCGACACGCGGGATAGCCTCGCGCTCGGACTAAAAAGTCTTCATAGAAAGAAAGAATACGCGGCCCCCGCGCAGGTCCGCGAACAAACAGAAAGCCTACTCAAACCCGTCCTTTGCGCCTGCAAGTCAGCCTCACCAGCAAGGGCATCGTTACTCAGGTTCGCGCGAGAGCGCGTGAGCGGCAAGAGCGGAGAGCGTCGTGCTGGAGCGCTTGCCGATTGAACTCTTGTAGCGAGGCGCAGGACGTGGGCGCGCCACCGCGCGAGGCGCCTTGGGCTGAAGCTCGAGATTTTCAGGCTGTCCGCGGCGCTTCGCGCGCTCCGGGCGCGCAAGCGCCGCAATGAAGAGCTGGCTCGCCGCGTCAAGCAGCTCAGGTCTTTTTATGGACATGGAAATTCCTTGTTAGAGCAACCAATCGGCCATAACGACCGTCCGGCTACTTGGTTCCGGATGAGAGGCTCCGAACCGCGCATCAGCGGTAGGGCGCCGGACCTCGTTCCTGCTGATGCCGGAGAACACTCATCGCGTGTTCACAAGCCGGACACTGATAGGCGATCAATCCGGGCTCATCCAGCCGAGGCGCAATACTTACAACTTCCACCATTCGACTATTACGGCATCGAGGGCACAGGGGCGCCGCGGCGGATTCTCGTTCTGGCATGAGCCTCCCACAACCTTCTTGAGTTTACTTTGGGTTAATGCGCCCGCGCTGCTTCGGTTCGTCGTGGCTGTCGGGAACCTTTGCCGCCAATTTCAACTTACCTGCGCAGCTGAATTACAGAAAACTCACCAGGGAGGATACGGTGGATACGACCGTTCGTACGTCCAATTTGGTAAGCGAACATGTCTCGGCAGTTTCCTGGGCAAGCATTGCAGCCGGCGGCGTCGCCAGTGCTGCGCTCAGCCTCGCCCTTCTCGCGCTCGGCACGGGCCTTGGACTTTCATCCGTCTCCCCATGGGGAGATTCCCGCGTCTCAGCCTCGGCTTTCAATAATATAACGGGCGCCTATCTCGTCATCATGGCGATCATGGCCTCCGCCGTCGGGGGCTACCTCGCCGCCCGCCTGCGCACCAAATGGACTGCTCTTCATACCAATGAGGTGTTCTTTCGCGACACAGCGCACGGCTTTATTGCCTGGGCTTTCGCGACCGTGTTGAGCGCCAGTGCACTGGCCGGCGCGGCCACCCACATCGTAAGCGGGGCCGCTTCGGGAACGCTGCCTGCCGCAACTGCGACGGCCGGACAGGCCGCATCGCAGGTCTATGTCGACAGGTTGTTCCGGGCCGACACCGCTGCTTCGCAAGCTGCCGGCGGCGGCGCTCCGGCGGCAACTCCGGGCACAGGGAATGAGGCCGCACGCGCCGAAGTGAACAGACTTTGGGCGATGAGCGTTCGGGACGGGAACGAGCTTGCCGCCGCCGACAGGACATACGTCGCGCGGCTTGTCGCCGCCCAGACGGGCATGAGCCAGCAGGATGCGGAACGGCGAGTCAACGAGGTGATCAATCAGGCGAAGGCGGCAGCCGACGCCGCACGCCGGGGCGCAGCAAAGCTCGCCTTCTGGATGACTGCAGCACTGATCTTCGGCGCATTTGCGTCGAGCCTCGCAGCCGTCGAAGGCCGGCAGCTGCGCGACGGCACCTGGAGCGAACGAGGCATTGTTAAGCGCGCCTGGATACAAGGAGGAAGAGAATGCCCATTCTGTTGTGGCTTCTGGGAATACCGATACCGATCATCATTCTGCTCGTGCTCCTCTCGCATCATTGATGAGAAGCAACCTTCGGCGCGTCAGCTGCTGGTGCAACGAAGCACTAATGTGAAGGCGCGAGCGAGCGCAGCAAGCGTGCTCGGGGCGTCGGCAGAGTTCCTCAGTATGAGGGGCCCAAGTTTGAGCTTGACGCTGCATGGAAGAACCCGGCGCGCGTCCGCGCCGGGCTCTTCTTTGCGGCCGAAGGATAGCGCCGGTTGCGCATTTAGCGCCGACCGATCTGTTAGAAAACGTAACATGGTGCATCAGTTCCCGGAACGCTGCGGCTGGTTTTTTGTTAACCAGGCGAGCACAGCGAGCGTCTACAAATGCCTGACACAATTCCATTGATTTGCGCCGGATGCGGCGCCACGGTCATGCGCCACCCCGCAATGCGGCTTCGTCGCGTGGTCTGCCTCGCGTGCGTGCAGCGCGCAAAAGCCGAGGCAAAGCGCGTGCGCCGGGAAAAGCGATTGCAGGCAGGCAAGATTGCTCCGCAACCGGGGGGCTGATCAGCGGAACTGTGCTTTCCTCGATTGGCTCGCCCACAGACCTGCCCCTGTTCGGTTCAGGCGGACCCATGCGTCGGGTGTGCCCCGGCGCCTTCTGCTTTTACGGCCGGTGAAAGGGACCGCAGCGCAGCTTCGGCGGCGCGCACAGCGTCGGGCGTGCCGACGTGCATCCAGACGCCTTGCAGGGGCAGGCCGAACAAGCGGCCAGATTGGATGGCGCGGTCGAAGAGTGGGGACATGGAGGAGGGACCAGGCGGCACATCGGAAAAAAAGGCATGCGTGAGGATGGCCGCTCCCGCATAGACGAAAAGCACGTTCGGGCGCGCGCCACGCCGCGCCAGTCGACCGTCAGCATCCATCGAGAAGTCGCCTGAGCCCACATATCCGATGCTGCTGGTCGAGGCGAGGAGGAGCAGAGCGTCCATGCATTCGGGATCGAAGGCATCGGCAAGGCGCGCCAGATTGGGTTTGTCGCCATCGATCCATATCGTGTCCGAATTGACGTGAAAGAAGGGCGCGTCACCGAGAATGGGAAACGCATGGATCACGCCGCCGCCCGTGCCTAGGAGTTCGTTCCGCTCGTCCGAAATGAAGATGCGGGGACGCGCGCGCGAGGCAAGATGCTGCTCGATCTGATCGGCGCGGTAATGCACGTTGACGATCGCTCGCTCGACTTTTTGCGCAACCAGCCGGTCGAGCACGTAGTCGAGGAGCGCCTTGCCGCCGACCTGCACCAGCGGCTTGGGCAAAGAGCCGTCGAACGGGCGCATGCGCGTTCCAAGGCCGGCAGCGAGCACCATCGCGGATGTGGGGGATGCGGGCATTTGGTTCTCGTCGGACGCGCAAACTCGCAAAAGTGACTCACATCGTCAGATGCTGCTCACCGCGGGCACGTGGGCAATATACCACGCGTTGAGGGCTTCGAGGGCGGGGTGGCTCAGCGCCCGCTGCAGGTATGCCCAGACCCTTGGCAGATGCCGCAGATATTGCGGCTTGCCGTCGCGGAGGTCGAGGCGCGCGAAGATGCCGAGAATCTTGCTCGCGCGCTGGGCTGCCAGCGTCGCATACATTTTGATGAAGGCAGCTGCATTGAAATCCGGCTCCGTGTGCCGGCGGCCCCGCACGTAACGGCCGAGCAGCGCTAGCTCCAGCTGCTCGGACACGTCGACGCGGGCATCTTGCAGCAGCGAAGCGAGATCGTAGGCGGCAGGGCCCATCACCGTGTCCTGGAAATCGAGGACACCGAGCCGGCCAATATCGCTCCTGCGTGGCAGCCATAACAGATTGGGGGAATGAAAATCGCGCAGCACCCAGGTGGGCGGCGCATCAATCGCCGGCTGTAACAGCTCGCGCCAAAGCGCGCGGAAGGATTCACGCTCGTTCTCGGCGAGCCTGCTGTCGAGGCGCGGCAGATACCAGTCGAGCAGCAGCTCGACCTCGATCAAGAAGGCATTCATGTCGTAATAGGGAATGCGGTGCTCGAGATGGGGCGCGACCGGCAGCACGTCCGGCAGGTGCTGGTTATGCAACCAAAGCAGCGCATCAACAGCGCATTCATAGCGCTCGCTTATGGGCACAGGAGGATCCCCGCTCACCACCGGCATCTCGCCGAGATCCTCGATGATGAGCAGGCCCTGGTCGAGGTCCGCATGATGGATCTGGGGCGCCGAGAGACCGTGCTCGCGCAAGCCATTGGCGATGGCGACGAACGGAATCACGCTTTCGGCCAAATGGGCGATGGCGCTGTACGGCTTCCCGTCCCGCACCGGCGGGCCGTCGGGCTGGCGCGGGGCATTCATGAGGATGACCTGGCGTTCGCCCCGCGCGAGGCGCTCGTAGCTGCGCGTCGAGGCATCGCCCTTGATGCGCGCACGCAGCGCATCCCTGTAGCCGCTTTCGGCGATGAACTGGCGCACCACTGCCATGCGGTCGACGCGTGGGCCGAAGCTGCCGTAGCCGGTCACACGTCCCTGCCGAAACTCCAGCTTCAGCTTGGGAGCAAGCGTCAACGCCACGTCGAGCCGGTCGAGGGGAAGAAATCCCGCAGCACGATCCGGCCATTCGAGCAGCACGACCGCGTTCTCGGGCAGGTCGTCGAAGCCAAGCTCCGCGATCTCGGCCGATCCGGCCAGCCGAAAGAAATCCGCGTGAATGAGCGGAAACCGTGGAAGGTCGTATGTCTGGACCAGGGTGAAAGTTGGGCTCGGCACTTCGATTGAATTATCGCCCGCTAGATGGCGAATGAGGGCACGGGCGAAGGTCGTCTTGCCCGCGCCGAGGTCGCCGGAGAGGGACACGAAATCGCCCGGCTTTAGCGAGTTGCCGATGTCGAGGGCGAGGCGCCGCGTGGCGTGCTCGTCGGGAAGCACGACGGAAAAGCTCGATGTGCCCGCGGTGGTCAGCACCATCGAGTGTTATGGCACACTACGTCAATCAACGCGCGCCTTCTTATCACGCGGCAGACTGTTCGGCGCCGTGGCCAAGCGGGAAGACACAGGTGACGGTGGTGCCGCGCCCCACTGCCGACTCGAGCGTCACCGAGCCCCCATGCAACTCGACGAATGAGCGCACCAGCGATAGCCCGAGGCCGGTGCCGCGGTGTCGCGACCCCAGCGAATGGGTTTCGAACCAGTCAAACACCTTGTCCCGCACCTCGGCGGGGATCCCGGGGCCGCGATCGGTGACCGAGAACACGATGGCATCTCGCAGCCGCTGGGCAGAGAAAACAATGCTCTCGCCCGCGGGGGAGAAGCCGACCGCATTGGAAAGGAGATTAAATAGGCACTGCCGGACCCGGCGCTCGTCGGCCACGAAGGTCCCGACATTGGGCGCGACGCGGATGTCGAGACGAATGCCGCTGCGCACCAGACGATCCTGTACGCCTTCGGCCGCGGCCTCCATGGTCCTGCGGATGTCGACACGGCCCAGGTTGAGCACCATGGCGCCCGCGTCGATGCTGGCAAGGTCGAGGATGTTGTTGATGATCGCAAGCAGCGCGTTGGTCGAGACCGTTATGTAGCTCAAATATTCGTGCTGCTTGTCGGTGAGCGGGCCGGTGACCGGATCACCAAGGAAATGCGCAAACCCGATGATATTCGTGAGCGGCGAGCGCAACTCGTAAGACACGTGATGCACGAAATCAATCTTGAGCTGGTCGGCGGCTTCGAGCGCCTCGTTGCGCTCGCGCAAGGCGCGCTCGACGTTCACCGTATCGGTGACATCCAGGAAGGTGACGAGCGTTGCGCCGTCGGGAAGTGGCGTGGTGGCGCAATCCACTACGTTGCCGTCCGCACGTTCGATTCTGCCGAGCACCGGCTCGCGATTGTCCATGGCCGTTACCGTCGCGCGCATGCGCTGCCACACGGAGTGCTCGGCATGCAGCTCTTCGCTCGCCGCGCTTACCGCCTGGATGTGCGGCCGCTGTTCGAGCATCTGCGGATCAAGCAGCCACATGCGCGCGAAGGCCGGATTGAAGAGGCGCAACCGCCCATCGCTGCCGAACACCGCCACTGCTTCCGCGAGATTGTCGAGGGTCTCGCGCTGCACTCGGATTAGCGCATCGTAGCGGCGCACGAGTTCGAGGCGTTCGGTCACGTCGTCGAACAAATATATGACGCCGCCCTCGGGATTGGGCGTGGTGACCACGCGGATGGTGCGGCCATCGGGCAGATGCCACATGTGCTCCTTCGCTTCTACGACGCGATACGCTTCGTGGAGCGCACTCTTCCATTGCCGGAAGTCCTGTTCATCGGGCAGCTTGCGGGCGTCGCGCAGCCGGTCGAGCACGGCTGCATCGCTGGGTGCCTGGTCCAGGAAATCGGCGGGAAGGTCCCAGAGCGCGCGATAGGCTGCGTTGTAGAACGTGAGCCGCTGGTTGGAGCCGAACATCGCAACGCCGGTTGTGAGCTGATCGAGCGTGCGGCGCTGTGCGTCGTGCATGCGGCGCAGCTCCCCGCGCATGAGCTCCGCCTCGCTCGCATCGACGGCGATGCCGGCGCTGCCGTGCGGCGCCGGCGCGGCGATCACGTCGAGGCTGCGCCGCTGGCCCGCGACAACGGCGGGCAAGCGCCCTCGGTATGGTTCGCCCGCGGCATGGGCATGCAACAGCTCCGCGCGTGCGCCGTGGTCGAAAAGCTCGATGCCCCGCTCGACCGCCTCCGCCGCATCTTTCACTTCCACCGCACGTGCATAAGCTTCGTTGACGAAGACGAGCCGACCCTTCTCGTCTCGGTGCCACACCGGGGCGGGCACCGCCGCAATCAACGATTGCAACGCGGCACTATCATCGACGTGCTTCTGATGTCGCTCTCTCAGCTCGGCCAGCTGATACTTGATGCCGCTCACTTCGCGCAGGCGCAGAATGGCACAGCCGCCGACGACCTGGCCCTCCCCCTCGATGAGCCGATTGGCACGGGTGGTGAGCGCCATCGCGAAGCTGACGCCGCGGGCGCGCAGCGCATCGACGTTGCGCTCAAGTTCCCGCGCTGTCTCCGTGGGTAGCCACTTTTCGAATGCAAGCACGTCATGCTCGCCCGCGATCATGGCGGCATCGCCGAGGAGCTCGGGCCTCTCGGCTGCTGCCGTCCAGGTGATTAGGATTTGCGGCTCCGAGAGAAGGAGCGCGTAGGCGCGATCAACCGCCGCGCGGGCGGTGATCGCCTCGTCGTGTCGCACGGCCGTCATTTCCGCAAGGCGGCGGCGGCTGCGCACCAGCAAGATGGCGGTCGTTACCGCAAAGGCGATAATGCCGAGCGTGAGCGCGAGCGCCGCGATCTCGTGGCGGTCGAGCAGGAAAAGCGCGGAGAGGTATGCGTCGAGGGTCGGGCCCTCCGCGGAAGAATGATCCTGCGCGAGCGCCCACTCCGGCGGCAGGAGCGCGCATCCGGCGATGCAGATCGCTGCACAGAATCCGTTGCGTGGCGGATGAGCTCCCAAGCTCTCCGCGGTGTTCCGGAACGCGTCCGGCATTCCCGCTTGCCCCAGTAGCCGCATTTTCCCGGTTCGCGATGCCGCGCGCCGGAACCCGCGATTGGACAAATGCCGGGCAGCCTCTTTCCCGGCACTCTACTCGCGAATCAAACCACTTTACTCCCAAGTGGAACTGGGCCGGAAGAGTCCAGATGGTGAACAGGGCTGCCCTGATCCCGTCCCTTCGTTGCGATAGTCGGGAGAGGATGCCCGCCCGTTCCGGCGGGCGCTATGTCCCGTTTCAACAGTTCCAACGAACATGTGATCCGGTCAGAATCGACAAGCGAGCGTGTGCGTGTTCGATTCGCGCTGATTGATGTCGCGGAGCTCACACCTATGCATCGCGCGCACTCTGCCGAAGCTCTTCCGGCCTGCGGGATCGCCATCATGGCGAAAGCTTCAGTTGCCGGTCGAACGAAGACGCGGCTGTGTCCTCCGCTCACCTTCGAGCAAGCGGCCGAGCTGAACACCGCGTTTCTAAAGGACGTCGCCGCCAACATACTCGCCGCGGGCAGGAGCGCCGATATCCGCGGCTACCTGGCATACGGGCCTCCGGGCGGAGGGTCGGAAGCCTTCTTCCGTGACACTATGCCGGAGCCCTTTGCGTTGCTCGAAGCGTGGTACGCGAATTTTGGTGACAGCCTGTTTGCTGCCATCGACCAGATGCTTGCGCGTGGGCATGAGGGCGCAGTGGTGCTCAACGCCGATAGCCCGACGCTTCCGACCTCGTTCCTGATCGAAGCCGCTCAAGCGCTCGCCCGTCCCGGGGACCGCGCCGTGCTCGGCCCATCGAACGACGGTGGATATTATCTGCTTGGGCTCAAAGCTCCTCGCCGACGGTTGTTTGAAGATGTGGCGTGGAGCACCGATCAGGTGGCGCAGCAGACGCTTGCGCGCGCCGCCGAAATAGGGCTTCCCGTTCACGTTCTGCCGACGTGGTACGATGTGGATGATCATGCGTCGCTGCAGCGGCTGCATGCCGATCTGTTCAATGAGGCGGATGGCGCTTGCGGGCTGGAGTATAAGCGCGAGCATCGCGCGGCCAGCACCCGGACTTTGCTCGTGAACGGAAATTTTGCGGGTGTCTTCGTCGGCGCCGATCATGGAGGGCCCGTGCATACGGCAGCAACGAAGCCTGCGGTAAATCCGCGCCGCTATTTCGACAGCGCGGAGGAGGAGCGCGGAGCGCTCGCAGCGCGCGGTCCGGTGTGCCTCTATCTCGAGACCACGAACCGCTGCAATCTTCTGTGCACCACGTGCCCGCGCACCTATGCGGAGCTCGAGCCTCCCGCCGACATGAGCTGGGCGCTGTTCACTTCGATCGTCGACCAGTTGCCGGAAATCGAACGCGCGGTGCTGCATGGGGTCGGCGAGCCCATGCTGGTGAAAGCGCTGCCAAAGATGGTGCGGTATCTGAAGGACCGCGACATCTACGTGCTGTTCAACACGAACGGCACCGTGCTCAACGAGAAGAATGGCCGAGCGCTGATTGCCGCCGGCCTCGATGAGCTGCGCGTCTCGCTCGACGCGGCGAATGCGAAATCCTATCTCGCCATTCGCGGAAAAGACTATTTCAACCGCATCCTGCGCAATGTCCGCGCGTTCTGTGCATTGCTCGACCGCGAAGGTGTCGAGCGTCCGCGCGTTTCCGCTTGGCTCACTGGCCTGAAGGAGACGCTCACCGAGCTGCCCGCATTCGTCAGGCTCGCCGCGGAAATCGGCGTCAAGGAGGTCTATCTGCAGCGCCTGGTCTTTTTCGAGCACGACCCCATCGGGCACGCGCGGCCGGACCAGGCCCTCTACGACCATCTGACGCGCGAGGAGGCTGTCTACCTCGAGGAGGCGGCCGCCGTTGCGCGGTCATACGGGATCAGCTTCAGCGCATCGGGCGGCGCAAGCGAGCCGGGCATGAGCCTCGTGCGCAGTGATGGGCAATCGCCGTGGTCGTTGTGCCGGCGGCCATGGACGGTGATGTACATCACCGCCAATGGGCGTGCGCTCCCTTGCTGTATCGCGCCCTTCGCGCAGCGCGGCTATGAAAACTACACGCTCGGCAATGCCACCCAGCAATCACTCCACGAAATCTGGAATGGCGCCGCCTATCAATCCTTCCGTGAGGCGCTCCTTTCCGATGCGCCGTCCAGCGCATGTGCCAATTGCGGCCTGCGCTGGAGTCTGTGAACTTAGTCTTCGTCATTCCGGCCGAGGCTGAACGCCGAGCGCCGGAAGCGCTCCGGAATGACCGACAAGAATGCCTTCCATCCTTCACGTGCTCATAGGGGCGGCTGCGGCGACGCTGTACTGGACGGCTCTCGGTTTTCCGTTCGCGCGCCAGCTGATCGGCGGAAGAGTTGCGTGGGCGATTGCGCCGGCGCTGGGCTGGGCCATGCAGAGCGCGGCGGCTTTGCCGATTTTTTTCCTCCTTGGGTTCAGGCTCGGCTCGGCGTTGCTCGTGTGCGCCATCATGCTCGGCATCAGCCTGCTGGTCGCACGCGCGCCTGCGCCCAAACATGCCACAGGCGATTTTCCTCTCTGGGCCTTCGCGGGCGCTGCCATTTTGGCGCTCCCTCCCGCGGCTGCCGTGCTCCCCAAGACGGTGCCCGACGGCATCGGGCTCGCGATGCCGATCTTCGATCATGCCAAAGTCGCGATCATCGACCAGATTGCGCGCGGTGGGCTGCCGGCCGGCAATCCATTTTTCGGTCCAGTCGGCGAACCATCGCCGCTCGCCTACTACTATCTGTGGCATTTCAGCGCCGCCGAGCTTTCACTGCTGACCGGCGTCACCGGCTGGGAAGCGGATGCCGCTATGGCCTGGTTCACAGCCTTTTCCGGACTGACTTTGATGGCAGGGCTTGCGGTCTGGTTCGGCATCCGTGCATCGGCTGCCGCCTGGGCGTTGTTGTTTGGTGTCTCGGGTTCCATACGCCCCTTGCTTCTGCTTGCAGTGTCGGGCGAGGCTTTCGGCCGCATTATTCTCCCCAACTGGGGTTTCGGCGGCTGGTTCTATCAACTCGGCTGGGCTCCGCAGCACATTGCCGCGGCCTCAAGCGCCGTTCTGGCAATCTTCGTCATCGCGCAGGCGGCGCATCGGCGCGGGTTTCTGCAGATTCCCATGCTTGCGCTCCTTGCCGTCGCTGCGTGCGAGAGCTCGGCGTGGATCGGCGGAATCGTATTGCCGGCAGCCGCAGCCGTCGCTGGCGCGACGGTCCTCATTCGTCTCACAGAACGCGAGCGCATTCGCTTTCTGTTATGGGCGGGCGCCGCCGCGCTCATCGCGCTGACGGTTGCGGCCCCGTTCCTGCGCGAGCAGCTTCTGGCACTCCCACTTCGTGCAAGCGGGCCGCCAATTGCCTTCGATCCTTGGGGCGTGCTTGGAGTTGCCTTTCCAGAATCGGTGCGGCGCATTCTTGATCTGCCGGCGTACTGGCTCGTTCTGCTGATGCTGGAAGTACCGGCAATTTTCATCCTCGGCATGCTCGGGTTGTGGTCGTTTTTCAGAAGGCATGAAGCTCCGGAGAAAAAAGTCGCCGCAGTCATTCTTGCAGAGCTTGCAGCCGCAGGCCTGCTCGTCTCCTGGCTCTTCGCAAGCAAGCTTGCGGATAACAATGATCTCGGCTGGCGCAGCGTATTGCCCGCCTTCGTGGTGCTCATCACCTTTGCGGCTTCAGCATTGCCAAGGTCGACGAAGCTCGTCTTCGCGAGCGCAATCGCGCTGCTTGCGCTCTCCCTTCCCGGCACGATCGGAAATATTCAAACCGACATAGTCCCGCTGCCGAGCGCGTCAGCGCCTGCATTTGCCGATACCCCGGGGTTGTGGACGGCCGTGCGCCGGCACGCGGCGGAGCACGAGCGCATCGCCAATAATCCCGCTTTCATGGCTGATGTGACGTCCTGGCCGGTGAATATCTCGTGGGCCCTGATGGCAAACCGCGCGTCCTGTTTTGCGGGCCGCGACCTTGCGCTTGCGTTCGTGGCGATCCCGCACGCGCGGCGGATCGAGGTCGAGGGGCAGTTCGAGCGCATCTTCGCGGGCAGGCCCGGGACGGGCGACCTGAGTGATCTCGCCACGCACTATGACTGCCATCTCGCCGTGCTCACCCCGCAGGACGCCGCCTGGACGGCCGATCCGTTCGCCGGCAGTGCGTTCTTTGCGCTCGTTGAGGCCACCGACGAATGGCGGTTGTATCGGCGAACCAACCCGTAGGGTCGCCCGAACGAAAGGATTAAATCCCGGCGTACCAGTTGAATCCGCGATCGGCCCAGTAGCTGCTTGGAAAGGCGTTCGTCACTTCCATGACCATGATCCATTTGGCGTTCTTGAACCCGAGTTTGGTCGCGGTGCGCAAGCGCAGGGGGAAGCCAAACGGATCGGTGATAGGCTCGCGCGCATATTTGGTGGCAAGCATGGTCTGCGGGTGCAGCGCGGTCGCCATGTCTAGGCTTTCGGTGTAATCGTCGTTGCAGCGAAACGCGATGTATTTGGCGGAAAGATCAGCGCCGATTTTTTCCAAGAACATGCGCAGATTGGGACCGGACCATTGCCCGATATAGTCCCAGCCCTCGACACAGATGTGGCGGATGATCATTTCCTGCTCGGGCAATTCGTAGATTTGCTGCAAGCTCCAGGGCCGCTTGTCGGCAATGCGGCCGCCGAGCT
>JBEVJT010000060.1:0-3444 GCA_040510075.1 Xanthobacteraceae bacterium | reverse complement strand
AGCGCGCAAAAGAGAAAAAACTTGCAGCAACCCAGTCGCGCAACCAGCGCAAGCGCCTCGTCGCCAAGGCCAAGCAGCTCGGCGTCGACGTGACCATCGACCCCAATGGTACGGCGACGTTCCGCACCGGCAGCTCGACCACGACGGCGGCCGATGAGAATCCCCCAACCGAATTGGACGAATGGATTTTGAAACATGCGCATTAATCTCAAGGGCATCAATCCGAAGCGGAAGCGTCTCGCTGACGGCACTTTCCGAACCTATTACTACGCATGGAAAGGCGGACCGCGCTTGCGCGGCGAGCCGGGCACGGCGGAATTCGTCGCGAGCTACAACGAGGCGGTCGCACGCAAGATCGTTACGCCGCAGGGCAAGCTGCTATCCGTGTTGCAGAGCTATCAGGCGAGCGGCGAATTCAATGGACTCGCTGCTCGCACGCGGCTCGATTGCATCGGATTGATAAAGGTCATCGAAGCCGAGTTTGGCGATTTCCCAACATCAGGGCTGACCGACCGGCGCACGCGCGGCATCTTCATGGCCTGGCGCGATAAGCTCGCCGCCAAGTCACGCCGGCAGGCGGACTATGCATGGTCGGTGTTCGCCCGCGTCTTGTCATGGGCGCTTGATCGCGGGCTGGTGTCGGCGAATCCGTGTGCGCGCGGCGGTCGGCTCTATCGCGGCTCGCGTGTTGATAAGATTTGGACGGCCGATGACGAGGCCGCCTTTCTCAAATCGGCGCCTGCGCGTTTCCATCTGCCGCTATTGCTCGCGCTGTGGACCGGGCAACGGCAAGGCAACCTCTTGCGCCTGCCGTGGTCGGCCTACGACGGCACGCACATCCGCCTGCGGCAATCAAAGACCGGCGTGCGCGTCCCACCGATCCGGGTCGGCGCGCCGCTCAAGGCTGCGCTCGATGCGGCACAGAAACATGGGCCGCTGATTCTGACTAACAGCCTGCGCCGACCGTGGACCTCGCACGGATTTCAAACGTCCTGGCGCATCGCCGCAACCAAGGCCGGCATCGTCGGAGTCACATTTCACGACCTGCGCGGCACCGCCGTCACGCGGCTGCCATCGTCGGATGCAGCGAGGCCGAGATCGCTACCATCACCGGGCACAGCCTGCGCGATGTGCATTCGATCCTCGACGCCAACTATCTGCATCGCGATGCGGCGCTCGGCGAAAGCGCGATCAGGAAACTCGAACGAGGAACGAATCGGGTCGCAAATCTCCCGACTGACCTCCCGACCGGACAAAAGCAGTACGAGTAAACCAAAGGAAAGCCCCGCGAAATCAAATAGGTAAGAACTAAGGCCAAAGCCGTTACGGTCGGTGCATGAGTCCGGAAGTGGCACTTCTCGGACCTCCCAAGATGTCCGACTTGAGTCAGCAAAGTGGGGCAAAGCGGACCTTGATCAGGTCGCTGTCACCAATCGCAATTTTATGAATACGCGCCCTAATGCCCGGCGCGTCGGCAGCTGCGCCTGTGCCCGGCGGCGGTGCCACTCCCGCTCGGCGACGACGCTGTCCGGCACCATCAGCGCCTCGACCTTGCGGCGCAGGCCGCCTAGGGAGAGCGCCATCACCGGCGACCGCAGCTCGGGCGCGCTCCCGATGTAGCCACTTTCGTCAAACGTCACGTTGACCTCAAGCCTGTCGCCGCTCATGGTCGTCGCCCGGTGGGTGTCGAGCGCCTCGCGCAGCGCGAGCGCGGCGCGGCCGGTTTCTCCAGACCATGATCCGTGGAACCGGGAACGCCCTCGCGGGGCCGAGCGTTATCGCTGGGCGAGGGTGTGCCCAGCCCAACCCCCGACAACCCCAGGCACACCCCTCGCGACGACAAGCAAGAATGGTGAGTGAGCGCCCCCCGGTCTTGCACCCGTGCGCAGGCCGGGGGGCACTTTGCCCCCGCCGCCAGGCCCCCGCCTAGCCGAACACGCTTGCGGCCGCGATCACAACGCCTATGGCGAACGCGGCCACGCAGGAAAGCAGCAGAGTTTCGTACAAAATTCTGGCCATGACAGCCTCCCCAAGGAGGGCTGAGATTGCAGTCCCGCAAGTTCCACAATTCGGAACTGCCGCAGGAACCAATTTCACAGATGCCAGTTGGAAAGGGCGCGCGGGGGATCGAACCCTGCTGCATTGTATGACGACCCTCCGGGCCCCGCTCGATCGCTCCTCGCGGGGCCATTTTCCGGCTACGGGCTTCGTTGGATAGTCCAGCGAGGGGATGGCTATTGCGCCCGCGTTTTTAGCGTCGATTCGGGGTCTCAGTTGTGACGAGTAGGGGAGACGAATATCGGCGTCGTGCCAAAACCTGTTTCGACGCCGCACACGCCACCGAGAACCAGCAGACGCGCGCCGCTCTGCTACGGTTGGCGGAAGACTGGCTGCGAATGGCGGAGGGCGACGATCCCCATCCGGCAGCAGCAGCCGGACAAGCCCACCCAATAGTTCAGCAGCAGCAGCAGCAGATTCAGGCCAAGGACGACAAGAAAAAAGGACTAACAGCGGGACGTGACGCATCGGTTCACGATGACGCGCTTCCCGGTGGGCATGTGATCAATGGCGATTAGTCCGAAGCCTTCCGCGAGCCTGATGGCGAATAGGCATGATGGACCGTCGCGAGGCTTTGCGCTCTGCCGATAAACCGAGGCACTGGTTCGTGTGAGCATCGGATTAACGGGGCGACCTGCGGTGTTCGGTCCGCTATGGAAGATTTTACTGAAACCTGGTCGCTGTGGTGCGAGTGCCCGCCGAGGACGAGAAGCGTTGCACGCAAGATCGTTCCTACGGTCCTTGGAGCGCCCGGCACCCTTGAAACCGACTGGCGATGAGAACAATGCTGCGAGGGGCCATCACGCAACGGTAACTGATGTTGATTTCTCTATCGGATCGGTCAAGCCCTTCGGGGCTGGTTCGAGGTAGGGGAAAGTCGTCGCATGGGTTACTGGGGAGCGCTTAAGGCGGCCGGTGCCCTTTGAGGTTCTGGAAGACCCTGCGGGCGGCACGACCTTGCTGCATGCCGAAGAGGACCAAGTTCACGGCTGCGCCAAGCTCCCTCTCGGCGATTGTGGAATAAGGCGTACCATGGATAAAGCAGCAGAAAGAGAGGAAATTCTGCAGTCGGCTATCGCTGGCGTGCGCAGGGTTGCGCAGGCCATCGCCGCGCTTCCCGAAGGGGACCAGGAGCGCGCCTTCGCGGCCGCGAAACGCACCTACGAGCAGACGGTGCGCGATCTGGAGTATTCTGATGACGTGGCTCGCTCGTGGGTGTCGGCGATGATGCATCGGCTGCGCGCGGACGTTAATGAGGTCGGCGGTGGCGACGGCAGGCCCGACGAAAGTGCCGCATCTTGATGTTCCGGCACACAAGTTGGCGTTCGCGCGAAAGCCCGCGAGGTGAGGTTTGGTCGTCCGCATAGTCTGACGCCGCATCAGCGG
>JBEVJT010000059.1:0-2806 GCA_040510075.1 Xanthobacteraceae bacterium | reverse complement strand
TGCCGCGAATGCGGCCGGCGCGAGATGGCTGCTCTGGCCGAGGCCTGCGACCCCGTAGTTGACCTTGCCCGGATTGGCCTTCACGTAATCGATGAATTCGCGCACCGAGCGAACCGGCAGATCGGGATGAACCACGAGCGCCATGCCGTTGATGCTCACCATGCTGATCGGGGTCAGATCCTTGAGTGGATCGAACGTGAGCTTTTTGGTGAGCGGGTTGACGGTGAATTGCGCCCCGCCGCCGAAATAGAGCGTGTAGCCGTCATTGGGTGAGCGCGCGGCGAATTCGGTGCCGATGATGCCTCCCGCGCCGCCTTTGTTGTCGATGATGAAGGGCTGACCGAATATTTTCGCCAGCCGCGTGGAGGTCAACCGGGCCAGCGTGTCGCTGACCCCGCCGGGGCCATTGGGCACGACGACCTTCACGGGACGGGTCGGCCAATCCTGCGCGGCCGCGGAGCCGAAGCTGAAGGCCGCGCAGATCAGCGCATACCACGAGATCAGGCCCGCGGCGCGTACGAGCCAGCGACAGCTTGCCTGCATGAGGCTCCTCAAGCCGTAACGTGCGCGCGGTCCTGCACCTTCAGATTGACGAGCTCGAGCGGGGATGCCGTCTCCTGCAACATGTCCCAGCTCTTGATCCAGGAATAGGTGCGCTGCATCTCGTCGGCGGGAATGGGCGCGGGGTCGACCACCACCAGCCGTGACTCGCGCAGATCGGCGATCGTCAACGTGGCGATCTCCGGGTCCTTGGCTTTGTGATAGTCGATGAAATACTGCAGATATGCGCGCTTGTTCGCATTGATGCGGGCAACCGCCGCGCGCACGGCGCGATTGAAGGCCGCGTAGGTCTCGGCGTCCACCTTGTCGGAGGCGACCTCGGTGCCGTGATAGAAGGCGGAGCAGACGATGCGGCATCCCTTCTTTTCCGCGAGCGTGATGTAGGGTTCCGTCAGCGTAGTGGCGTCGATATCGCCCTTCATCAGCAAGTCGAGGCGATAGCGCGAGCCATGCGGCACGCTGCAGACCTTGATCATGTCGCGCGGCACGAATCCTTCCAGCATATGCAGTGCGAGGTAGTGCGTGCCGAAATAGAACGGAACGCCGACGCTGCGATTTGCCAGCTGTTGCGGCGTGTAGACCGGCGAACTCGGCCGGACCGCGATCGCGGCATAGGTCACGATTCCGCGGCGGCCGACCTGGCGGCTGCCCACGCGCGTATCCTGGACGCGGCAGTAGTTGCCCCATTCGCAGGCGTTGTACATGTCGGCCTTGCCCTGCTCCAAGAGCCGGCCATGGCTGTGGAAAGGGTTCAGGGTCTGCGGGCTGGAGACGTGGATCTGGGGGGTGCGGTCGACGCCCGCATCGACATCCTCCCACACGATCTTAAGTCCTTCTTTGGCGAACAAGCCTTCGGCGTCCGCGACCAGTTCCGGCAGTCCCTGGAATGGTGCCGTCGTTTCCAGATGCAGTGTTTTCATTGTGCGAATTCCCCGCGGGTGGCGCCGTGAATAGTGGCGTAAAGTCAAAGGCTTGGGGCGCCAGGACAGCAGACGTCCTTGGTCAAAATGTTCCATGCAGCCAGCGGAAAGTCAACACATGATATATCAACATAACATGCCGCCTTTTTTGGCAGCCGAACGTGGTATATGAGCGCCTGCATTCTTGGACCGAGAATCGGATGGCTTCTCCCGGCGCGCGAGCCAGAGTTTCGAGCGACGAGCGCGGCGCAACGCGGCGGGCTGCCGTTGCGCGCGAGCCGGGCGCGGCGCCGCGTGCGGGGGTCGATCCCGCATCGCCGACGCCGCTCTACCACCAGATTTTTTCGCTGCTTCGCGCCCAGATCTATGACGGGCAATATCCCGGCGGCTCGTTCCTTCCCAGCGAACAGGAGTTGTCCGCGGAGTTCAGCGTCTCCCGCATCACCGCCAAGCGGGCGCTCGACGAGCTTGCCGCCGACGGTCTGGTGGTGCGCGAGCAAGGTCGCGGCACCCGCGTCTGCATCAACACGCACAGCACGTCCGTGCGCGGCAGCGTCAAGGGCCTCGTGCACAGCCTGCATGCCAATGGACGCGGCTCCGTGCAATTGCTCGAGTTCGACTATCTTCCGGCTTCCGAGGCCATTGCCGCGCAGCTGGGCCTGAATGTCGGCGATGAGGTGCAGCGGGCGATCCGCATCTGGCACGGCGAGGAAGGTCCATTCTCGCATCTCACGACATTCGTGCCGGGACGGCTGGGCCGTTCTTGGACCGGCGAGGACCTGATGCGGCGGCCGCTGATATCGTTGCTTGAAAACACCGGCGTGACCATCGCGCGTGCCGAGGAGCGCATCACCGCGGTGCTGGCGGATGCCGTCGTCGCTGGGCGCCTCGCGGTCGAGGCCGGCGCGCCGCTCCTGATGATCACGCGAACGGTGTTCGACACCCGGGATCGTTCGGTCGAGCACCTGACCGCGCTCTATCCGCCGGAGCGTTATCAGTACTCCGTCTCGCTTGGTCCGTGATCGCTGCGGCCGCCAGGAGCGAGCGAGATGAGGGGACGGCGTCATGCAAGGGAAGGGAGCGCTCTGCGCCCATCGTTCGTCGGTTCCTGCAGCGCGAGGGAATGCACTAGTGTCCCGTTTCCGACGCACGTATCATCTCGCAGGGCGCACTTTTACGAACAAGCCTATCCGTGCGTGTGGGCTTTGCATTTGACGTTCCTATGAAATATCCGCGGCACATCTGATGGGAACGTCAAATGCGCCACACTAGCGCGCGCAACTACCAAGGCATCGGCGCGCCGTTGCGCCGGGTCGAAGACCGCC
>JBEVJT010000058.1:0-6278 GCA_040510075.1 Xanthobacteraceae bacterium | reverse complement strand
AGCGTGAAGGCCTGGATGGAGAAATATTTGCTGGAATCGGTCCACGCGCCCGCAGGTAGCCAGCCGGCGCCACGCGCGAGAGCGCCAAGGGATTCGATGCTGTATTTGTAACTGTTCTCGGTATGGATCGTTTCGCCGGCGCGGAAATCAATCGTTTCACCGGCCACCCGCACCTTCTGACGTTTCAGGCTGGCGAGGTGCATTTCGATGCGGTGTCTTTCACGATTGTAAAAGGCGTGATGCTCAAACATGTCGAGCCGGAAATTCCCGCCGAGCTCGCGATTGATGCGCGCGAGCAGGTTGAGATTGAATTTTTCCGTCACGCCTTCGGCGTCGTTGTATGCGGCGTTGAGCACCTCGGCCGGCTTGATCAGGTCTACCCCGACGATAAGTGTCGCGCCTTCTCCCAGAATATTTGCAGCATTGCGCAGAAACTCGGCCGCTTCGTGCGGCTCGAAATTGCCAATGGTCGAACCGGGGAAAAAGCCGACACGCGCCGGCGCGGCCTTGGCTTCGGGGGGCAACTCAAACGGTTTGCATATGTCCGCGATGACAGGCAGCACCTTGAGCTGCGGAAAATCGACACGCAGCTCGGCGGCCTCGCGCTCGATCATCTCACCGCAGATATCAACCGGCACATAAGCGGCAAGCTTCGGTGCCGCGCCAAGCACAATGCGCGCCTTCTTGCTGGAGCCGCTGCCGAACTCCACGAGTGCCGCGCCCGCAGGTATGAGCTTCGCGATGTCGGCGGAGTGTCGGCGCAAAGTGCTCATTTCGCAGCGGGTCGGATAATACTCGGGAACTTCCGTGATGCGCTCGAACAGTTCGGAGCCGATGGCGTCGTAGAAATATTTGGCCGGAATATGTTTCGGAGTTGCGCGTAAGCCGTCGAGCACGTCGGCTTCAAATTCGGATTGCTCCTGATCTTGCGGAATACGCTTTCTGAGTGCTGCTGCAACCATCTCACGCCTTTCAGATGAACTCGGCCAGTCGCAACCCGCTGAACTGCCAGCGCGCCGGCGGATAGAAGAAGTTTCGGTAACTCACGCGCTCATGGCCTTCGGGCGTCGCCAGCGAGGAGCCACGAAGCACCATCTGGCTGACCATGAACTTGCCGTTGTATTCGCCGAGCGCACCTTCGGCAGCGCAATAGCCCGGATAGGGCAGATAGGCACTGCGCGTCCATTGCCAAGCGATGCCGAAAGCATCGACGATGATGTCATGGCGCGCCGCGATCTCCCATTCCGTCTCGCTCGGCAGATGCTTTCCGGCGAAGCGCGCGAAAGCGTCGGCCTCGTAATAGCTGACGTGTTGCACCGGAGCGGCCGGGTCGACGGGCCTGACGCCACCCAGCGTCATGACATGCCAGGCGCCGTCCTTCTGCCGCCAATAGCCGGGTGCCTGCCAGTTTTCGTTCTGCACCGTTGTCCAGCCGTCGGAAAGCCAAAGCGACGGCGTCGTGTAACCGCCAGCGGAGATGAATTCGAGCCACTCGGCGTTAGTAACGAGATGCCGGGCGATCCGCACGCGCGGAATGAGCTCGTCGTGAAACGGCGTTTCGTTGTCGAAACAGAAGCCCTCTCCATCGTGGCCGATGGCATGCACGCCCGCGGCCACATCAACGTAACCACGCGGGCCCAGCGTCGCGTGCGGAGGCTGCCATTTGGCGTCGTAGACCGGATCGGTAGGATTCTGCGCAAATGCGTGGAGAATATCTGTGAGCAGCAACTCCTGGTGCTGCTGCTCATGGTGCAGTCCGATCTCGACAATCGCGAAGACGCGATCAGCTTCTTCGGCCGGGACCCGCGCGATCAGCCGTTCGACCGCAGCGTCGACATGCGCGCGGTAGGCAATGACTTCCGCACCGTTTGGACGCGTGATCAGGCCCCGCTGCGGCCGCGCATGCCGCGGACCGGCCGCGACATAGTAGGAATTAAAAAGAAACGGAAATCGTTCGTCGAAGATCCTGTACGAGGCGTCATGCGGCACCAGAAGAAATTGCTCGAAGAACCACGTTACATGTGCGCGGTGCCATTTGGCCGGGCTTGCATCGGCCATCGATTGGACGATCTGGTCTTCGGCCGACAGATGCGATGCACGCTTTTCCGTTTCCGCCCGCACACGACGGAAAGCCCCAAGCCAGATTGCGCGGGTTTCATCCAAGGAACGCTTGGGACTGTTCACCGGCCCTTTATGGAGAGCCGGCGACATTCCGGTTCGCGCCATGGAAATCCTCCGTGACTATGCAAAGGGCTTCTGCAGTCGATGTACGTACAGAGACGAATAATGGGCGCAATTGTTCCATCGTGGGGACGTGCTCGCAACCTTGAATTGTCTTCTCATCACCTGCCCACGGGGTTGTGATGCCCGACATCGCGGACTCGAAACACGGCAATCCTATGATCTTCGTGCAAGAAGGCTGACGGAATCGCGTCGGAGTCCGCGTTTTTTGAAACGATTGTCTTTTGTTATTTGGCCGGAGATCGGATTTGGTAGCGGGGGAGGGACTCGAAACCCCGACCTCCGGATTATGATTCCGCCTTCTAGCGTTGATTTACTTAAAGAAAAGTGTAGGTTGTCGCACCGTTGTCGCACGCCTATATTCGCATTTGTTCAAACTACTTAGAGCTGACCCCCGGAGTATTCAGATGTCGGTCCGCAGACGAAGTTGGCAGAACCGCGACGGCAGCCGGAGCGAAGCCTGGGTTGTCGGTTACACCGATCGAGCAGGAGTTCGTCGCCTCAAGACCTTCGAGCGCAAGAGGGATGCGGAGGTGTTCGAGGCAGCCGTTGCTCTCGACGTCCGGGCCGGCATCCACGTGCCTGACAGCCAGAGCATCGTGGTAGCGGAAGCAGCTCGACTCTGGCTTGAGGGTTGCGACGCGATCGGCCTCGAACGAACCACCCGCGACGCCTACCGGCAGCATGTCGAGCTGCACATCGTTCCGCTACTGGGCGCAGTGAAGCTCTCGCAATTGTCGGTCCCTATGGCGCGCGCTTTCGAGGACACGCTGCGCAAGGATCGCTCCCCGGCAATGGTGCGCAAAATACGGGGCTCGCTCGGTGCCATCCTGGCCGACGCGCAGGAGCGCGGCCTGGTCGGACAGAATGTCGTGCGCAACCTGCGTATACGCCGCCGGCGCGGTAAGGAAGCTCGAGCCGCCAAGCGCCAGAAGGGCAAGCTCAAGGTCGGTGTCCACATCCCAACGCCCGACGAAGTGCGTGCCATCATCGCGCAGCTGGACGGACGATGGCGGCCACTGTTCCTGACCGCAATCTTCACCGGCCTGCGTGCGTCCGAACTGCGTGGATTGCGCTGGGCGGATATCGACTTGAAGCGCGGCGAGATCCATGTGCGGCAGCGTGCGGACCGCTTCAACGTGATTGGTCCCCTCAAGTCCGAGGCGGGTGAGCGCACCGTGCCCCTGCCGCCGCTGCTGGTGAACGTGCTGCGCGAGCACCGTATCGCCTGTCCCAAAGGAGAGCTCGATCTCGCCTTCTCCAACGGTAATGGGCGCCCCGAAAATCTCAGCAACATCCTGCAGCGCGGCCTAGCCCCCACGCTGGTCGCCGCCGGCGTAGTTAGTGCCCGCGGCAAGGCGAAATATACCGGCCTGCATAACCTGCGCCATTTCTACGCGAGTTGGTGCATTAACCGCCGCGTCGACGGCGGCCTCGAGCTGCCGCTCAAGTTGGTGCAGGCCCGGCTCGGTCATGCCTCGAGCCAGATGACGGCCGACACCTACGGCCACCTGTTTCCGCGCGGCGACGATGGTGCGGAACTGGCAGCCGCCGAGCGGGCCTTCCTAAATTAATTGGTGGGTTTAAAATTCTTGGGTTCGAATCCAACCCTCTCCGCCCGCGGTCTTGCCTTTCGCCCGTGTCGCGCGGAAATTATGGGCGGCAGATTCGCATCATGTCTTGCCACTGCGCTCCTTGTTCCACGGGTGATTTGGATCCACCGGCATACCGTGCACGTCGCAGCCGCGCACGAGGAATTCCCGGCCGAGCTGCTCGACCACGCGCGTTTTGGTGTTGTGACATCGCACGCAGAGGGCCATTAGCGCATAGAGCGGCGGGAACGGATCGCCGCCCTTCGAAATGGCCACGAGGTGGTCGACAACGGTGGCGGGCTCGACGCGTGCGAGCCCGAGGCAGAGCTCGCACAGGGGGTTCTCGCGCAGCTTGGCCGCGCGTATCTTCTGCCATCGCGCTGTGCAGTACGGCCACTTTGACACGTGCTCACCTCACCCGATCAAGGCTCTGACGTCGAATTCCGGCTCCAGGCTCTTGGCGCCGAGCGCCATCATTAAACTGACCACCCCGTCGATATGGCCGATCGCGCGTTTCTTACTGGGCTTTCGATTAGCACTCGAATCCATCTC
This sequence comes from Xanthobacteraceae bacterium, assembly GCA_040510075.1. Taxonomy (GTDB): domain Bacteria; phylum Pseudomonadota; class Alphaproteobacteria; order Rhizobiales; family Xanthobacteraceae; genus VAZQ01. The sequence goes on along the minus strand of JBEVJT010000058.1, from coordinate 1,893 downwards.
GATCGCGACGTTCGAAATTTGCCAGCGCAGAATGGGATTGCCGCCGTGGTGAATCTTCTTGTCCAGGATTGCGGCCTCGAGTGCCTGCACCGCTGGGCTCATTGAAACGAATCCCTGGCCGAATTCCTGCAGCGGCAGCGTCACACCGTCCTCTTCGCATTTCGCGTTGAAGGTCTTGATAAACGCTCGATCGTAGGCGACACACACCAGGTCGTATTCCGTTTTGATCTCGGCCAAGCGCTTGATGATCGCCCTGAAATTGATGGCCCGGCCCGGCGTCGTTTCGAGCAAACCCTCTTAGTGGCCGCCTTCTTTCCGATCGCGATCGAGCAGCCCTTCCTCCGGTAGCCAGAAGTACGGCAGCACGGCGCCATTGTGCGGCCAGTACAGAACCAACGCCGACATGTCGGTGGTCGAGGACAAATCCAAACCGGCATAGCACGGCTTGCCAGCGAGCTCGGCCATGTCGAGCCGATCGTCACAGGTCATCCAGTCGGCATCGGTAACGAATTGGACGCGGGCGTCGACCCGCATATTGAGCCGCAGATTTTGAAACTTGGCGCGGAAAGACGGCAGGCGTTTCGCCTGTTCTGCTTGTGCACGGAATTCATTCAGATCGAGGAATTTCCCCAGCGCCTCGTTGCACGCAAACCAGGTGCGCTCGTCGAAAATATCCGCGCCGTCCGGAGCGCAGGCCAGCTGTAGGTAGACACTGGAATCCTCGCCCAGCAACGCATCGTCGATCATTTGCGATAACGGGTGCAGATCGTTGGCGGCCTGCGTGCTGATGATCACGCCAAGGCTCTCGGACCTTTTGCCCATCGCCGTTCGCAGATTATCGAGCAAATCGGAATTGGGTGCCTGAGCGAATTCATCAAATACCCAGAATGAGGGCGAAAGGCCATGCGCGCGCTTGTCATCCGCAGACAACGATTCATAGATGCTGCCGGCACCGTCACCGCGCAGCACCTCGATCACTTTGCCATAGCGCTGGATGTTGCAGCGGGCTTCAAATTCGGGGACCGCTTCGATGATTGCCCGCATCTCGGCAAAAATTAGCGCGGCCTGCAGCTTGTTGTACGCGGCCGAATACACCTCGCCGCGCAGTTCGCATTCCGGACCTAGCAAGTGCGCAAGCGCCAGGCCCGCCAGCAACCCGGTTTTTCCGTTCCCCCTCGGCACACTATTGATAGCGATGCGGACCTTACGCCGGCCATCCGCCGCCACACGCCCGTAGACCGCCTGCACAAATTCGCGCTGGCGTGGCAGGAGCTTCATTTTGGTGCCGGCAAGTATTCCCTTGGTGATCGGAAGCGATTCCAGGAAGCCAATAAGGCGCGCGACACGTGATCGTTCACGTTTCCAAGCTGGACGTGGTGGTGGCGGCGCTTTGATCCGCGACTTCTTTGAACCAGCTCCCCTGAGGCCCATCGACTACAACCGCACTTCGAGGTTTCGTCTCTGATCGAGATTCCACACTAATTAGGCTCATAATCCTAAAAAACAAAACTAATTCAGGCTTGGACTACCGGGCGCTCCGCAGTATTGATCGCATATGTTTTCTTGATGCCCCCCCGGGGGGCCGGTTCGTCAATGTCCGCTATTACTCCAATAGCGGACAAATACGGCTGCGGTTGGATGTGCTTTGTGCCAATAGCGGATATGGCATCGCCAGCCGTCAACCAGCTATTAACCGGACCAGCGCACCGTTGCCTGCATCATCCATTTGCAAAGACAGGCAACGTCTCATTCACACGCTTGCAACGGCAGCTGCATCGTCCCGTGCCCCATCAAAGCCGAACACTCCAATGGGACCAACCCCAGATGCGGAACTGCACCTGCGGGCAGCACGGGCCGAACAGCAGGTGGCCGACCTGAAGGCCGCGCTCGAGA
>JBEVJT010000057.1:0-3073 GCA_040510075.1 Xanthobacteraceae bacterium | reverse complement strand
AGGTGCTGCCGGCGTTGACCTCAGGAAAATCAGCCGCGAGACGCGCGCCAAAATTCGCCATGAAACCGGCGAATTCGTTGCGGGAAAGGGTGGCGGAATGCCGGCCGATCAGGCGGATGTTGGTGCTGCGGCGATCGGCGGCTTTTTGCTGGTCGAAAGCGAGCGGCCGGAAGAAATCGAAAGGCCCAAAGTGACGCCAGTCGTTCAGCCACGCCGGGAGCACGCCCACGATTTCGTGCGGTTCGCCGTCGATACGCAGAGTGCGTCCGATCACATCCGCGCGGCCGCCGAAGCGATTTTGCCAGCAGCGTTCGCTTATGATGACGACGCGATCGTTCCCTGGGAGACCTTCGCGCGGGATGAAATCTCGGCCGAGCTGCGGTTGGACGCGGAGCGTTGCGAAAAGATTGGTCGTCGCCCGCATGGCGCGCACCATTTCTGCGGGCTGACCCGGTTGGGAAAGACTGGTATCGCCTAACGAGTAACCGGCAACCTCACCATAGCCCTGCCTCTCGCGTTGCAAATCGAGGAAGTCGGCTGGCGAAAGGCGTCCCTGCGGATTTTGCGTCGTGGCGCGATCGATCCGATCCAGCTCGGCGCTCTCCGGATAGGGGAGCGGTTTGAGCAGGAGCGAATTCAGGACGCTGAACATGGCGGTATTGGCGCCGATGCCGAGCCCGAGCGTGATGACGGCGAGGAGGGTGAAGCCGGGGCTGCGCAAGAGCGAACGGCCGGCGAATCGGAATGTGGGAAAGATCATGTTGAGTGGTGGCGGCGGTCGTGGCCTAACGTTGACGGCTAACGAGTCGATAAGCGCTGTAGGTGGCGACGGTGTGCGCGCTTCCTTCCTGCCCCATGCCGGAGCCGGACATTTCGGAGGTTTGCTCGATCAGGGCGGCTTTCCCTCCGGCCCGATGCGGTAGCGCGCGGTCGCTGTTCATTCGCCAGACCCTTGTGGTTAGAGCGGTCCGCGGTAACGGCGAAGGCGGATGGCACCGATCAGAAATGCGGCCGCGAAGAACAGCCCGATCCAGAGACCGGGACTGCTCAGGAATTTCAGCGGATCGAATTGGGTGAGTCGATCGACCACGGGGACGTGAGCGTCTTCCGGATATTTCACGACGACGAACCCCGCCTCGAAACCGCCGGTCAGACGACGGACGAGCATGTGAATGAAAAAAGTGGTATCGAACGCGAGTTTTTCAATCGCGCTGATTGCGAGCCATGGGAGCACCGCCCAGAGAAACGTCGCGCGCTTGGCCCAACTGGAGACCAGGAGCAGCCAACCGAAGATGGGCGCCTCCCAGAGGGCGCTGGTCACGAGACCATAGAGGAGAATCATCGACAGGCGGGGCCAGGGTAAGAGATTCCAAGTGGTTCCAGCCAGGCCGCTCGGGAGCAGGGCGGCAGTGCTGAGTAGCAGCATGGTAAGCTGCGTCACTATCGTGATCGCAAAGGTGAGGGCCGGGAGGATCACCAGCGGAACGAACACCTTCGAGAGGACCGTGGTACGATCCGAGACTGGCAGGGATTTCCAAAACAAAACGCTGCGGTCCCGACGTTCGCCGTGAAGCGCATCGAGACAGTAGAAGATGCCCACGATGAAAACAGTGAACATGATCATCATGGCCGCGACGTCGTAAGGCAGCTCAATGGCAGCGCGCTGGCGCGTGGGTTCCAGGGCCAAAGCGTTGAGCCTGAGTTGCGGCAATCTGAACGCCGTCATGCCAAAGCCGAAAAGCACGACCCCGGCGGCGATGAGCGGCGCCATGTAGATTGAGCGGTTCTCCCATAATTCGCGGCGCACCGACCAATAAAACGGCCGGGTCGCGGACAAAGTCGGAGGTGCGGTTGGCCGGGTGTCGACCGCTTCTGGCAGGTGGTTCGATTCCGTATTCATCAGTTCTTCCTCTCACCTCCGAGCTCCGGCTTCCCATCTCCGGTTTGCGGCGCCGGTGCCATCACCGCGACGAACAAGTCCGCTATGCTCGGGGTGCGAATCTCACCAAGCCCGGCGAGTTCTTCGCGGTTGGGACTGTCGAAAAGGAGTATGCTGCGGCCGAACATCTGGCGCGCGTGGATCGGCTTCAGCGCCTCGGCCGCGGTGAGATGATCCGGATGGACCATCACTTCCACGTAGCGCGCCTCGAACTGCTCCATGCTGCACTCCAGAACGATGCGCCCGTGATTGATGAACATCAGATCGGTCAGGACGCCCTGGATCTCTTCGACCTGGTGTGTCGTCACGATTATCGTACGGTTGTGATCGAAGTAATCGTTCAGCAGGGAATCGTAGAATTGCTTTCGGTACAGGATGTCGAGACCCAGCGTCGGCTCATCGAGCAGAAGCAGCCGCGCGTCGATCGCCATGACCAGCGCGAGGTGGAGCTGGGCCACCATTCCTTTCGATAATTGCCTGATCTTGCTCGCGCGTTTGATCTCGGTCCGGGCCAGGAAGCTCTCCGCTTTCGACCGGTCGAATCGCGGATGAACTCCGGTCACATAGTCGAGCACCTGCGAGACCCGCATCCAGCGCGGGAGCACGGCGACATCGGCGATGAAACAGACGTCGCGCATCAACTGGTCGCGCTCGATCCAGGGATTTCGTCCGAGCACCCGGAGCTCGCCCTCATATGGCGTCAGACCCAGAATGGCGTTGAGCGCGGTGCTTTTGCCGGCGCCGTTCGGCCCGATCAGCCCGAGAATGCGGCCTTCATTCACTTTTAGGTTAAGGCCGTCGAGCGCCACCGTTGTCCCAAAGGCTTTGCGCAATCCGCGCGCTTCGATGCAGGTCATGGCGTCAGTGTTTCTCCTTCCCGCTCTTGCGCGAGGCGCGCGCGGCCGCGGCCTCGAGTTCCTTTTGCGTCAACCCAAGCCGCTGAATCGTAGTCGCCACCCGAGGCCATTCCTCGGCCAGAAATTTCTCGCGTTCGCCCTTGAGCAAAAGCTCGCGCGCGCCCGCTTTGACGAACATCCCGAGGCCGCGCCGCATCTCGACCAAATCTTCGTCGACCATTTGCTGATAAGCCTTGAGGACGGTGAGCGGATTGACCCGAAACTCGGTCGCGACATT
>JBEVJT010000056.1:0-3233 GCA_040510075.1 Xanthobacteraceae bacterium | reverse complement strand
GCGTTGGCTTGCTGGAGATTTACAATATCACGAATAGTCAGGCGCTGGCACAGCGGTAGGCGCTCTCGCTGGCGGTGCTAAGGTGAGGACCGCTTAGACCAGGTAGGGGAACCGCGCCGCGTAGCGCAGCCGCTCGAGCAGGTTGGCTTTGCGGAGGTTCGGGTCATCCCGCCGCAGATAATGATGCTCCATCAGCGGAGTGAGCGCCACGATCCAGCCATCCTGCCGCACCTCTTCCACCCGCCAGTATTTGTTAATCAGATAGTAGTAGAGTTCGCCGCGTTCGGCCGGATGGATGTCGCGTGCTTCCGGGCCGGGGCAGGTCGAGGTCTCGACCACCCGATAGACAATCGGAGCGCCGGCGTGAAATTTCCCCCGGAAGATATGCCTGCCAAACGAAAGGTAGCCCCGCCCGACCAGCGTGCCGACCAATGCCGGGAGCGCGACCAGGGTCACCAGAAGCAACAAGACGAGCATCCTAGCTTCTGAGCATGGCGTATGCCGGACGAGGAACCATCCCACGGTTCGCTCCGGTCCACCCGTCACGTCTGATGCGTCAGCCGGCCTCTTGGATTGGCGGTTGAACCTTTCGCTCCTAACGTCGACTTTCGCTCCTTTCTACATGCGCATCCTTTCTGGCATCCAACCCAGCGGCGTCCTCCACATCGGCAACTATTTTGGCATGATGCGGCCCGCCATCGCGCTCCAGGCTGAGGGCGAAGCGCTTTACTTCATCGCCGATTATCATGCCCTCACGAGCCTGCGCGATCCGCGGGCCCTGCGGGAAAATTCGCGCCGGGTGGCGCTCGATTTCCTCGCCTGCGGACTTGATCCGGAGCGGGCCGCACTCTTCCGCCAATCCGATGTGCCGCAGGTAACTGAGCTGGCCTGGATTCTCAGCACCATAACGCCGATGGGATTGCTGGAGCGCGCTCATTCTTATAAGGACAAAGTCGCACGCGGACTCCCCGCTTCGGGCGGCCTCTTAGCCTACCCGGTCCTGATGGCGGCCGATATTTTGATATACGACAGCGACGTTGTGCCGGTCGGGCGCGACCAAAAACAGCATCTTGAATTGACCCGCGACATCGCGATCAAGATGAACGAGACCTTCGGTGAAATCTTGAAGTTGCCCGAGCCACGGATCCACGCCAAGACGGCAACAGTGCCGGGTCTCGACGGCCAGAAAATGAGCAAGAGTTACGGCAACACAATCGACATTTTCGCCGAAGAAAAAGAGATGCGGAAGCGGGTTATGAGCATCGTGACCGATTCGACGCCGGTCGAGGCGCGGAAGGATCCCGCTGCGTCGTCGATTTTCCAGCTCTTCTCTCTCGTTGCCACGCCGGAAGAAGTGGCGGCGATGGACGCAGCTTTCAAGAAAGGCGGGACTGGCTACGGTGATTTCAAGAAGCAACTTTTCGCGCGCCTCTGGGAGTTTTTCGCGCCCATGCGGCAACGGCGAAATGAGATTCTCGCCCAGTCCGGTTACGTCGACGAAGTGCTGGCGAAAGGAGCGGCGCACGCGAATGCCATCGCGAATGAAGTGATGGCGCGAGTGCGCAGCGCGGTCGGTCTTCGTTAGTCGAGCGTCGCTTGCGCCTGGAGCGCGGTCCGAACGCGCGCGCTCTCCTTCAACTCGGCAAAGATAAGACGGCCGCCTCCGGTTTGCAGCGCGCTTGAGACGACCACAGTCGCAACTCGCCCGATATGGGGTCGACCTTGGTTGACCACGATCATCGTCCCATCCGGCAGATAACCGACGGCCTGATGCGGGTCGCGGCCTTCTTTGACGAGGTTCAATTCCAGTTCGTCGCCCGGCACCACCACCGGCCGCAGAGCGCGAGAGAGGTCGTTCAGATTGAGCACAGGCACTTGCTGCAACCGCGCCACCTGGCCCAGCGCCTGATCGTTCGTCAGCAGCCGCGCCTGGAGGACCTGCGCCACGCGGACGAGCCGGGCATCGGTCGGCAGATCGCTGTCGTCGAGGCCGCTGTCGTGGATCGTTAGGTTGATCTCGCGAGAGCGCTGCAGTTGATTCAAGATATCGAGGCCGCGGCGGCCACGTTCCCGTTTGATCCCATCGTTCGAATCGGCCAGCTGTTGCAATTCGCCGAGGACGAAACGCGGCACGATAAGCGAGCGACTGAGAAAGCCAGTCGCGCAAAGATCGGCGATCCGCCCGTCGATGATGATGTTGGTGTCGATGACGAGCGGCTCATGCTGGGTGGTCTCGCGGGCAAAACGGACGTACGGAATGATGAGGGAAAATTCATCGCGGTTACTCCGCATGGCTAGCATGGTGCCGAGGTAGCCAAACGCGCAGTAGACCACCAATCGCACGATCCACTGCGTCTCGTCGGATTGGTAACGCAGAACCTGCGAAGCGAGAAGCAGGTTGGCGAAAAAAAGGCCGAGGAGCAACCCGAGGGTCGCGGAGGAAAAGGCGCGCAGGGAGAGACCTTTGAGGAGCCGATCGACGAGAACGAGAATCAATCCGAAAACCAAACCGATAAGCAGGCCGGTAACGGCGTTGTCCTGCGCCTCGGCGGAGACAAGCGAACCAACTGCTCCGCAAAAGGTGACGAAGAGCACCCGCAGAAGATTGACGGTCAGCTGCGGAGTCATTTGGCCCTAACGACTGGAGGGGCGGCGCGGCGGAGGAGTGTTTTGCGGCGTCGGAGGCGATACTTTGGCTGCGCTGTCGCGATAAAAGAGAACACCGTGGCTGCGAAGGTTGCTGATGAGAGCACGCAGGTTGTTAGCCACTTCCTCGTTTGTCAGCAACATCGCGAGCAATCCGTCCCCCGAGGTGGCTTCTTTCATGACCCGCCCGGCGGCCTGGAGCGTCTTCCTTGCGTCGCCCATCGCGAGCTGCAACTTGTCCGCCGCCTCCTTTGCCGAACCCATAGTTCCATCGGCTTTCTCAAGGACACCGTCGAACTTTTTCGATGATTCGGAGAGGGACGCCGTGGTCTTGCCCAGATTGTCGAAGGTCTCCTTAAGGTGATCCATGTTCGCCGGTGAAAGGGCCTGGTCGTTCAGGCGGCTGATCGTGGTGTCGATCTTCGCGATCGTCCCGCGCAGGTCCTTGATTAGTGCGGTGCCTTCTTTTGTAATATCGGAAAACCCCTGCTCGCGGGTTCCTTCGATCTGCGCGCCCTTCGCGATGTAGGCTGTCGGTTTCCCGGCCGGCGGGGTGATGGAGACGAAACGATCACCGAGCAAACCCG
>JBEVJT010000055.1:0-12848 GCA_040510075.1 Xanthobacteraceae bacterium | reverse complement strand
ATGACGTTGTCGAGAGTGGCCATGCTCATGGACGAATGCTCTCGCGTCCCGGGATCCAGTTGGTGCCGGCGAGCGGGACGCGCGCCATTGCGGCAGCCTCGACCGTGAGCGCGACGAGATCCTCCGGCTCGAGATTGTGGACATGCGACTTGCCGCAGGCTCGCGCGATGGTCTGGGTCTCGAGCGTCATGACGGAAAGGAAGTTCGCAAGTTTGCGCGCAGCGAGCACAGGATCGAGTCGCGCCGCAAGCGCCGGATCCTGTGTGGTGATGCCCGCGGGATCGCGGCCTTCGTGCCAGTCGTCGTAGGCGCCCGCGGTGGTGCCAAGCGCGCGATATTCCTCTTCGAGGCGCGGGTCGTTGTCGCCGAGCGCGATCAGCGCCGCGGTGCCGATCGAGACCGCATCGGCGCCCAGCGCCAGGCATTTCGCCACGTCCGCGCCGCCGCGGATACCGCCGGAGACGATGAGCTGCACCTTGCGGTGCATGCCGAGCTCCTGCAGCGCCTCGACCGCCGGCGGGATGGCGCACAAGGTGGGAATGCCCACATGCTCGATGAACACGTCCTGCGTCGCCGCCGTGCCTCCCTGCATGCCGTCGAGCACAATCGCGTCGGCCCCGGCCTTGATCGCGAGCGCCGTGTCGTAATAGGGGCGCGACGCGCCGATCTTCACCAGAACCGGCTTTTCCCAATCGGTGATCTCGCGCAGCTCCTCGATCTTGATTTCCAGATCGTCGGGGCCGGTCCAGTCCGGATGCCGGCAGGCGGAGCGCTGATCAATGCCTTGGGGCAAGACGCGCATCTGCGCCACGCGTTCGGTGATCTTCTGGCCGAGCAGCATGCCGCCGCCGCCGGGCTTTGCGCCCTGTCCCACTACGACCTCGATGGCATCTGCCTTGCGCAAATCGTCCGGGTTCATGCCGTAGCGCGATGGGAGCACCTGATAGACGAGAACGCGCGAATGCTCGCGCTCCTCCGGCGTCATGCCGCCGTCACCCGTGGTGGTCGAGGTGCCCACCATGGTGGCGCCGCGGCCGAGCGCCTCCTTGGCCGGAGCGGACAGCGCGCCGAAGCTCATCCCCGCAATCGTGATGGGTATCTTGAGCTTGAGCGGCTTCTTCGCAAACCGTGTGCCGATGGTCACCTCGGTTGCGCATTTCTCCCGATAGCCTTCGAGCGGATAGCGGCTGATGGAAGCACCGAGGAACAACAGGTCGTCGAAATGCGGGAGCCTGCGCTTGGTGCCCGCGCCGCGAATGTCATAGATGCCGGTCGCCGCAGCGCGGCGGATCTCCGCAATGGCGTAATCATCGAACGTCGCCGACTTCCTCGGGGGTGTGTGAATCCAGCGGTCTTGAGTCTTTTGCGGGATGTTCATCTAATAAGACCCGACATTGTCGATATGGAAATTGTAGAGCCGCCGCGCCGAGCCATAGCGGCGGAAGCTCGCGGGATCGAGCGCAACCCCCGCGGCATCGAGGAGCCGGCGCAGATCGTCTTTGTGATGATCCATGAGCGGTTTCTCGGCGCAGTCCGCCCCAAGGCTTTTCACGTTTCCGCGGACATAAAGATGCGCCTCGTAGATCGAATCGCCGAGCGCCTCGCCCGCGTCGCCGAGAACCACGAGGTTGCCGGCCTGCGCCATGAACGCGGAGAGATGGCCGACCGAGCCCTTCACCACGATATCGATGCCCTTCATCGAAATGCCGCAGCGCGCCGATGCATTCCCGTCAATCACCAGCAGGCCTCCGCAGCCGGTCGCTCCCGCCGCCTGCGAGGCATCGCCCGCAATGCGCACCTCGCCCGACATCATGTTCTCGGCCACGCCTTGACCCGCGTTGCCGTGCACCAGGACAGTCGCGCGCTTGTTCATGCCGGCGCAGTAGTAGCCGACATGGCCCTCCACCTCGATCAGGATGGGCGCGTCAACGCCGGCCGCGATGGCGTGGCGGCCGCGCGGGTTGCGCACACGCCAGTGCGTCTCGTTTGTGTCGGGTGCGAGGCGATGCAGTGCAGCGTTGAGCTCGCGCACGGGCACCTGCGCCAGATCGACGGTAGGCATCAGTGCTCCCAGAAATAGACTCGCGCGGGCTCGGGCTCCCACACTTTTGCGTGCTCGACACCTGGGAGGTCGGCGAGAGCGCGGTATTCGGTGCCGAAGGCAACCCAATCCCCGGTCTCGGCCATCACGGCGGGTTTGCACGCGATCGGATCGCGCAACACGCCGAATCCTGATTCGGTGCCGATCACGAAAGTATAGAAGCCGTCGAGTGCATCGAGCGCGGCATCCATGGCCTGCTGGAGCGAGGCGCCTTCGCGCATCTTCCAGGTGAGGAAGCCCGCCGCGACTTCGGAATCGTTGTCGGTCTGGAAGGAAAGCCCGTGCCGGATCAGCTCGCGCCGCAGCGCATTGTGGTTGGAAAGCGAGCCATTGTGCACGAGACACTGATCGGTCCCGGTGGTGAACGGGTGCGCGCCGTTCGTGGTGACGGCCGACTCGGTCGCCATGCGGGTGTGGCCAATCGCGTGCGTGCCGGGCATGCCTTGCAGACCGAACCGAGCAGCAACTTTGTCGGGCCGGCCCACTTCCTTGAACACTTCCATCCTGCGGCCGGCGCTCACGATGCTCACGCCGGGATGCCGCGCGATTTCCGCTCGCATCGCCGCTTCACGATCCGCCGTTACGCTGATGACCAAATGACTGTCGTGCACGAGCGGGGAAACTGGCGTCCCCGCGCCTGCACTGAACCCGGAGAGCAATCGATCGACAGCGAAGCCCTTCGGCAGCCGCAGCGTGAGCTTGATCATGCCGGGTGTGCCGCTGCCATAAACGGCAAACCCGGCCGAGTCGGGCCCGCGGTCGCACAGTGTGGCGAGCATGCCGGCGAGCAAATGGCCGAGCTCCGGCTCGAGAGCCCTATCCTTCAAAAAAATTCCGGCTATCCCACACATGTTAGTCCAGGGGGCTGGGCCGGAGAGTGCTATACAGGAGCGGGCCCTGTCAATTCACGAGCAATAAAATTTCTTGCCAGGAAACTCTTCCCATTTGCACGATGCATGAATTTACGCCGGGGCGGGGCGCCCTTGTCGGCTGACTGACGGAAAGGACAGGCCGTGAAAAACAGCAGTTCCCGAAGAAAAGTCCGCTCGCAGCGCCCTGCCGTGGACCTTCGCACCGGTTCCCGCGCGCCCCGCGAAATCACCCGCTCGCTGGAAGCCGAAATAGGCGCCGAGGTGCGTAAGCTTCGCAAGGACCTCGATCTGACGGTTTCCGAGCTTGGCGCGGCCGCCGGCATCTCCACGGGCATGCTCTCCAAAATCGAGAACGGTTCGATCTCGCCTTCACTGGCCACGCTACACTCGCTCTCAACAGCGCTGAACATCCCGATCAGCCGTCTTTTCGGCGAACGCGACGAACAGCGAGACTGCTCGTTTGTCAAAGCCGGGCATGGCGTGCGCATCGAGCGGCGAGGCACCAAGGCGGGGCACCTCTATGACCTGCTTGGCCATTCCCTCGGAGGCCCTGTTGGCATGGAGCCCTACTTGATCACGTTGAAAAGAGACGCCGTGCCCTACACGGATTTCCGGCATGCCGGCGTTGAATTCATCTACATGCTGACCGGAAAGGTGCGCTACCGGCACGCGGATCGAAGCTATGTGATGGAGCCTGGCGACGCGCTGTTCTTCGATGCGGCGGCACGCCACGGCCCGGAGGAACTGATGAAGGCGCCGATGACGTACCTGTCGATCATCATCTACCCGCGCCGCAGTTAATCGCCCTCCGCTCGTAGAAGCGTAGGGTAGGCAAAGGCGCGCTCTTGCGCGCCGTGCCCACCATAGAGGCGGCTCCACCGCGTGGGCACGGCGCGCGGTCAAGTTTCAGGGACTGTGTTAATCGTCGTGCGCGCGCCTTTGCCCACCCTACGGACTCGGAATGAGATTTGTGGTCAAGGCATAATGGGCGGATGGTATGTCAGCGTCATCCCGAGCAGCCACACCATCAGCAGGACCAAGGGCGTATGGATGAGGAATTGCGTGCAGGTGAACCCGATTACTTCCTTTGCCTTCAGACCCAAAATGCCCAGAATGGGCAGCATCCAGAAAGGATTGATCAGGTTCGGCAGCGCCTCGGCGACGTTGTAGACCTGCACCATCCAGCCGAGATTAACCTTGAGATCGTTGGCTGCCTGCATCGCATAAGGCGCCTCGACGATCCACTTTCCACCGCCCGACGGCAGAAAGAAACCAAGCACGGCCGAGTAGATCGCGAGTGTCACGGGTAGCAGCCCTTGCGAGGATACGTGCACGAATATTCCCGCGACCAATTCCGCGAGCGAACCGCCTGGACCCTTGGGCTGGATCAGCATGTAGGCGATCGAGCCATACAGCGGAAACTGGAACAGAATACCCGCAACCGCAGGCACGCCTTCGGCCACCGCAGCCAGGAACCGGCGCGGCCGCCAATGCAGCAGCAAGCCGAGCATGATGAGGAGGAAGTTGTAGGTATTCAGATTGGAGATCGCCAGAATTCCCTTTGACGAAAACTCCATCCACAACCACACCGCGCCGAGCGCAACCACCAGAATGGTCGGAAGCGGGCTGTATTCGAGCCACTCGCCGGGACGAATTTGGTGCGGCTTGAGATCGACGCGCTCCGCGATGCTGGCGCCGCCCAATTCGATGCCAAGGTCCTCCGCGGTCTTTGCCCGCGTCGGGCCAGGTGCCGTCCAATACGCAATGATGGTTGTCACGGCGATGAGAACCGCCGCCATCAGCATGTTCTGCCAGAGAAAAATGGTCTCGTTGAAGGAAATAACCCCGGTGATGGGGATCAGCGCCTTGGGCAGGCTCGCGGGGTTCGCCTGGATTTGGGCGGCGGCCGAACTGATGCCCAACGCCCACGTCGCTCCGATGCCCATGTAGCCGGCCGCTCCGCCGGCTCTGTAGTCCATACGCAGTTCCTGACGCCGCGCAATCGCCTGCACCAGCAAGCCGCTGAATATGAGGCTGATTGTCCAGCTGATAAGCGAGATCGCCATGGAAACAAAAGCTACATAGGCCACCGCGCCGCGCCCCGTCTTCGGCACCATCGCGAGCCTCGCGATGAGCCATGCGGCAGGGCCCGAATAAGCGACGACAAACCCGATCACCACTCCCATGCACACCTGCAAGGTGAACGGTATGATCGACCAAAAACCTTCGCCGAATGCGAGCGCAATCGACACGGGACCGGCGCCAATGGCAAGGCATCCCACGGCCACCACGGCAATCGCCATCACGGCAAACACGAATGCGTCGGGATACCAGCGCTCCGACCAGTCGGTTATCGCGAGCGCCATGCGCTCGAGAAATCCTGCATCCGAATCCGAGGCGGCGAGTTCGGCGCGTGTTGTCGTCGTCATGCTGCTCCCCCTTGCTTGTGCCGCGCTTGCCTGGATTTTTTATGGTTTTGTCGCGGGCGGACTTTCCCTATAATAAAGCATCTTTCCGGAGGGGCAACTTCAAAATCGCGGCGTCAATCACCGCAACCACAACGGGAGTTGGAATGCGCTTTTCCTACAGCCTCGATTTTCAGACGCTCGCGTCGAATTACAAGGCCGGCATGCTCACGCCGACAGCCGTCGTGGCCGAAGTTTTTTCCCGCATCCGGGCGAGCGGCGATGACCACGTCTGGACGCACGTACTCCCGCAAGATGAGGTGATGCAGGCTGCCCGGGCGATCGAGGAACGTCGCAGCCGGCAAAACGAAACCGGATCCGAGCTGCCGCTTTACGGGCTTCCCTTCGCGATCAAGGACAACATCGATGTTGCGGGCCTGCCCACCACGGCGGCGTGCCCCGCTTACGCGTATATCGCAGACGAGACCGCAACTATAGTCGACACTCTCCGCGATGCGGGCGCGCTGCTGATCGGAAAGACCAATCTCGATCAGTTCGCAAACGGACTCGTCGGCATTCGCTCTCCCTATGGAGTGAGCAGGAACGCAATCGATCCGCGTTACATCCCGGGCGGGTCGAGCCCGGGATCCGCTGTGGCTGTCGCAGCCGGGCTGGTGAGCTTTTCGCTCGGTACCGATACCGGAGGCTCGGGCAGAGTACCCGCGGCCTACAACAACATCGTCGGACTGAAGCCGACCCGAGGGCTCCTGAGCACCGCTGGCCTCATTCCGGTCAATCGAGGCGTCGATTGCCCGTCAGTGTTCGCGCTGACCTGCAGCGACGCCTATCAGGTCCTGGGCGCAGCCCGCGGCTACGATGCACGGGATCCGTTTTCGTACGCGGGTGAATGCGATCTCGATCCGCCGCGGCGAAAGGACTTCCGATTCGGCACTCCCACAAGAAAAAATTTGAACTTCTTCGGGGACGCCGCAGCCGAGAAAGCCTTTCACGCAAACCTTGAAATTGTGAAAAACCTGGGCGGTACGGCTGTCGAAATCGATTTTGCTCCATTCATTGAAGCTGGGCGCCTCCTGTTCAGTGGGCCCTGGGTGGCCGAACGGCTCGTGCCGGTTAAGGAGCTGTTCTTAAACAAGCCTGATGTCTTCCATCCCACCACGCGAGCTATCTTTGAGCGCGCGGCCAAGCTCTCCGCGACTGAGACCTTCGAAGGACTCTATCGGCTCGCCGAATTAAAAGTCCAAACTGCAGCGGAATGGCGCAACATGGACTGCCTCGTGGTTCCCACGACCGGCACGCTCTACACGGTAGAAGCAGTGGAGGCGGATCCAATCAAGCTCAATACCGACATGGGATATTACACTTATTACGTAAACCTGCTTGTACTCTGCGCCGTAGCGGTTCCCGGCGTGGTGCGAGACGATGGTTTGCCTTCGAGTCTCAGCGTCATTGCCCCCTCCTTCCACGACGGAATGATCCGCCACGTCGGCGCAAGCTTTCACCGGCAAACCAACGTCACGCTCGGAGGGACGGGCTTCCCCCACCCATGAAGATTTTGCCCGCGGAGGCGAGTGCCTCCGGGCGGCACTGCGTGCACTTTAAATATTCGTTGCTGCAAACTAGCACCCGCCGTAGGAGCAAAACTTCATGAGCGAACTTGCAGACCTATCCGCACTCGAGCTGCGCGACCTGCAGGCGCAGAAGAAGTGCTCTGCGGAAGAAATAATCAGAAGCTGCTTCGACAAGGTGCGCGCCCTCGAACCCGCGGTCAAAGCGTTTGTCGATCTGCAGGAAGAGCGCGCCATTGCGGAAGCCAGGAAGCTTGATCGGTCGCCAACACGCGGGCAGCTGCACGGCATTCCTGTTGCAGTGAAGGACACGGTTGACGTCGCCGGGATGCGATGCATCTGGGGGACGGACATCCATGCAAAACGGGTGCCCGCGGCCGACGCCACGGTCGTGCGGCGCTTGCGCGAATGCGGCGCCGTGATCCTCGGCACGACAGTGACGACGGAATATGCGATCGCGAAAGCCGGCCCGACTACTAATCCCCATGACCCATCACGCTCTCCGGGAGGCTCTTCCAGCGGATCCGGAGCGGCGGTCGCGGCGCGAATGGTTCCGATTGCGGTTGCGACACAATCCGTTGGCTCGATCATTCGTCCTTCGAGCTACTGCGGCGTGTTTGGATTGAAACCGACCAAGAGCGCCATCAGTGGCGACGGCGTCATGCCGATATCCGAACGGCTCGACCATGTCGGACCGATGGCGCGCACCATCGCGGATATCGGGCTTGCCTGCACGGCGATGTTCGAGCCTGCTCACAATCCGAATGGAATGTTTCCCATCAAGACAATTCCGGGTGGAACGCGCGTGCTTCGCATCGAGGGTCCTTTGCAGGAGCGCATCGAGCCGCCCACGGCGGAGGCGCTCGGTCGCGCGCAGAAGGCGTTTGAGGATGCAGGATTCTCCGTCACTGGGGAGGAACTGCCTGAGCGCTTCTCCCGGCTGATCTCCTGCTACGAAACCATCGTTTTCCGGGATCTGGCCATCAACCATAAATCCGACTTTGAACGTTTTGGCAAATATATGAGCCCGCGGCTGCATGAGATCATGAATATCGGGCTGAGCGTCGCGCCCACTCAATACGCCGAGGCGCTGGATGATGCGGATTACTATCGGGGATACATCGGTCAGCTTCTTGCGCAGAATACGATCATCCTGGCGCCGGCGACCGACGGCTACGCTCCCATCCTGTCTGACCGGACCGGTGAGCAGAAGCTCCAGAGTCTTTGGACGGTTGCGGGCGTGCCGAGCCTGGCCACTCCTTGCGGCAAGCTCGATGGCCTGCCGCTGGGCGTCCAGGTGATTGCCGCGTCGGGGCGGGACGACCTCGTGCTGGGCGCGGCGCAGCTCATCGAAAAAGTTTATGGCCGATCCAGCCTGCTCTGATATTCGCGCGACGGTGTGAATTCGATCCACGGACCCCTGATCGGTCCATGCGCGATTTCGGGCTCGCAAACCGGCGTGGCGGTGCCCCACTCCGTGCCGGGTTCCTGCTCGTGTTCCGGAAACCACAGGAATCCTGCACCGGACTTCGCCTGCAACGCGAGACCGCGCCAGCCATCTTTCGCTGTTTCACAAAGTGCGCCCAATGGTTCGAGCCGCGCCAACATCAGGTGAAGCCTCCGGAAAACATTTCCGGCCAGCGCGGGATTGCAGCGCCGGTCCACCAGTCCCGGCCGCATGTAGTAGCCGCGATCGATCTCCTGAAAGGTGTCGAGAAAAAACTGAAGCTGCGGATTCCACCACGCGCACACAGCCGCCTCGGCAACGCGATTGGCGACGGCATGTTCCCCCGGCGGCGGGCCCGCGGATCTTACCGGCGCAAGTTTGACGCCGATAGTCGCACGCACGTTAATTCGCCTCGACAGGTCGGCTATTCGTTGCACGCTAGCGTGAATGCTCTCGTCGAAGTCGATCTTGAAAACAAAGCCCTGAAGACGATCAAATTTTTCGGCAGCCGCGCACAGCTCGGCAAGCTCGTCCTCGTCGTCGGGCTCGAACGCGAGCCGCGTGGCATGGTCGAATGGCTTGCCTGAATCGGCAGTTTCATTATGGGAGCCTAGCTTCGAGAACCAGATGGGCGGCACATGCGAGGCTCGTCCGCGCACGCTCTCGATCACCCGCAGGAGCCGATGCGCCGGTGCTATAATTTCCCATCCATGAACATAGATCCGATGAGCGGCCATGAGCTCGAGGGTGGTGTTGTCGGGCTCGCCGAACGTGAACACGGTGAATTTCAATCCCAACCGCCGCAAGTCGGTCATGCGTGAACGTAGAGGTTCATCTCTCAGGTCGGATGAGGGTACGCGCAGGTGCCGGATTCCCAAATCCCACAAGGCGAGCAGTCCGTAGTCGTTGCGAACCCGCTTACGGCTGAGCTCGTCCAACGGGCCGTTGTAGGGAAGCTCGATTTCCTCAGCCCAGGCGTGCCGCAGGTGCACACCAACTGGCGAGCCAATTGGTCGCTCGAACGTCGCGCGAGCTTGGGCTTGTGTGTCTTCGCATGTTGCACCTTGCGTTCGCACAAAATGTGCAAGGTGATTATCGGGGTAGACATCGACGATAAAGAATCCAAGCTTGGCTGCATCGTTGCGGCCATACTCGTCCGCAGGACCTACCCGAAAGAATTCAGCGTAGTCCTGGCGCAAACTCGTCACCGAAGGAAGCACGTAGCAATGCGTAATTGCGGCGTGGACATTGTAAAAGAAGTTATGGACATGTCCCGCAAATAGCGCCTCAACGCGACAGCGAGTGATGAGATCGAGCAGCCACGAGCGGCCTGGCTCGTCGATGTTGTCGTAATGGCTGCTTTCGTCAGGACGCGCGACGTAAGGCGGGTAATGGGTGAATAGAAATATTCTCCGGCCTTTATTCCTTGCAAGCTCGGCCTCAATCCACGTTTTTTGCTCCGCTTCCAAAGACAGGCCCGAGTTCAGAAGCGACGAGTTGATCGCCACAAATCGACAGCCGCCGTAATCGAAGGCATACCAATCGGGCCCGAATGTCTGCCGATAGGACACGATAGAACCCTCGCTGACGCAGTCCGCCGGCATCCAGTCGAGCGGTTTATCGCCCACATCGTGATTGCCAGGGACAAAGTGCAATGGGCAGTTGAGCCCTGCGAACAGGCGCTTGGCGGACATGGCGGCGATTTTTTGGCGCGGGTCGGCAGGCAGCGGATGAACAATATCTCCGAGATGCACAACGAACGATGGCCTGGCCCGATTGAGCTCGCTTACGACAAACGCGGTGCGGCCGTTTGCGAGCCGGTTCGTACGCCACGGAGAAGTGTTCTGCGCATCGTCGGGATTGAGGTGGGTATCGCCAATTACAGCAAAGCTGAACAATGGCGACGATTGGGATGCGACGTGCTGGTCCGCGTCGATTGACATTCAATTGCGCCGGGTCATGCTGTCGGGCATCAAGGAGTGGGGAAGATGGCAAGCAAAATCAACCTGAACGCCGACATGGGAGAATCCTACGGGCGATACACGCTCGGGGATGACCGGGGGCTCATCCCCTTCGTCAGGACTGCGAACATCGCGTGCGGCTACCATGCCGCAGACCCGGGTACGATCCACGCCTCTGTCAAGCTTGCGAAGGAGCACGGCGTCGAAGTCGGCGCGCACATATCATATCCGGATTTCATGGGCTTTGGCCGCCGTCGAATGGACCTGAGCGAGCAGGAGGTGTTCGAAATTTCGGTGTATCAGATCGGCGCAGTGCTGGGATTCTGTCGCGCTGAAGCGGTGCCGCTCAATCATGTCAAACCGCACGGCCAGCTGTTTTTGACCGCCGTTAGAGACCGTGCAACCGCTCGCGGCATCGTGCGCGCCATCAAGGCGGTCGATCCCGCGCTTCTCCTCCTGATGTTCGGGGAGCTCGTAGCATCCGAATGTGCCACGGCTGGCATCAAAATGCTGCACGAGAGCTACGTCGATCTCGAGTACACCGCCGACGGCTCGCTGATCCTTGACCGCGTGCGCGGCTTGCGCGATCCCGCCATGGTTGCGAAGAACGCACTGTCGCTCGTAGAGCGGCAAGGCCGCAATGCGATCGATGGCTCGTGGCTCAATCTGCCCACGCAATCGATCTGTTTGCACGGCGATATGGCAAACGCCGTGGAGCTGGCGCGGTCGGTCAAAGAGGCGCTCACCGCTGCGGGGCACCAGGTCGTTGGTACTCGCGAACTGGCGGCGGGTGCGGGCACGACTTTCTCGGAACAGCGCGCAGCCGCACACTAATTGTGCACCAAGGTCCTGCTATTGTGCACGCATAGCTCTCCAGGACAGTTTGACATGGGTAATCGCATTTCCGATCATCCCGCCAACTCTGCACCCTCGAACGACACAAAGGAGACAGGGATGAGAAGTGAATGGCTGACGCGCAAGATACGGATGATCTACGGGTTTGCTTGCGCCGTATTGGCGATTTCGTTGTGCGCGCCTGAGCAAGCGAAAGCCGCCGATCCTATTCGCATCGGTCACGTGGCCGCGCTGTCCGGCGCCTCGGCCCAATCGGGCGAGGCGATCACCCGCGGACTTGCGCTTGCCATCGACGAGATCAACGCCAAAGGCGGGCTGCTCAGCGGCCGTCAGCTTGAGCTCGTCCAACGCGACGACGAATCGGTGCCGCCCAAGGGGCTCACCGCGGCGCGCGAACTCATCTTCAAGGAGAACGTCGCCGTGATGTTCGGCGGCATCGACACGCCGGTGTCGCTCGCGATCGTGCCGCTCGTGAACAAGGAAAAGAAAATCTTCATGGGCGTGTGGGCGGCGGGCACCAAGATCACACAGAACGGCGCCAGCCCGAATTACGTGTTCCGCGTGTCCGCGGTCGATGACCTCGTCGACGTGAAGCTCCTGAAATACGCGCATCAGAAATTCGGCTCGACCAAAGCAGGACTGATGCTCATCAACAATCCGTGGGGCGAATCCAACGAGCGCGGCTTGCTGGCGGCAAGCAAGGCCGATCCCGCGGTTCAGATCGTCGGTGTCGGCAAATTCGAAAACAACGACGTCGATATGGTGCCGCAACTCGCGCGGCTGAAAGACGCCGGCGCTGATTCGATCATCCTCGTCGTCAATACTCCGCCGGGCGCTCAGATGATGAAGTCGCGCGAGCGCATGGGCTGGCGCGTGCCGGTCGTCTCGCACTGGGGCATTTCCGGCGGACGCTTTCCGGAACTCGCCGGCCCGACCGCGGGCGAAGCGCATTTCGTGCAGACCTACTCGTTCTTCGGCAAGCAAGGTCCGGTAGGCGAGCGCGTCATGGCGGCGCTGAAGAAGAAGTATCCGCAGATCAAAGGGCCGGAAGACATTTTCGCGCCGGTCGGCACGGCAAACGCTTACGACGCCATGCACCTTGTCGGACGCGCCATCGCGCAGGCAGGCTCAACCGATGCGGACGCGATACGCACTGCGCTCGAAAATCTCAAAGAGCCTTATGAGGGTTTGATCAAAACCTATAAGCAGCCATTCAATGCCGACAATCACGACGCCCTCGGGCCCGACGACTACATGATGGTCCGTTACGACGGCGACAAGATCGTCCCGGTGGAGTAAAACACCGCAGCAGTTCGTTTCTCCGCTCATTCCCGCGCAAGCCGGAATCCAGATAAGGAACTGGGTCCCCGCCTTCGCGGGGACGAACGGATTTGGCAGCAACGTCGACGCTTTTAGATTCAATCTGCCATGCTGGTCGCCTCTGCGCTGATTTCCGGGCTCGGGCTTGGCAGCATGTACGGGCTGCTGGCGCTCGGCTTTCACATCACGCACGCGGTCTCCCACACGGTAAATTTCGCGCAGGGCAGCACCATGATGCTCGGCGCGGTGATCTGTTTCGCGTTTTGGGTGACGCTCGGATTTCCTCTCGTGACTGCAATCG
>JBEVJT010000054.1:0-8228 GCA_040510075.1 Xanthobacteraceae bacterium | reverse complement strand
GGCAATCGCATCTACGGCTGCGACGATTGCCTCGCCGTCTGTCCCTGGAACAAATTTGCGCAGGCGAGCCGGGATGCAAAGCTTGCGCTGCGCGAGGAGCTCAACGCGCCGCGGCTCGAGGAGCTTGCGCGCCTCGATGATACTGCCTTCCGTAAATTGTTTGCCGGCTCGCCCATCAGGCGCACCGGGCGAAACCGCTTCGTGCGCAACGTGCTCATGGCGATCGGCAATTCCAATGACGCCGCCCTCGCCGAGAGCGCCGAGCGGCTTCTTGTCGACACATCTCCGCTTGTGCGCGGGGCAGCCGTATGGGCACTGGGCCGGCTCGATCGCCCACGCCTCGCGCTCCTAGCGCCGTCGCTGCGGCCGCACGAATCCGACGCGCTCGTACAGGAAGAATGGACTGCGACGCTTACTGGGTCGTCATTCCGGCCGAGGCCCCAAAAGGCCGAGGGCCGGAATCCATAATCCCAGGCCCGTGGCTCTGGATTCCGGGTTCGCCGCTGCGCTTCGCTACGCGGCGCCCGGAATGACGAGTTACGAGCGGGGGATTTTCGTCTTGCCGCGGCGCAATTGCTCGTCGAGGCGCGGCATGATCTCGACAAAGTTGCACGGCCGGTAACGGTAATCGAGCTGATGCACGAGAATCTCGTCCCAGCCGTCACGACACGCTCCCGGCGAGCCGGGCAGGCAGAAGATATAGGTCGTCCCTGCCACTCCGGCGGTGGCCCGCGTCTGAATGGCGGAGGTGCCGATCTTGCCCTGGCTCACGAGGAGGAACATCATCGCGAACGCATCCATGCGCTTGTCGAACAGCGGCTCGATCGCCTCGGGCGTGACGTCGCGGCCGGTGAAGCCGGTGCCCCCGGTGGTGATGATCACGTCGACCGCCTCGTCCGCGATCCAGCGTTTCAGCTGTGCACGAATTTCCTCGACGTCATCGGTGACGATGGCGCGATCGGCGATGGCGTGACCTGCCTTCTCGATGCGCTCGACGAGAAGCGCGCCGGATTTGTCATCGCCGAGGTTGCGGGTATCCGAGAGGGTCAGGACCGCAATGTTGAGCGGGACGAATTGCCTGCTCGGATCGATGCCCGCCATGCCGGCCCCGCCTGCGTCATTCCGGCCGAGGCCCCAAAGGGCCGAGAGCCGGAATCCATAATCCCAGGCTTGTGGTTATGGATTCCGGGTTCGCTGCTTCGCAGCGCCCCGGAATGACGACGATTGTTTTGATCACAGCTGCGCCGCGGCAAACGTGTTGCAGCTTTGCAGATTCCCCGAGCGGAAGCCGGTGTAGAACCAGCGCTGGCGCTGTTCCGAGCTGCCATGGGTGAAACTGTCGGGGACCACGTAGCCTTGCGAGCGCCGCTGCAAGGTGTCGTCGCCGATGGCCGCTGCCGTGCGCAAGGCCGCTTCCACGTCGCCGGGCTCTACGAAAGGCGGCTTGCCCTGGCTTTCGAGCATTTTATTCTCGCGATTGGCCCAGAGGCCCGCGAAACAATCGGCCTGCAATTCGACCTGGACCTGGATGTGATTGGCAGCCGCCTTGCTGCCGGACGAGCGTTGTGCCTGCGTCGCTCTGGGCAAGATACCCAGAAGATTCTGCACGTGATGCCCGACCTCATGGGCAATCACGTATGCTTCGGAGAACTGACACGCTCGGCTTCCAACGTCGCACCCGTGAAAGCGCGTGGCGATCTGATCGAAAAAGGTTGTGTCGAGATAAACCTTGCGGTCGGCGGGACAGTAGAAAGGACCCATCGCCGATTGCGCAACGCCGCCGCAACTCGCATGCGTCGCGCCTTTATAGAGCACGAGAACGGGAGCCGTGTAGGTGCGGCCTTCCTTGGAGAGGATCTGCTGCCAGGTCACCTCCGTGCTGCCGAGCACCTTGCTGACGAACCGGCCCATGTCGTCGCGCGGCGCGCCGGTGCGGCGCGCCGTCGGAGGCGCCTGCGCCTGCGGCTGATGCGGCGAAGTCAGAATCTCCGCGCCGCCGATCAGGAGGCTCGGATCGATGCCCAGCGCCCAGCCGACGAGGCCGAGGATGACGATGGTACCGATCCCCAGTCCGCCGCCCCCCATCGGAATGCCAAAACCGCCACCGCCGCCGAAGCCGCCTTCACTCCGGCGGTCCTCGATGTTTCCGCTTTCCTGCAAATCGTCCAAGCGCATCGGTTGCCTCCTGGCATTACCGCACGAGTCCGCCGCACCCCTTGGCTCACAACAACGGGGCGCGCTCCAATATAGTTGCTGGGCAATTCTTTCCCAGTGCCGCATTCAACCGATTAAGCCGATTTTTACCTTAGCGGCCCATAGTGCCTCCTGTCGGTTGTAGGTCCCGCGTCACCGGCCGCGTCGCCTGAGTCAGAGTTCTGAGTCATGTGTGTGTCGCGTCGCGGGGCGTCCGTTAGGGCGCCCCGCGTCAGTTTTGCGCCCCGCCTTCTCGATCAGATCATTACCGGCGACTGCATCGCCGAGCTCGGCAAGTTGCCGGCGGCAAGCGCCGATCTCGTCTTTTCAGATCCGCCCTACAATTTGCAGCTGCAGCGCGATCTCAAGCGTCCCGACAATTCGCGCGTCGACGGCGTCGACAATGCCTGGGACAAGTTTGCGAGCTTCTCGGCCTACGACGAATTTACGCGCGCCTGGCTTCTTGCGTGCCGGCGCGTGATGAAGCCCAGCGCAACGCTCTGGGTGATCGGCTCCTATCACAACATCTTTCGCGTGGGCGCCATTCTGCAGGACCTCGGCTTCTGGATTCTGAACGACGTGATCTGGCGCAAGTCGAACCCGATGCCAAATTTCCGCGGCCGGCGATTCACGAATGCACACGAGACGCTGATCTGGGCGGCGCGAGAGCCGGGCAGTTCCGGCTACACTTTCAATTACGAGGCGCTGAAAGCCGGCAACGAAGACGTGCAGATGCGCTCGGACTGGAGCTTTGCGCTGTGTACCGGCGAGGAACGGCTCAAGCAGCGGAATGGAAAGAAATTGCATCCGACGCAGAAGCCCGAGGCATTGCTCGCGCGCGTGATTCTCGCTTCCTCGCGCGCCGACGACGTGGTGCTTGATCCTTTCTGCGGCACGGGCACGACCTGCGCCGTGGCCAAACGGCTGGGGCGGCATTTTCTCGGAATAGAGCGCGAGGAAGAGTACGCGGCGGCCGCGCGCGCGCGCGTGACCGCCACAAGCCCGCTGCCGTTCCCGGCCATTGCGCCGTTCGCGACGGCGCGCGAGGCACCCCGCATCCCGTTCGCCGCATTGATCGAGCGGGGCCTCATTCTCCCGGGCGCCGTTCTTTCCGATGGAAAGCGCAACGTGAAGGCGCTCGTGCGCGCCGACGGCGCCATCATTTTCGGGGCCGCCGTCGGTTCCATTCACCGCATCGGCGCCCTCGCCCAAGGCATTGACGCGTGCAATGGCTGGACCTTCTGGCACCTCGATACGCCGGCTGGCCTCGTCTCCATTGATACGCTGCGCGATGCCGTGAGGAAGGAACAGAGCGTAGCTGAGCCTCAGCGGGCGGCGGTCACCTGAATTTCCACCTTCTTCTCCGGTCCCTGCAGCAGCGCTTCGATGCAGGCGCGCGCCGGCGTGTGGCCGGGTGTCACCCACGCATCCCACACCTTGTTCAGCTCGTCGACCGTACGGATGTCGGAAAGCCAGATGGTGGCGGAGAGGAGCTTTGATTTGTCGCTGCCGGCCTTGGCCAGGTAGCTGTCGATGACCGAGAGGATCTCCCGCGTCTGTTCCGCGACTCCCTGGGTCAGCGCCTTGTCGGCAATGATTCCCGCCAGATAGATGGTATTGCCGTGCACGACCGCTTTGCTCATGCGCGCATTGGTATCGATTCGCTGAATACTCACCTCTTCTCCTCGTGTGCTGCTGAACGCGATGCCGTTTGTAGCCCGGATGGAGGGAAAGCGACATCCGGGTGAGGCAACACGCCGGCGTGGCCCAGCACCTTGCGCATGAGGGTAGGGAACGGCTCGCTCGCCAGCTCCGCCGCTTTTACCCAGCGCGATCCTTGCGGCGCCGCAATGTGCTGCGGAATGCGCGCGGTATAGACAGTAAGTTCAAGCGCAAAATGCGTGAATACGTGACTGACGACGCCGCGGACGCAGTGCCAGCGCGTACGGCGGCTTTCCCAGCGCGGTGCCGCCGCAAGCGTCTCGTCCTTATTGGGCTCATGCGCCCATGCGGATCCGGGCACCTCGCTCATGCCGGCCAGGAGGCCTGTGGGGGGGCGCGTGCGCACGAGCACCGCTCCATCCGCCCTGAGGGCCACGAAGGCTGCGCCGAAACGCATTTGGCCTTTCTTCCGCGGCGGCTTTTTGGGAAATTCCTCCGGGTCTCCGCGCGTGTGCGCCCGGCAATTCCTGCTCCACGGACAGAGGCCACAACGCGGCGCCTTCGGCGTGCAAATGGTCGCGCCGAGATCCATCAGTGCTTGCGCGAAATCCCCCGCCCGAGTGGCAGGGGCCAGGCTCTGCGCCAATCCGCGCAGTCGATCCCTGGCCGCCCGAAGTTCGTCCTCGACCGCGAACACCCGCGCAAGAACGCGTTCGACGTTGCCATCCACCGGAACCGTGCGCGCCCCAAAGGCAATCGCCGCAATGGCCGCAGCCGTATAGGGACCGATCCCGGGCAGCCGCGCCAGCTCCGTCTCGTTCTGCGGAAAAGCGCCTCCGCGCCGCTCGACCACCTCGCGGGCGCAGGCATGCAGATTGCGGGCCCGCGCGTAATAGCCCAGCCCTGCCCAGGCTCTCAGCACGTCGGCGAGCGGCGCTGCCGCAAGCGCGCGCACATCGTTCCATCGGCGCGTGAAGGCATGGAAATACGGCACGACGGTTTTGACCGTCGTTTGCTGCAGCATGATTTCCGACAGCCACACGCGATAAGGATCGGCGGTCTCACCGGGGCCCGCCCGCCATGGCAGCGTGCGCCGATTGCTGTCATACCACCCCAGCAACCGGGTGCTGCGTGGGAGCTGCTTTCCTGCTAACGAGGCCTCGAATTGGCGGTGTGACGGCGCGATCTCGGCCCGGAAAGCTTCGGCTCGCATGATCGCGGTCTGACAGAGTCATCACGGATGAACAAGGCTCGTACATTCCAGCCGCGCGCCCTGTCCGAGCTTCTGCACAAGACGTTGAGTGCGACGTTTGCCAAACGCGGCTTTGCCTCGACCGAGATTGTCACGCGTTGGGGGGATATCGTCGGGCCGGAGATTGCCGAGCATTCGCAGCCCGAAAAGATCCAATGGGCGCGCCCCGCCGATGGGGAAATGCGCGAGCCGGCTACACTCGTGCTGCGCGTCGAAGGCCCTGCGGCGATTGAAATCCAGCACCTCGCGCCCGTGGTGATGGAGCGCGTAAATCGCTTCTTTGGCTGGCAGGTGATCGGCCACCTGCGGCTGCGCCAAGCCCCGCTGCGCCGCGGGAGGCGCAAAGCGACAACCATCGCTGACGCCGAAGCAGCCGCAAAAATTGCGGCCCGGCTCACCGAAATCCGCAGCGCAGAGCTGCGCGATGCGCTTGCGCGACTGGGCGCTGCCATCAAACAGCCGTGACCTGCGGCCAATGCCTTAAAGCGCCGGCCCGCCGTTGCCACATTTATGAATTCTAAATCCATGATTGGAGACAAGATGGCCCGACCTGCGACTGCAACTTCCACGGACAGCACGAAGGACGCACCGGCAGCCGCGGGCATTTCTCGCCGCCAGTGGCTGATTGGCGGCGCGGTGGTGGTGCTGGCCGTTGCTGCCGGAGGGGGTTACTACTTCTGGAAGACGCCAGATTATTCGAGTGGCGACGTCCCGATGGACGCTTTGCTGGCGCCGGGCCCGCTACCCGATGAGTCCATTGGTGCGGCGAACGCGCCGGTGGTGATCGTGGAATACGCATCCATGACCTGTCCCCATTGCGCGCATTTTGCCGAAGCGACTTTTCCCGAGCTGAAGCGCAAATATATCGACACCGGAAAGGTGCGCTACATCTTCCGCGAATTTCCCCTCGACGCGCTGGCCACCGCAGGTTCCTTGCTGCCCCGTTGCGCGGGCAAGGAGAAGTATTATCCGATGGTTGAGACGCTGTTCCGGCAGCAGCGCGACTGGGTCATGCAGAGTCCCCTCGAACGGCTGTTTGGGATAGCCAAGCAGGCGGGCTTCACGCAGCAGAGCTTCGATGATTGCTTGGCGAATCAGCAGCTGACGAAATCAATCGAGGAGACCCGCAACCGCGGAGTGAAATTCGGCGTGAATTCAACGCCGACTTTCTTCATCAACGGCAAACGCGTCAGCGGGGCGATCTCGCCGCAGGAGCTGGACAAGCAGCTGGCACCCTATCTGCCGGTTTCCTAAGGGTTTTCGCCCTTCTCCGAGGGCCGCAGCCAAGGGTCCCGCGCCGGTCGGCCTGCGCTCCGCCGTTTGCTCTTTGTTTACGATTATTAACCATTTGTTTCCTTCTGTTGCGGAATCATGGTTGACGATTCATGGTGCGCGGAGATGCGGCATTCCTCGACTCACGCCATCGGCTTGAGCCGTGATCAGTTTTGTCCGGCCGCGCTCCCGTTTTTCGGACTAGCCACGGCATGAAACTCACGCGGCTGCGCCTGCTCGGCTTCAAATCCTTCGTCGAGCCGACAGACTTTCTGATCGAGCCCGGACTCACCGGCGTGGTCGGGCCCAATGGCTGCGGCAAGTCCAATCTCGTCGAGGCCCTGCGCTGGGTCATGGGGGAGACCTCGCATAAGTCGTTGCGTGCGGTCGACATGGAGGACGTGATCTTTTCCGGCACCACCAGTCGGCCTGGGCGCAATCACGCCGAAGTTGCGGTCCGGATCGACAATAGCGCCCGCCAAGCCCCCGCCCAGTTCAACGAGCACGAGGTGCTCGACATCTCCCGCCGCATCGAGCGCGATGCCGGCTCCTTGTATCGGATCAATGGTCGGGAGGTGCGCGCGCGCGACGTGCACATCTTGTTTGCAGATGCGTCCACGGGCTCCCGCTCGCCCGCCATGGTGCACCAGGGGCGCATCGGCGAGATCATCCAGGCGCGGCCCGATCAGCGCCGGCGCGTGCTCGAGGAGGCGGCCGGCATCTCGGGCTTGCACGCGCGCCGCCACGAGGCGGAGCTGCGCCTGCGCGCCGCCGAGCAGAACCTGAGCCGCCTGGAAGATGTCATCACCCAGCTCGCGGGCCAGATGGACGCGCTGAAGCGACAGGCGCGACAGGCGGTCCGCTACCGCACCGTCTCCGAGCAGGTGCGCAAGGCCGAGGCGATGCTCTATCATCTGCGTTGGACGGCCGCAGCCGCCGAGCTTGCCGACGCTGAGCAGGGCAAGCACGCGGCGTTGCTGGCCGTTGCCCAGCGCACTGGCGAACAGGCCGAGGCATCCAAGCGTCAGGCGGGCATCGCTGCCGGACTGCCCGAGTTGCGGCAAGCGGAAGCAGCGGCTGCCGCAGGGCTCCAGCGCTTGTCGGCGGCGCGGGACGCGCTCGACAACGAGGAGAATCGCGCGCGCGCACGCCTCGCCGAACTCGAGCGCCGTTTGCAGCAACTTTCACAGGACATCGATCGCGAGCGCCGTCTTGCGAGTGATGCCGAGGCAGCGCTCGCACGCCTCGCAGGCGAAGAAAACGCCTTGCGCGAGGAAGAGAGCACAAACGAAGCCCAGCGCGCAGGTATTTCCGAGCGCCTTGCCGGAGCGGAGACGGATGTCGCGGCCGCTGAAGCGAGAGCGGATGAGCTCACCGGCAAGCTTGCCAACCTCACGGCGCGCCGGCGCGCGCTCGAGGCCGCACTCACCGAACAGGACGATCGGTTGCATCGGCTTGCCGACGAGATCGCTGCCGTCGAGACGGAGCGCAAGCAATTGGCGACGGAAGAATTTGCGGACCTTGAGGCGCTGGCCAAGGAGGCGGAAGCCAGCCAGCTCCGCTTCGGCGATGCGGATGCCGAGCTGTTGCGCGCGGAAGGGCAGCACAAGGGCGCGCGCGAGGTGACCGATACCGCGCGTGCAGCGCTGCTCGAGGCCGAGCGGCGCGCCCAGCGCCTTGAGACCGAGGCAAAAACGCTCGCCAAGCTCTTGCGTGTCGAGAAAGAGAATCCTTGGCCGGCGGTCATCGACGACCTGGTGGTTGAGAAAGGATTTGAGGCGGCGCTTGCCGCTGCGCTCGGCGACGATCTCGACGCGCCCATCGATCCCGCCGCTCCCATGCGCTGGGC
>JBEVJT010000053.1:0-5114 GCA_040510075.1 Xanthobacteraceae bacterium | reverse complement strand
CGCCCGGCCGCAACTGGCTGTTTTTTGGGCATCAGCGCAGCGCCTGTGACTTTTTCTATGAAGAGGAGCTTACCGGCATGAAGGTCGCGCGCGCCCTTACTCGGCTTACGCTTGCCTGGTCGCGTGACGGCGACCAGAAGATCTATGTGCAAGACCGCATGCGTGAGGTGGGCCGCGATCTCTGGTCGTGGCTCGCGGAAGGCGCGCACGTCTATGTGTGCGGCGATGCCAAGCACATGGCGCGCGACGTGGAGCGCGCGCTCGTCGACGTGGTGGCCAAATTCGGCGTGCGCAGCACCAACGAGGCCGTGGCCTTCGTGGCCGATCTGAAAAAATGCGGCCGCTACCACCAGGATGTGTACTAGCCGGTGTCGCAACCGCCCAACTTGATCCGTCATCCTGAGGCACTCGGCGCAACGCGCCAAGCCTCGAAGGATGACCGGGCAATGCTCCGGCCGCTATCCTTCGAGGCTCGCTCCCTACGCTCGCTCGCGCCTCAGGATGACGGCGAGAGAGGGATTGTAGCCCGCATGAGCGGAGCGACATGCGGGATGATTTCCCCGGATATCGCTGTCGCGCATCCGGGCTACGCAACTGCGCGCATGCAGCCTCTCGCGCGGCTGCCCGTGTTTCTCGCGCTGGAGGGAAAGCGCGCGGTTGTTGCAGGTGGCAGCGCGGCGGCGGCATGGAAGGCGGAGCTGCTTGCGGCCGCTGGCGCATGCGTCGATATATACGCGGAGACATTTTGCGAAGAGCTTTGCGCGCTTGCCACCCCATCGAGAGGGCGTGGCACCGTCGCCCTGCATCCGCGAGGCTGGCGCTCGCAAGATCTTGCCGGCGCCGCCGTGGCGATCGGAGATTTCGTCGGCAAGGACGAGGCCGGGACGTTTGCAGAGGCAGCACGTGCGACAGGCGTTCTGGTCAACGTAATCGACAAGCCTGCCTATTGTGATTTCTCCTTCGGCGCCGTCGTCAACCGTTCCCCGCTGGTGATCGGCATCTCGACAGACGGCGCGGCGCCCGCCCTCGCTCAGGCAATCCGCACGCGCCTCGAGGCGCTCATCCCACGCGGCTTTGCCCGCTGGGCGGCGACGGCGCAGTGCTGGCGCGCGCGCCTGGGCAATTACCGGCTGTCATCAAACGTGCGCCGCCGGTTCTGGCAAAACTTCGCCGCGGTTGCGCTGGCGCAGCCCGAGCGCGAGCCGCAGGCCACCGTCTTTTCCCAGCTACTCGATGAAAGTGTGAGAGATGACGCGTGTGGCGGCACCATCATGGTTCTCTCCGACCTGCCGCGCGATCCGGACGCTCTCACTCTGCGCGACGTGCGCGCGCTTGCCTCCGCCGATGTCCTGCTGATCGAGGATGACGTTGCTCCGGACATTCTCGAGTTCACGCGCCGGGAGGCCGAGAGGCTGCCGTTGCGCGGCCTGTCCGAGGCCGAGATCACGGTCGAGATGTCCCGCCTCACCGCCATGGGTAAACGCGTTGTGCGTGTCAACTGATTGTTTCAAAATAGGGTACGGCCGCAACCCTCCGCCACTTCGCGTGGGTGGCATAAGAACCATGCCCGTGAACAACGAAGTCACAGTCGACAGGCGGTCGCTCAAGCGCGCCGTGAGCAAGACGCGAGGCGAGGACGAGGGCGATCTGACGCTCTTTTATGTCGAGGACGGTCGCTTCACGGTGGAGACGCGGCTCGCGCGCACGCAGCTCAAATCCGCGGGGCAATGGCGAGAGACCATTGCGATGCATTCGGTGGAGTTGCAGCGTGTCGTCTCCGAATTGCCGCCAACCAAGGAGGTGAGTCTTCTCTATTCGAACGGCTGGCTCTTCGTGGGTGACGAAAGACTCTCCGCAAAGGCCATAGACTCGTAGAGGGTTACGCAGCTAGGCCGCCCTTCTTCTCAATGAATCGGGCGATCATTTCCACGCCCTCGCCGGTGCGGAGGTTGGTGAACGCGAACGGGCGGGCGCCGCGCATCTTTTTCGCATCGCGCTCCATTACATCGAGGGAGGCGCCGACATACGGGGCCAGATCGATCTTGTTGATCACGAGGAGATCCGAGCGGGTGATGCCGGGGCCGCCTTTTTGCGGGATCTTGTCGCCTGCGGCCACGTCGATCACGTAGATGGTGAGGTCGGCAAGCTCGGGCGAGAAGGTTGCCGCGAGGTTGTCGCCACCCGATTCGATGAGCACGAGATCGAGCGTTGGAAATTTTTTCTGCATCTCGGCGATCGCAGCGAGATTGATGGAGGCATCCTCGCGGATCGCCGTATGCGGGCAGCCGCCGGTTTCGACGCCGGCTATCCGCTCGGGGGCGAGCGCGCCCGAGCGCACGAGAAACTCGGCGTCCCATTTTGTGTAGATGTCGTTGGTGATGGCGGCAATCTCGCAGGAATCGCGCAGGCGCTTGCACAATGCATCCATGAGCGCGGTCTTGCCGGAGCCGACGGGACCGCCGATGCCGACGCGGAGGGGCCCGTGAGCGCTCATTCGCTATGACCTGAACAATCGCGTGTACTGCGTTTCATGGTGCATGGAGGCAAGATCGGCGCGCAACGCGATGCTGCCGAGGTCGTCCAGCGAGGCGGCGGCGGCGCGCTCAGCAGTCGCGAGCACCAGAGGCTCGATGTGTGCGAGCAGGCGCTGGCCCTGAATTTGACCGAGGGGAATAAGGCGCACGCCGGCGGAAATCAGATTGGCGGCGTAGGCCTGCAGCATGCATGCGAGCGCCGGTGTTTCGGGAATAACGTGAGCGGCACACGCCACCGCAACCGCGACCGGCAATGCGATCTCTCCATTCACAAGGAGGTCTTCGTCGGCGTCCGCCTCGCAGGGCCAAGCCGCACAGACCGTATCCGCAAAGGCGCGACCCTGGGCGGTGGTCTCGAGATATTTTTCCCTTGTGGACGCGAAAGCAAGCGCCAGCTCGGCGACGCTGCGCAGGCGCGCTGGATCGTGCTCGGCCGCCGCCCGATAGGCATGGAGAAAGAAAACGGCGTCGCAGAATCCGCTGCCCTCGCGCATGATCACTTCCAGCCACGCGCGGAGCGACTCTGCGCCTGTAACATCGCCCGACTGCACCGCCCATTCGAGGCCGCTGGAATATGAGAATGCGCCGGTGGGGAACGCCGGCGACAACCATGTCATGAGCCGATAGAGCGCCCTGGGCGTCATTCCGGCCGAGACCGCAACCCCAGGCTTGTGAGTATGGATTCCGGGTTCGCTGCACGTCTCATTTTGCGCGGCCCGCTTAACCTTGGCTGCGTGCAGCGCCGCGGAATGACGGGCCGGGCCGAGCTTACGCGTGGTTGTCATCGTCATGATGGTGATGGTGCCCGTGCGAATTGTAGGCGCCGGTTTCGGGCTCGAACGGCGCCTCGATCGGATGCAGATGCGCGCCGAGGCCGCGCAGCATCTCCTCGAGCACGTGGTCGCGGCGAATGCGCAGACGCTCGCCCACGATATGCACCTCGGTATGGCGATTGCCGATGTGCCAAGCGAGGCGCGCGATCTCCGCAGCATTCGCAGCGGTGATTTCCACGAGCGCCTCGGGCTTGCTGACGACGCGCACGATTGCGCCGTCCTCAAGAACGAGGCCATCGCCGTCGCGCAGCACAGTGGCGTGGGGGAGGTCGAGCAGGAACGGCGTGCCGCGCGAGCTGGTGAGCGCGATGCGCCGTCGGTGGCGCTCGTCGGCAGCGAGCACCACCTCGTCAATGACGCGCGCGGCGTTGCGCGCATCGATCGCGCACACGACAGTCGCCCGGGGCAGGGCGGTCACAGGCTATCCTTCCGTCGAAACATTGCCCTAAAACAAAAAGTATCGTTGGGCCATGGGGAGGGTATCGGCGGGCAAGCAGGTGAGCAGCTCGCCGTCGGCGCGCACCTCATAGGTTTCGGGATCCACATCGATCTTCGGCGTGGCGTCGTTGTGCACCATGCTCTTTTTTGAGATGCGGGAGCGCGTGTTCTCGACGGGCAAGAACTCCTTCTCGACGCCGAGCTTGCGGCGCAGGCCGGCTCCCGCCGCAGCCTGGGAGACAAATACGACGGAGGAGGCGGTCTGCGCGCGGCCGAACGCCGCGAACATCGGGCGGTAGTGCACCGGCTGCGGCGTCGGGATCGAGGCATTGGGGTCGCCCATGGGCGCGGCCACGATGCTGCCGCCCTTGACGATGCAGTCGGGCTTCACGCCGAAGAAGGCGGGCGACCACACGACGAGATCCGCAAGCTTTCCCTTCTCCACGGACCCGATGTGTTTCGAGACGCCGTGCGCGATCGCCGGATTGATCGTGTATTTGGACACGTACCGTTTCGCACGGACGTTGTCGTTGTCGCCCTTCTCTTGCGGCAGGCGGCCGCGCTGCTTCTTCATCTTGTCCGCGGTCTGCCAGGTTCGGATGATTACCTCGCCGATGCGCCCCATGGCCTGGCTGTCCGAGGACATCATGGAGAGCGCGCCCATGTCGTGCAGGATGTCCTCGGCCGCGATGGTCTCTTTTCGGATGCGGCTTTCCGCAAAGGCGAGATCCTCCGCAATCGATGGATCGAGGTTGTGGCAGACCATCAGCATGTCGAGATGCTCGTCGATGGTGTTTCTGGTGAACGGCCGCGTCGGATTGGTGGAGGACGGGAGCACGTTGCGCAGGCCGGCGACCTTGATGATGTCGGGTGCGTGTCCGCCGCCGGCGCCTTCGGTGTGGAAGGCGTGAATGGTACGGCCCTTGAACGCGGCGATCGTGTCCTCGACGAAGCCCGACTCGTTCAGCGTGTCGGTGTGGATCATCACCTGTACGTCGTAGTCGTCGGCGACTGACAGGCAGCAGTCGATCGCCGCGGGCGTGGTGCCCCAGTCCTCGTGCAGCTTGAGCGAGCAGGCGCCCGCCTTGATCATCTCCTCAAGCGCGGCGGGGCGCGACGCATTACCCTTACCGGCGAAGCCGAGGTTCACGGGAAGTCCATCGGCGGCCTGGATCATGCGGCCGATGTGCCATGGCCCGGGCGTGCACGTCGTGGCGAAGGTGCCGTGCGCGGGTCCGGTGCCGCCGCCGAGCATGGAGGTGACCCCCGACATCAGCGCCTCCTCCACCTGCTGCGGACAGATGAAATG
>JBEVJT010000052.1:0-24018 GCA_040510075.1 Xanthobacteraceae bacterium | reverse complement strand
ACGCCTATCAGGGAGCGAGCGACCGCGTGCTGTCGTTCCCGGGGATGCCCCGCAATGGTTGGAAGATGGTCGATCTGTTCCCGGGCGCGACATACAATATCCGCGGCTCCTCGCTGCGTGTCGACACGATGACACCGCTGGGTCCCGACCGGGTGATGATCGAGTTTCGCGGCCTCGGACTCAAGCGCGACACCCAGGAAGAGCAGGACCAGCGCGTGCGCGACCACAACACCATCTGGGGACCGTTCGGCCGCAACCTGCACGAAGATCTGCTCGGTATTACCGGCCAGGGTGTGAGCATGCGGCCAGGATCGACACCACGGCACATTTTGCACGGCAGACGCGAGGACAACACCATCCACGACGAGATCGGAATGCGCCACTTCTACGCGGAGTGGGCACGGCGCATGGATCGGTCTCCCTCCGATCCGTTCTTCGGTACCCAGGTCGCCGCCGAATAGTCTAGCCGAGCAGAGCGCAAGACAACGGAAGGTCGAGATGAACATCATGGCAAAGCCCGAATTGAAATCGATCGAACGTGCCATTCAGGACGTGATCTACCGTGCCTGTCTGCTCCTCGACGACGAGAAGTTCTCGGACTGGCTCGGGCTCTGCACCTCAGACTTCAAATATCGGATCACTACCTACAGCCCGGAAATCCGCCGGCGGATGACCTGGTACGAGCAGGACGTGGCGGGGCTGAAAACGATGATCGAGATGCTGCCCAACCATAACACCGATCATGGCCGCCTGATGCGTCACGCAACCAACTACACTGTGGAGCTCGATCCCTCGTTGCAAGAGGCCGCCGCCACCACCTCGTTTGCGTGCTATCGGACCATGCTCGACGGCATCAACTCACATATCGATTCGGGAGAGACGCAACTCTTCTTGATCGGAAAATATTACGACCGCTTCCGGCTGGGCGAGGATGGTCCGCGCTTTTCGGAACGCAATGTATTCCTCGACACGCGGCGCCTCGATAAGGGTTCCCATTACCCGATCTGATCGCCACGGCTCGTTTATCTGTGGGAGTTTCCCGTTGGGGTGGCAGAGACTTTGCTCTGCGGACGAAGTTTCGAGCGGGTCTCTGACCGGGGTCGACATCCAGGGCGTGCGTGTTCTCGTCACCAGGACGGATGGCGAGTTCGTTGCATTTCCTCCGCTTTGTCCGCACATGGCGGAACCGCTCGAAAATTCCGGCGTGTGCGACGAGGGTACCCTGACCTGCACCAAACACGTCTGGCAATGGGACCTGCGCACCGGCGCGCTTATGGGCGAAGCCGAGAAGCCTTTGCTGTATTACCCGGTCAGGCTGGAAGGCAACGATCTGTGGATAGAATTCGAAGGGGAACTCACCTACGATTACGATGACTGATCCGGCGCGTCGCGCGGATCAGGTCACGCCCTCGAGCATGGCGCTCTGCTCCAGAAAGCTCTGCGTGATCATCTTGGCAATACGGCACATGACCAGATAGCCCGAGCGCGGCTCCTCCTCGAGCGTGCGCAGCAGCGCCTCACCCTCGATATCAAGGAGCCGGCAGTCTTCGAGGGCGATGACTGTCGCTATGCGGCGCGGCTGATCGCCGAGAAGGGCCGCCCATCCCAGAATGTCTCCGGCGCCGATGACCGTGCCTTGTGCGGCGGGTCGGCCATCGCCGCCCAGGATGAAGCGGAGGCGGCCCTCGGCCACGACATACGCGCTGCGTGCGGGATCTCCGACGGCATAGAGCGTCTCGCCCTCCTCGATGCTTTGCGGCTTGGCCAGGGCAGCAAGTTTGTGCAGCGTCGCATCCGAGGTACCCTGCAGAATGTCGGTTGCACGCAGCATCTCGACCTTGTCGATCTCCTTGACTGCCGCGGACATCGTCTCACCTCGCTTCGCTTTGCGCATGGAAAAGATCATGTTCACTAGCTGAATTTATCGTAACGGATATCGCGTACCGGCAGCCTCCCCTGCGAAATCAGCATTCGAATCGAGACATCCACGAGTATGGCCGGGCCAGCCACATAGGCGACCCGCCCGGCGAACTTGGCGGCAAGATCGCGCGCGGCGATCTCATGGGGGAAGCCCGGCTCGAATGAAAGCCGCGGGTAGCGTTCCTGCACGTCCGCTCCCGGCACGTCGTGCGACGTCGCGATCTTGATCTGCAGCGTGTCGGGGAACGCTTCAGCAAACGCGTGGAGCTCATCGAGGTAAAACATGTCGAGGTTGGTGCGGACGCCAAAAAACAGGTCGGCCTCGAAATGATCGAAGTGGCGGGAAGAGCGTCCGGCCTCCAGGATTGAAATCATGGAGGCGATCCCGGATCCGCCCGCAATGCACACGATCGTGCGCTGCTCTTGGGGGGCGAACACCGCCTTGCCCAATGGCCCAAACCACTCGACCGGGTCTCCGGGCTTCGCGCGCGCGAACAGCCATTGGGTGAAAGCACCCTCAGGCTTTCGCTTGATGATGAATTTCGCTTCCGGCGTGGAGCCGGGGTGATTGATCATGGAGTAGCCGCGGAAGCCGGGCATGTGCGGAACGCGCAGCACCACGAATTGGCCGGCATCGAATTCCAACGCAGGGTCGAGGCTCAGAGCCAGTTCGACTGTATCGGCGGTGAGCGGAGCGATGCGTGTGACGACACCGCGGCCGAACTGCGGCCGAATGCGCAGGCTGGAGTTGAGATTAACGCTGCCCGGTATCTCGAAGCTGCATTCGCCAAGCGCTCGCGTCTGGCAGAGCAGCACTTCGTCGCGCTCCGACCGAAGGTAGCTGTTGCCTGGGGCCTGTGGCCAGTCGCGCACGATGACGCCCGCCGTGCGCCTCGCCTTGCAGGTTCCGCAGGTGCCTGTAGCGCACTCGTAGGGAACGGCCACGCCTGCGCGCAGGGCCGCGTACAGAATCGGCTCGTGTGGTTCCGCCTGGAAGGTGCAGGTCGAAACCTTCGATCGCGCTTCGATCATGGCGCTCGGTTTCTGCACCGGCCGGGAAACGGAACTGTCTTGCATCACATCACTACGGACCTTCAAGCGCGGCGCCGCCGCAGCCCAAGGGCTGCCAGAGTGGAATAGAGATTGGCCGCGACTGCCATATTAGGACGGCTTCTGAATGCGCTTCGAATAGGCCTCAATGAAATCCGCGGCCGCCTTGCTGCCGCGCACGAAGGATTTCATCGCCTCATCATGCAGTAGTGACAGCGCCTCCATCTTGATGAGATTGGCGTGATCGTTCTCCACTAGGTCCTCCGGCCGTCGCGGCCGCGGCAGGTCGACCTCAAGAACGGCGCGCACCCGCGCCGGCGTGTTGGTCATCACCAAAATTCTATCCGCCAGGAAAATCGCCTCGTCGATATCAGTAGTCACGAAGAACGTGGTGCGGCGAGCTTCGTTGTAAAGTTTGCCATAGTATTCCTGCATGAGCGTCTTGGTCATGGCGTCGAGTCCGCGGAACGGCTCGTCGAGGATCATGACCTTGGGTTCGTTGATCATGGCGCGCGCGAGCTCGGCGCGCCGCTGCATACCACCGGAAAGCTGGGTCGGGTATTTGCGCCGGAATGCGGCCAAACCGACTTTGTCGAGCAGGAATTGCGCCGCGCGGCGCGCTTCCGTGCCGGCTTCGGCCCGGGCGCGCGGGCCGAACATAATGTTGCCGTACGTGGTCATCCAGGGGAACAATGCCGACTCCTGAAAGAGCACGAGCCGGTCGAGGCCGGGCCCCGCGATGGACTTGCCGTCGATCGTCATGCTGCCCGCGCTTGGCTTTTCGAACCCGGCGAGCAGGCGAATGATGGTGCTCTTGCCGCAGCCCGAAGGACCGATCATCACCGTAAGCTTACCCGGCTCGATCGTGAACGAGCAGTCGCGCACGACGGCCTTCGCGCACCAGCCCGAGCCGTAAGACTTGCTGACGTTCTCCGCGATAATTTTTCCTGCCGCACCCAGTTCGGCGCTCGGCGTAGGGACTGTATCAGCCATGTGCGTCGCTATCGTCATCGCATCCTCGATCCGTCATTGCTCGCGCAACCACGGCGTCACCAGCTCTCCGAGCCTGCGCAACAGCGCACTCGATACGAAGCCGGCGATTCCGATGCTGATCATGCCGATAACAATCTGCGTATAGGAATCGCCCATGTATGAATTCCAGATGAAGAATCCGAGTCCGCCGCCCTTGGCCCCGCCCATGGAAGCCGCACTGCCACCGCCGGATATCATTTCCGCGGCGACGACCACCTCCCACACAATTCCGACACCCACCGTTGCGCCAACAATGACTGACGGCAGTGTGCCGGGAAGAATGATGCGCCGGAAAATGTCCCAGCTCGACGAACCCATGGAGCGCGCCGCCTGGTAATAACGCACATCGATCGTCTGCGCGCCTCCGATCACGTTGATGACGATGACGAAGAAAGCGCCCAGGAAGGTGACAAAGTCGATCGACAATTCCTGTGTCGGCCAGAAGATGATCGATGCCGGAACCCAGGCAAGCGGTGGGATCGGGCGAAGCACCTCGAATACTGGGAATGCCGTGCCGTAGAACGTTCGGCTCACTGCCATCCCAAGCCCGAGCGGAATTCCCACCAGCATCGCGGCAAGAAATCCGGCGAACACCCGCCGTGCGGTCAAATACCAACTGAACCAGTAACTCGGATCGTGCATAAGCTCGTTGAACGTTGCCGCTACCGCCGAGGGCGCCGGCACTCGCAAGATTCCGGTGCGCGCCGCGGTTTCCCAAAAAAGGATGAAAGCCAGCATAGCAATCACGCCGCGCCAGAATTTGGGGGTGGCGACGGCGCTGTAGATCCGCGCTGCTCGAGCGCTGGACTGCATCGTTTCAGCGTTCCCTCTCGCCGGCGGCGAAAGCCTTCAAGGCCTCCTCGTGAACGGCCGCTATGGTTTCGTCGAGGTACTCGCGGAAGCGCTTGGCGGTAAGCACGCTGTAATTGCGCGGGTGGGGGATATCGACCGTCAGTATCTTCTTGGGACGGCAAGGGCGCGTAGTCATGATCGCGACGCGATGGCCCAGAAAAATCGCTTCCTCAAGGTCATGTGTAATGAAGAATATCGTGACCTGGTTGCGATCGAAGGTCTCGAGCAAGGCCTCATGCATGACCGATTTGGTCAATGAATCGAGGGCGCGATAAGGCTCGTCGAGCAGCAGGACCTTCGGATCGTTCATGAGCGCGCGCACGATCTCGACGCGCCGGCGCATGCCTGAAGAAATCTCTCCCGGATAATTATCCTCGAGATTGCACAGGCCTGCTTCGGCGAGCATGACGCCTGCCTTGTCACAGGCCTCCTTGCGCGACAGCCGTCCCTGCACGATCGGCCCGAATGCCACGTTCTCAATGATGGTCTTCCAGGGAAACAGTGCGCCGTTCTGAAACACCACAATACGATCCGGCCCGGGATCGGCTTTAAGCCTTCCGGGCCCGCACAAAGGCTCACCGTCAAGGTCGATCGTACCCGAGGTTATGCTGTGAAATCCGGCGATGGCATTGAGCAGAGTTGTCTTGCCGCAGCCGGAAGGCCCAACCACCACGGTAATTTCACCGGCGGGAACGTCGAGGCTGCAATCGTCCACCGCGCGAATGCCGCTCTCTTGCGAGCCGTAGATCTTGACCACATTTCGGATGCGGATTTCGCCCTTGCCCCGCCGTGCAGGACGAAAAGGGGCTTCGGCCGCGATCGCGCCTTCACGAGCCGGCATCGGCATCACTTGTCGCCCCCCATGGCGAGTTCGTGAGCCCTCCACTGCATCAAATAATTGCCGAGCATGCGCACGCCGGCGCTGGTTGCATAGCCGACGACGCCGAGGGTAATCATGCCGATGACCATCGTGGGATATTGCACCATCGTGTACGACGTATTGATCAGATAACCGAGGCCGTACTGGCCGGACACCATCTCGGCCGCTACCAGCGAGAACCAGGCGACTCCGACCGAAATCTGGAGACCCGTGAAAATGAAAGGCATGGAGCCCGGCACGACTACGTGCCAGAACACCTGACGCCTTTTCGCTCCGAGACAATATGCAGCGCGCATGAATGACACGTCGATCGATTCGACCCCGAGCATGGTATTCAGCGTGGTTGCATAGAACGATGCCAGAAAAGTGAGATAAATAATCGGAGTCTCCGATCCCTCAAACATGATGATCGCTAGCGGCACCCAGGAAAGCGGCGGGATCGGGCGCAGCAACTCGAAGACGGGAAAGACGTATTCCTTGAACCGCTGCGACCAGCCGAGAAAAAGACCGAGTGGCACTCCGGTTGCGGTCGCCAAGATGAAAGCGATGGAAACCCGGCGCAAGCTGACCCAGATGTGCTGATAGTATTGCGATGAATACAGGGAGAGCCCGTAGGTGGGATCCGGGCTTAGCCATTCCGAGATGACGGCGGTCGGGCCGGGCAACTGCGCAAAGCGGGGCAGCTTCCAGACTTCCACCGTAAGATGCCAGAAGGCGAAGAACAGCGCGAAGCCGAGCAGCATCAGGTATGGGCGCGGACTGCGCACCCAGTTGGCGATGCGATAGGTGGTTCTTTCGAAGCGTTTCGCCCGCTCCGGACCGTCCGCGACAGCCGCGGGAGCATCGGCTAATCCCATGCTCACTTGCGAGGCGGGAAAGCTCGCTTCGCGGTTGGTCACCCTGTTCTCTCCAGTCCCGGACTCGGGAATCCGCCTCTCAAGGAATACCGCAATGCTACAGGGTCTGTGCTGGACGGAAGCTGCCCGCGGCTATCATGATCCCTTGTAGGCGGAATCGGGCAGCGCCTTCACCTCGCCGATGGGAGCTTTCAAGTTGCGTTTCTTGAGTATCTCTTCGGTGAAGGAGGGCATCACGGCCTCGGGACGGATGTCGGCCTTGATGCTCTTGATCTCGACGAGGAACTTTGCGGCCTTGGCAATCAGATCCTTGGCCTCCGGCGTGAAACCGTAATGCAGCATGATGCGGCTCGTGGTCCCTCCTTCTGCGGCCGGATAGGTGCCATAGGCGGAGTACCACAATGTCTTTTGCGTGAAGCCGGTCGTCTGCTCGAGCGCCATCGCGCTCACCGACATGGCATTATTCACATCGGCGAAGTAAAGCTGCGCGTCCAGCTCGGCTTCGAGCCACGCGTTAACGATGTCCGGGCGCTGCTCGATCAACGCTCGCGGCATTACCATAAACCCGCCGTCGTTCTCGCTGACCGATGCGCCAGTGGCAACCTTGCGAGCAAGCTTTTCCAGCACGAGCCGAGACGTCGTTGGCTCCCACATAACGGCGGCATCAAGCTTCTTGGCGCGAAAGCCGCTCGTGATGACCTCGATACTCTGGTTGAGGTATTCGGAAGGCGCGATGTTGAATCGTTTGAAGACCGCCTGAGCAAAGCGATCCGTACAGCTCCCCTTCGGCACCGCAACGGTCTTCCCATTGAGCCAGCCTATGGCCTCGTTTGGTGATTGGAATTGAGGCGCATCAACGCGGACCAGGAACGAATTGCACTGATCGAAGCCAAGCCCGAGCACGGAAACGATGCGGATGTCGCGCACCTCGGAATGGCTGGTGGATACGATGCCAGGCATATCGCCGACATACCCAAGGTCCACCTTTCCGGCCAGCATCCCATTGACGATGACTGCGCCCTGCAGGCCGATCTGAAAATCAACCTTCGAGCCTTGCGGCAGATATTTCTCGTAGAACTTTTTGCTGCGCATGATGACGCCGGACCAGGACTCCGTGTAATAGGGCTGGTACCCCACCACGAGCTCTATCGGACTGCCCGGCTTTCCATAGTCTTTGACTTCCGCGGACATTCCCTGTTGAGCGCACACAAGCATGCAGCCGATGCCTGCGAGCAAACCGAACAAGTGATCGCGCAGCTGCGCGTATGCTCTCGGAGCAGCCATTTTCATCCTCCCGCGGGTTTATGAAGCCCCGATTTGGCGCCCTCGCACTTCGCCATTCGAGGTTTTGCGCAAAGCCTATGGACGGCGGTTCAGAGTGTCAAACTATGACAACAAATGACTCAATTTGCGTCGTCTATCATGCCGGC
Organism: Xanthobacteraceae bacterium; assembly: GCA_040510075.1. Classification (GTDB taxonomy): domain Bacteria; phylum Pseudomonadota; class Alphaproteobacteria; order Rhizobiales; family Xanthobacteraceae; genus VAZQ01. Next base: position 15,997 of record JBEVJT010000052.1, on the reverse strand, counting down.
GTAGGTCTCTGGTAGCCCGGATTGAGCGCAAAGAAATCCGGAATGTGCCTATCCGGATGTCGCTTCGCTCCTTCCGGCTACAGATTGTGTGGCGAGCATGCGATTCTGATGTTCAAGTTGTGCTGTGGCGCCGGGCAGTGCTCATGAACTCGACGGCCGACAGCGCCCCTCCCTTGGCGGTTGAACGAAACAGTTCCTGCATCGGCAGTGCCGTGAGCGCTTCGAGCATCGCGCGGGCCATGGGCAGCATGGGATTGCCGTCGGCCCAGATAAGCCCGACTTGGCGAACCACCTCGGGTTTGACGAGGTTCACGAGTCGCGTGCCCGGAAACGCGCCAATGACGATCTCAAAATGGCTGGGTACGACGGTCACCGTTCCGCCGAGCATGGTGTGAAATGCAAGGTTGACGATCGAGTCCGACTCGATTGCAGGCTTGGGATTCTTCCCAACCGAAGCAAATGCGGCATCGATTATCTGTCGCTCGTGCATGTGGGGTGGCAGCAAACAGAGCGGCAGATCGGCAGCTCTCGCCCAACTCATTGCCGGGCCGGGAAAACGTGCGTCATCCGGGACCAGGAGGCTCAGATGTTCGTTATACATGGGAAAGCTGGTCAAAGGAGGCGGGTGCTTCTGATCGATGTAGGTAATGCCCACATCCAGTTCGAAATTGATGAGCTTCACCCGCATTTCGTCCAGGCCGAGAAAACTCACCTCCACCTGAACGCCCGGATGAATTTCCAGAAAGTGGCGATTGATTTGAGGCAGCACGGGTGAGCTCGTCGGCATTGCCCCCAAACGCAGTCGTCCCGACAGGGTCTTCTTGAGGACGGACAGCTCCTGCAGCATCGCGTCGCGATCTGCCAAAATGCGCTTGGACCACTCGACCACGCGCTTACCCTCAGCGGTGAAACCCTGAAAGCGCTGGTGACGAAGCACAATCGGCGTGCCGAACTCGACTTCGAGCTGCTTGATGGCGTTGGAGAGGCTGGGCTGAGAGACTTTGCACTGCCGCGCAGCCCGGCTGAAGTGCTGCTCTTGCGCGAGGGTGATGAGGTATTCGAGCTGACGCAGGAACATTTCACTTCCCCCGACCGGGCGAACGGGAATGTCCAACAACTATCAATTTACACGAATGCCGGGGTCGCCGCTATCAAAATGGGCGTAGTACCACCTGCTTTTTTGCAATTGCCGATTGTGCGCACCATCACGCGCAATCGTGCTGGATAGGGCCCGGTTTCGAACCCCGCTGTTTCGTCAGACGCCGCTCGCGCGTCCGTGTCGACCAAACTCACACATGCGATGCGATACGCTCGCCACATGGTGACGTTCGAGGCTCCTTTCGACCTGCGCGCCTTGCGCCGGGACTATGGCGACGTTCTTGGCGAGGCGATCAGCTGCCGATCAGCGGTCGCGCTGTTCGATTTCAGCTTCATGGATTGCATCCGCGTGCGCGGCCCGCGCGCAGCTGCGCTTATTGCGCTGCTCACGCCGCGTCGGATCGATGATTTGCCGCCTGGACGGATTCGGTATGCGCTGGCGCTCGATCCGCAAGGTCACGTGCTCGTCGACCTCACGATATGGCGCTTGGATACGGAAACGTTCGAGATATTTTTGCCGCCTACCGGCGCGCGCGCATCCCTGGAGGGAGCCGCCGACTCGACCACCTCAGTGTGCAATCTGAGCGACGAAACGGCCATTCTCGCGGTGCAAGGTCCGGCAAGCCTACCCGCGCTCGCGCCGCTTGCTCCCGCCGCACAGCTCCGGGCGCTCCCCTATTTCGGGCATGCTGACACGGGCGTTGCAGGAGTGGCATGCCGCGTCGGCCGGCTGGGGTACACCGGCGAGCGCGGCTTCGAGCTCGTTCTCCCGGCAGCTGCACGCGAGCCGGTATGGGCTGCGCTCGCGGCATATGCCCAGCCCGCGGGTTTTGCGGCTGCGGACATTCTGAGAATAGAAGCCGGATTTCCCCTGTTCACGAACGAGTTTCGCTTTCCGGTGACACCGGCCCAGCTCGGTCTCGAGCGCTTCGCGAATGGAGACGCCGCGACGGCCGCAGCGGAAGAACCGCCGCGTCTCATATGCTTTCAGGCGCATTGTGATCAGGATCCGATCCTGTGGCGGCCTTCGGCGAACGCGCAATTCCCGCCGCGGCCGGGAACGCTCCTGGTAACATCCGCGTGCCGCAGCGTCAGCACGGGGCGCGTCATCGGATTGGGCTACGCCGCGGGTTCGGCGGTCGATCTTGCAGATCCGAACGGCCACTTCCGGGATATTCGTAGGACAGTCTTGCCGCTCTACGACCCGGGCAAGCGCCGGCCGCGCGGCATGTGGCGTGACGATCTGTCGCCTGCACCTTTCAGCGGCTCTCATTGATTTCACTAATAACGTCATTGCCGGGCTCTCTTTGACTTCGTCAAATGGCCGCTCCTAGGCTGTTGTGCGCGCGCGTCTGCCGCGCTCAGTCCCGCAATTCAGGAGTTTCCATGTCGTCAGCAAAGGCCGGCGCGCCGCGAAGAAAGATCACAATACCATCACTAATGAAAAAGATGGCCGACGGCGAAGCTATCGTCCAAATGGCGGTTTATGATTATCGCAGCGCGGTGGTCGCCGACCGCTTGGGCATCGACATCCTGTGCGTCTCCGATACCGGTGGGATGATCCTGTTTGGCCATCGCAGCACGGTGTCGGTGACCTTCGAGGAAGTGATGCTCATGGCCCAGGCGGTCGACCGCGGCTCACGCTTCGGCCTGCGCATGGTCGACATGCCTTACTGGAGCTTCCACGTCTCGCCCGAACAGGCGGTCGAGAACGCAGGCAAGTTCGTCGCCCAGGCGAATGCCGAAGTGATGAAATGCGAAGGCAACCGGCACCATGTCCGCTGCATCGAAGCCATTATCAAGGCAGGCATTCCGGTGCAGGGGCACATCGGCATCACGCCCATGCGCATGCCGCAACTGGGCGGCTTCACCGCCCAGGGCAAGACCGCGGCGCGCGCGTTCGAACTCGCGCAGGACGCGCGCGAGATGGTGGACGCCGGCTGCTTCTCGATCATGTGCGAAGTCACCACCGAAGAGGTCTGTCAGTATCTGACCGAAAACCTTCCCGTGCCGGTGATCAGCCTGGGAGCGGGAAACAAAGCGCATGGCGTGCACATCATCAGTTCCGACCTATTCCATCTCTATGAGGAGCACACGCCGCGTCATTCGAAGATTTACACGGACCTCATTCCTATCATCGAAGACGTGTACACCCGCTACATGACGGATGTTCGCGCGCGCGCTTATCCGGCACCCGAGCACACAGCCTATATGACCGCCAAGGAGCTCGAGCAGTTCGCCAAAAAGGTCGCCTGGAACAACCCGCCGATCGCGGCGGCCGAACGACGCGAAAAAAACAAGCAGAAGGCGGCACGGCCAGCCGCGTAACAGGGAGGGTATTGGCGGCGTCGGAGAGCAGTCCTGCTTTCCGGCGGACTAACTAACAAGCGTTTCTACAACAACAATAAGTCAGGGAGGGTAAGCCGTGGGAGACGGAGACAGCTCGCTCGATTACGACGAGAAGACAAGAACGGAAATCGAGGCAAGGATCGAGGCGGAACGCCGCATGCTCGCGCGCAGACGGGGCGAGCTTGAGGATTGTGCATGCAAGGAGGGAATGTTTCCCAGCGCGGGGAGGCGAAACATTCTCCTCGCGGCGGGCTCCGCATTGATTGGCGGCGTGTATCTTTCCTTCGCCGAGGCCGCCGCGCCAAAAGCCCCTCCGGGCGCAGTCTGGCGCGACATTCCCGAGGATCCGACGAAGGTTCAGGGGACGCCTACCGCTGAGGATGGCGGCTACGGTTCGCGCTCGCAGTTCGAGGCTGAAACGCGCTGGCGCTATCCCACGGCGACGACGCTCTCCTCTTGGACCATGTCGCCGCTCGACAAGAGCGAAGGCATCATCACCGCTTCGGGCCTGCACTTCGAGCGCCACCACGCCGGCATCCCCACGATCGATCCGGCCAAGCATTTCCTCGTCGTGCACGGCATGACGGAGCGCCCGCGCAAGTTCAGCATGGCGGACCTGAAACGCTTTCCGTCCGTCTCTCGCCTGCATTTCATCGAGTGCTCGGGCAACGGGCTGACCGAATGGCGCAAGCCCACGCTCAAGACGGTTCAGGGCACCCATGGCCTGATCAGCACTTCCGAATGGACCGGCGTGCAGTTCTCAACCATCGCGCGCGAGGTGGGATTCAAGGAAGGCGCGGCATGGGCGCTGGCGGAAGGGGCCGATGCGGCGGTGATGACGCGCAGCATTCCGCTCGAGAAGCTCCTGAGCGATGCCATCATCGCGTACGCGCAAAACGGGGAGGCCTTGCGTCCGGAGCAGGGCTATCCGCTTCGGCTAATTCTGCCGGGCTGGGAGGGCAACACGCACATCAAATGGCTGCGCCGGCTGGAACTCAGCGACAAACCGTTCATGACCCGGGAGGAGACATCCAAATACACCGATCTCCTCTCGAGCGGAAAGGCGCGCCAATTCAGCTTCACCATGGAAGCGAAATCCGTGATCACTTTCCCATCCGGCGAGATGAAGCTCCCGGGCCCGGGCTTTTACGAAGTCACTGGCCTTGCGTGGAGCGGCCGGGGCCGGATTGCTCGCGTCGAAGTCTCCTCAGATGGCGGCAAGAACTGGCACCTTGCTGCGCTGCAGGAGCCGGTGCTCCCCATCTGCACGACGCGCTTCCGCTTTCCGTGGGCTTGGAATGGCCAGCCGGTAATCCTGCAGAGCAGAGCCACGGACGAAACCAGCTACACGCAGCCGACGCTGAAACAGCTGGTCGACATTCGCGGCCTCGCCGGACCGTTCGGCTCCGTCTACCATCTCAATGCCATCCAGAGCTGGGCCGTTGCGAACGACGGGAGTGTGAGCAATGTCCATGCTTAGATCCGTTTTTGCGGCAGCTATGGTGGCTTGCATGACTGGTGCAGGCGTGGCCGAGGAGGGCTATCCGCCTCGCGTGGGGCTCGGAACGACGCCGTCGCAGCCCGACTTGGCGCAGTTCTTTGCAATACTGCCGGACGGGCGCGGACTACCCGCCGGGAAAGGCACTTACGCCGAGGGGCAAAGGCTCTACGCAGAATCGTGCGCCGCCTGTCACGGGGACAAGCTGCAAGGCATCCCGACCGCTGGCATCGGTGGCGACAAGCTGATTGGCGGCCGCGGAACGCTCAATACCGAGGCCCCGGTCAAGACCATCGAGAGCTATTGGCCTTACGCGAGCACGATTTTCGACTATGTCAAACGCGCGATGCCGTTCCAGGCGCCCGGCTCGCTTACCGATGCGCAGGTCTACAGCGTCGTGGCCTACATTCTCGGCGAAGCCAACATCGTGCCGAAGAATGCCACGCTCGATGCAACAAGCCTGCCGAAGGTCGCCATGCCCAATCGGGACGGCTTCGTGCCCGACCCACGCCCGGAGGTTGAGCTTTATCGCTGAAACAGCCTATTTAAATCTCCGGCTCCGACGCCAATTGCTCCACCGAGGCCGCCGCAACCAGGCGGCCTCAGCACATCGTTTGATGTTTCGTGCCTGAGAAGGTGCGACAAGCTGCTTGCGGCAAGATGAAAGCCGCTGTTGCGATCACGTCACACTGATCAAGCAATCGCGCTGCTGGACGATGTTGGCGTGCTTTCCGCATGCGTTTCCCGGAGTAATAATGCAAGCAGCGGGGTTGTGCGATGTGGACGCGGTTGCGTTGGGCGAAGCTGCGGCGATGGATCGGCGCTGCCACCGCGCTTGGCTTCGCGTTCCACGTGCTCATAAGTGGCCTCGCGCTTCCGCGGCTGGCACCGATCTTCGACAGCACAGACGTATTTGCGATCTGTCATGGTGCGGGAACGGACGGCGCAGGCGAGCCGGCAGCGCCTGACAAGAAATTGCCCGCGCAGGGCCCATGTATTCTCTGCGCATTGAGTGGGGCTTGTGCCGTCCTGCCGGGCGGTTCGGCCGCTCTGATATTTGATGCGATTGCAGTTTCTGAGGCGTTTCCGCTAGGTGATTTCGGCGTCCTCGTCCGGACGACACACACCAGCAACCATCCGCGCGCACCACCCTTCCGCACGCTCATCGCTGGCTGAGCCTTTCGCGACGCTCTGCGCGAACAGGCCGCCTACCTGTCTGGCATGGGGCGTCGCCTCATCCGGCTTGCGCAGAATTGCAGCACTGGTGCGGAATTTAGATCGTGCGTATTCATTCCCGGTCCTTATGCGGTGCCATCACGGCAGCGGCGCTGGCCATGCTGTTGCCCATCGATGCGCGACTGCAGGAGTCCCCGACGCCGGCAGAATCCCCAAAGCCTGAGGGCGCCGGCGAAAGCGCAAAGCCCGTGCAGCCCGCGCCAGCCGAGGGCGAAAAAAAGCCGGCTGCTGAGCCACTGCCCAGCACAATTCCCGAAGTCGTCATTACGCCCCCGAAAATGAAACGCGTGATAGTCCCCGTTGAGCCCAAGCCGGCCGCACCCGTCGCCGAGCCAAGACCAACCGTACCCCCGCCGGAAACCCCGCGACGATCCGCGGCCTTACGGCCATCGAGCCCGGGCGTGGCCCCCACGGCACCGCAGCCTGCTCTGCTCCCCGTCCTCTCTGCACCGGATGTCATCGCGCGTCCCGCGGCTCAGACCGTCACCGTCATTCCGGGGGAGCGCGTCAAGGTGGCTCCAGCCGCCACGGTTGAGGACCTCCTGCGCGGCAGCCCCGGTGTTTCTTTCAAGCAAGGAAATGGGCCGCGGGATATCGGCATCTCGATCCGCGGCTCGAACGCGCGCAACGGATTCGGCATTCGCAACATCGTGGTGCTGGAGGATGGATTTCCGGTGACCCAGCCCGATGGGCTCTCCCGCACGGATCTTACCGATCCGCACGCCTATGGCAGTGTCGACGTCTATCGCGGCCCCTCATCCGCGATGTTTGGAAATTATGCGACCGGCGGCGCCGTCAATTTCAATCTGTGGCGCGGTGGTCAGATCAACGGCATGATCTACGGCAGCGAAGGCGGCGGATGGGGGTACGTGAACAACTATGCATTAGTCGGCACCAAGAATCGGGATTTCGAAGGCTCGATATTTGCCAGTGATGTGCGCGGCCGAGGCTTCATCAGCCACAGCGCATTCAATACCCACACGCTGAATACGCTGATGACCTATTCGATCACCCCAGATGATCGCATCACCTTCAAGGCAATCGATAACGTGCTCGCGACCGATCTGCCGATCCGCCTTTCACTGAACCAGTTCAATGCGAATCCATTCCAGCGCGGCTGTGCAGCGGCGGGAATGGCGGCACCGGGGTGTGCCACCATCAGCCTGTTCAAGAACGGCTTTGCCGGTGCCACCGTGAATCAAACCGCCGAAGAGGCAGGGCTCGGACGGCATGACCGGCGCAGCATCGTCGCCGGCCGGTGGGAGCATGATTTCAACAAGGATACGACGTGGCGAACGCAGTTGGTATTTGACGATAAAAACATCAATCAGCCCACCGGGAGCACAAGCGCGATCGGAGACAGCCCCGCGTACAATCTGATCAGCGATTTCAGATCGCGTGGGCCTGGAATATTTGGGTTGGAAACCGCGCATTATGTTGGATTCTTCTACAACACGCAGGGCCTCCAGAATTACACCTACAATCTTATTCCAGGTGGAAATGCCATGCTCGGGCGCCTCTCATCATTTTATGATGGGGGGGAGCAGTATAATTGGGGCTCGCGCGCGCGCGAGGAGATCAAGCTCAACGAGTACTGGACCGCCGTGCTCGCGGGTGGCGTGGAATACACCAACATAGCAGCCGTCAATACCATTTTGTCTCCAACCGCTATTCCGGTGCGATCCTATTTCCCGATCGAGCGGCAGTTTCAGAACAGCGCACCCGAAGCCGGGCTTCTGTTTCGGCCCAACGAAGCTTGGCAATTCCGCACCCGCGCGGCCACCGGCTACGGCACGCCCACGATCAGCAATCTCACGGTCAACTTGGCCGGCGTGAGCGGCAACAACACGCAACTCCAGTCGCAGACCAATCTCGGCATCGATGCCGGCGTAGACTGGACCCCGACCAAAACATCGCGCTTGAGCGTCACCTATTTTTACGAGTTTTTCCGCAACGAGTTTGTCACCCAATCGCCGGGCGCCGGACTACAAGCCTTCACGTTTAATGTGCCCCGCTCCGAGCATCGCGGCGTCGAAGTCGCTCTCGATTGGCGGCCGCTTCCCGGATGGCGTGTGATCACCGCCTATACGCACAATGATCAGTTCTATAGGGAATACATCGAGCAGTTGAGCGCCGGCACGCTCACGCGGCGATTCGACCGTGCCGGCAATAAGATCCCAGGGGTATCGCCCAACGAGGTCTGGACGCGTGTGGGTTATGACGTGCCGTTTGGCCCATTAAAGGGATGGGGAGCGTTTGCGGAATATATCTGGCAGAACACCTTCTTCATGGATAACGCCAACTTGCTCAAGGCGCCCGAATACGCGCTGGTGAACGTCAACCTCCATTATGATAGGGACATCGTACATGATTGGATCAGGTCGGTGGCGGTGTTCATGGAGGTCAAGAATGTCGCCAACAGGGTCTATGTGGCTTCCGCGAACAACATCACCAACACCATCGACGCGAGAACCGGCCTGCAAAATCCTACGAGTGTGCTTGCGAACGCAGCTACCGGGTCTATCTACGCCGGCATGCCGCGCACCTTTATGGCCGGCGTGAAGTTGGCGTTTAAATAACCCCCAGGTGCCCACAATGCGGTTTTTTCTTTCCTTGATAGCTAGAACATCGGGGGGCTGTTTTGCAGCAGCGCTTGCGTGCACGCATGCGTTCGGACAAGCCCCGCAAATCGCCGCGATTTCAGGACGCGATCAGCTGGCGCTTCACAATTTGTCGACCGGAGAGGAGCTAGCCCGCTTCAACGCACCCGGAGGCTCAGCCGACGTTTTGGCACTGCGAAGCGGTGTCCTGCTCTCAAATCACACGGGCGGGAATTCGATCGTGCTGATAGATTTGAAGCGCCGTTCCGAAATCGGCCGTCTTTCGTCTTCTTCCCTCGGCGCCACTCGTCCGGTTCACATGTATCTCACACCCACGATCAATGGAAAGCAGTATGCGGTTGTTCTGAACGACGGCGTGGCCAGCAAGACAAAGCAGGGTGAGCGCCCGGCCGATTCGACCATGCTGCTGATCAATGCGGTCGAAGGGAGTCCTGATTTTCTGAAACCTGGCGGTGAGACGCGGCTGGGAAGGGGGCACCACAAGGTCGGATTTTCCATGGTACGGCCGCGCATGGCAGTATCCAACATCTCCGACTGCTCTGATGTCGTCTCGATTTACGATTATGGAAATCTGCCGGAGATCAAACGCGTAAAGTCCTTTTCCGCCGCTGACCTCGGCTATGACGGCTCCGCATTTCTCAAGAGCTGTGACGAGACCGGAAGAGCCGGCGTGACGCTTTCCCCGCACGGAACTGGCACCTCAGCCGTGAGCAACCGCGTGTACCATTTTTTGACTAGTACCGGCGAGATCGCCATTTTCGACATCGATTCTGACGTACCGACGGTCAAGCTCCTGAAGACCTCGGGCACAGGCGGTGCTTCGATCAAGGATCTGCCCGGCGGCCGCTTCATGGTTGTGTCACAGCGCGGGCCGCGGGAAGTGCACCAAAAAGGCGATGGTGCAATTTGCCAGATCGGACAATTGGTCGTTATTGACGCGCTATTGGAGAAGGTGGCAGCGCAAGTGCCTGTATACTACGGGGAGCCGACGTGTCGGACCTCGATTGCCGGCAAGCCGCAGGAATGGGCAGCGCTCCAATACGTCATGCCATCTCCTGACGGCAAGACAGTCTTTGTTCAGATCGGCACTCTATATGCCGCGCCAAATACGCAAGCAGAGTCCCGCTTCACGGCCGTTTTCGACTTCTCCGATCCGTACCGGCCGCAACAGCTTCCCTCGATTTCCGTTGGCCGCGGAGACGAAACGCGCGATGACGCTCTTTCTGGTGACGGCAAGCTGCTTCTGGTGCCGAACAGGCTGGACAACTCGGTTTCGGTCATAGATATCGCCGCGCGACAGGTGGTTCAGACCATTTCGACCGTGGCTGCGCCGCATCGCGTTGCAACCTTCGGCGAGACTGTCGGACCCTCGAAGCCTGTAGGTCCGGCAAGCCTTGCAGCGAAATGAAGTTGAACTGATGCGAACAGAGGAGCTTGCGATGAAACTGCAGTTGCCCTTGCAGGCCGGACTGATCTTGCTGCTTTCGGCCGCACCTGGCGCAGCGTGTGACCCGGAAGAAATGATCAACGAGCTTCGGGCACAGTGCCGAGAAGCGGTTACTTCCGCCGTCACATTGATCGATCCGATCAAACCGGCATTAAGCGGACCCGAACGCAATTCTGTTGAGGCCAAGGTCAAGGAAGCCACGGCACTGTGCGACGGGGACAAGTACACCGAGGGTTATACGCTCACGGTGAAGCTTGCACGATTTGTCGGGCATATAGAGGCGCGCGCAGGGGTTGCTCCGGCGCTGTAATTGCCGGGCCCCAGACCCGTGAACACGGGGCGGCGAATGCAAGTGCCTTCATCCCTCACACAGGAATCTTCAACGCCAACCGAGAGGTGACAACGCCGGTGCTGAGACCGATTGTGCGGAGACCGCCGAAGAACCGCGCATGTTCGATCTTGCAGCACCGATCCATCACCACTTCGAGGCCCGCATCACGCGCGATCTTGGCGCCTTCTTCACTGATGACGCCAAGCTGCAGCCAGAGCACCTTGGCCTTGATCTTCACCGCTTGACGCGCGATCTCCGGCACCTCGGTAGCAGGACGAAAGACATCGACGATTTCCACAGGCGTGTCGATTTCGTCGACCCTGCCGAAGACTCGCTGTCCGAGTATCGTCTTGCCCGCCTGCGAAGGGTTTACCGGAACGATGTTGTAGCCGTTGGCGAGAAGATAAATCCCCGCAAATGAACTCGGTTGATACGGGTTCGACGACAACCCGACCATGGCGATGTTCCGGCAACTGGTCAGAATCCGCAGCCGATCAAAGGCCGTGCCGCCGAGTTGGGTGCGATCTCCTACCGCCATGCCTTACCCCCTAGTTTTTCTTGCCCTATTTCTGGAACGGGGCGCCGAACGCCTTGCTGAGCAGGCTGTGGCCGCTCAGCTCGGCCTCCGCATGACCGGCCATCGCGAACATTTCCCTTACCGGCGAATCCTGCTGCGACTTGTCGAGTGCCTGCTCCAGATCCCACAAAATGTCATCGATGTCCTCGATGCCGATGGACAGTCGGATCATCTCGGGTCCGATGCCACAGGCACTGAGCTCTTCGTCGGTGAGCTGCTGGTGCGTGGTTGTGGCGGGATGAATGATCAAGCTCTTGCAATCACCTACATTGGCGAGGTGCGAGAATAGCTGCACGTTCTCTATGAGCTTCTTGCCGGCCTCGCGCCCTCCCTTGATGCCGAAAGTGAAGATCGCACCCGGCCCCTTGGGCAGATATTTCCGGGCGAGGCCATGATAGGGGCTGTCCGCCAGACCCGGATAGTTGACCCATTTGACGGCTGGATGATTTTTGAGAAATTCCGCGGCGCGGCGCGCATTCGCCACGTGACGCTCCATGCGCACATGCAGCGTCTCAAGCCCTTGTAGCAGGAGGAAGGCATTGAAGGGGCTCTGGCAGGAGCCATAGTCCCTAAGCATTTCCCCTCTCGCCTTCAAAAGCCAGCCGAAATCGCCGAAATACTCGAAGAAACGCAAATTGTGATAGCCCTTCGATGGCTCGGTCATTCCCGGGAACTTGCCGTTGTTCCAGGGGAAGCGCCCTGCGTCGACGATCACCCCGCCCATTGTGGTGCCGTGGCCGCATATGAATTTGGTGGCGGAATGCAGCACGATGTCCGCACCCCAATCGAGTGGGCGGCAGCAGTACGGGCTGGCAAAGGTATTGTCGACGACCAGCGGGATGTCGTGCTCATGGGCAATGCCCGCCACCGCTTCGATGTCCAGAACGTCGATCTTCGGGTTGCCGAGCGTTTCCGCAAAAATGCATTTGGTTTTTGGCGTGATCGCGCGTCGTACCGCATCGAGATTGCCAATATTCACGAACACCGGATTGATGCCCACCTTGCGGAAGGTGACGTCGAACTGGTTGATGGTTCCGCCGTACAAGGTCGTCGAAGAGACGAATTCGTCACCCGCGTCCATCAATGAAAAAAGCGCAATGTGCTGCGCTGCCTGCCCGGAAGCGGTAGCGACGGCGCCGATGCCGTTCTCAAGTGCGGCAATGCGCTCCTCGAACACCGCGACCGTCGGGTTCATGATGCGCGAATAGATGTTGCCGAACCGCTGCAACGCGAAGAGGTTCGCAGCCTGATCTGTATCTTCGAAGATGTAGGCGGAGGTCTGATAGATCGGTACCGCGCGTGAGCCCGTGACCGGATCCGGGCGCTGCCCGGCATGCACCGCCAGCGTGTCGAAGCCGAATTGCTTCTCTTTGGGTACGGTCTGTTCCATCGCCACACCTCTCCCGTCAAAAGCCGTCAATCAGTAGTTGTAGCTCACAGGCACCTGGCGATAATAGTAACGTGCTGCGGAATGCAATTCTATCCAATTCACCAGAACTGCTATGTCACAAGCGCTCACCTCGAACCCTCTATCTGAGGTGTATTCGATCCCAGCTCGGCATGAGCGCGTGAGATTCCCCTAGATGCGCACGCGCCGGTTCTGGATGATGTGGGTCGGCTATATCGGTGCAGCTGCACTCTGGTATGCGAGCGTCAAATGGATTCCGCTTGCTTCGTTCCGGCGCCTGCCCGATCCGCTCACGGTAGCCAGCGAATGGCTCAGTCCTAATCCTATCTTCGGCATCTCGGTTTTCACGCATCCCTACTACCTGCACATCCTCTACAGCACCTATCGGGCGGCGGCGGCCTTCCTGCTTGCCGTACTTCTCGGGGTGCCACTGGGCATCTGCATGGGCTGGAGCAAGAGCTTCCACCAATACGCATCGGCGCTGCTTGGTCTGTTGCGGCCGGTACCGCCGCTTGCATGGGTGCCACTCGCTATTCTGATTTTCTCGGGGGCTGAGTCCGCCGTAATCTTTGTTACTTTCCTCGTAGCCTTCTTCGCTACGACCCTGAACACGCTAACCGGCGTCAAATCCATCGACCAGGACTATTTCCGGGCGGCCGCCTGCCTCGGCGCGAGTCGCAAGGATCTGTTGTTTGACGTCGTTATCCCCGGCGCGCTGCCCAACATTTTCACCGGCTTGCAGATCGCCATGGGTGCCGCGTGGTTCTCGCTGGCGGCGGGAGAAATGATTGCAGCGCAGTACGGACTCGGGTTCCTGATCATGGAGTCCTATAATCTCATTCAGTTTCCGACCATCGTGATTGCGATGGCCACTCTCGGCATCATTGGTTTTCTCAGCAGTGCGCTCATTCGCGTGCTGGGCGCCCGGCTGATGCGCTGGCGCGAGCACAGTCTGGGACTGCCTGCATGAGCATAGGTCCTGCCCAAACGCAGGTCGTGTCCTCGGGTGCTCTCTCTTCGGTGGGCGGATCTCTTTCGATTCGTGACCTGTCCAAGACATACGAGCCGGACGGCGCATCTGTGGAGGCGCTCAAGGGCTGCAGTCTGGAGGTCGAGGCCGGCGCGTTCGTCGCCATTGTGGGACCTTCCGGCTGTGGAAAGAGCACGCTGCTCAACATGATTGCCGGCTTCGACACCGTCAGCAGCGGCGAAATCTACATGGACGGGCGGCTTCTGGCGGCGCCGCATCTTTCGCCGCGGCCCGGCCCCGATCGGGTGGTCGTGTTTCAGAACGGCGCGTTGTTTCCATGGAAGACGGTGCTGCAGAATGTCAGCTACGGACCCATGCGACAGAAGGTTCTCAGCCGCAGACAGGCACTGAAAAAGGCCGTCGACCTGCTGCGTCAGTGCGGTCTTGCTGCCGTCACCGGCTCCTATCCGGCGCAGCTTTCATCGGGAATGCAGCGCCGCGTGGAGATCGTGCGGGCGCTCATGAACGACCCCAAGGTGCTGCTTCTCGACGAGCCGTTCCGGGCGATGGATACCGTGTCGAAGACGACTATGCATCAGCATCTGCTCGACATGTACCGGATGTCCCGCAAGACCGTCGTCTTTATCACCCACGATCTCGAGGAAGCGATCTACCTTGCCGACCGGGTGATCGTGATGACCACCCGGCCCGCAACCATCAAGCTCGTCATCACGGTCAAATTGCAGCGGCCTCGTCATCCGAAGATGCTGTTTTGCCAGGAGTACCTCGACTTGAAGCGGGAAGCTGCGGACAGCGTCCACGAAGAAGCGCGGAAGGCCTTCGAGCGCGGAGAGCGCGAACAAGCGTAGGCGAGTGTGCGGGACATAACAGCTTCGTCCAACAAGTCGCGCTCTACAACCTGGCGCCGGCTCGCCACGCGCACGCCACCGGCTCTGCGGCCACGGAGCCGGCGCATGAATTGGCGCGGAGCGATGGCCGTGGCCGCATTCTTGCTCTCCTGGGAGTTGCTGGTTCGCCTGGGTGTAGGAGGGTTCGAGGGCATACCCACGCTGGCTGATGTGTTGCGCGCCTTCTGGAACAAATATCTGTCGAATGCGCGCTACTGGGAATCGTGGCTCGTGAGCTTCGAGCGCGTTGGTTACGGCTTTGTCTTAGCGCAGTTGATTGGGATCCCACTCGGCCTGCTGCTCGGCACCCGCAGGACATTTCACGAGGTCGTCTATCCCGTGGTCGAGCTGTTAAGGCCTATTCCGCCGCTCGCATGGGTGCCGCTTTCCATCCTGTTCTGGCCGACCACGGAGCTCTCGATAATTTTCATTACCTTCATCGGGCCCTTCTTCATCATCGTCATCAATGTGCACGACGCTGTTCGCGGCATGCGGAAAGAGCATCTGTGGCTCGCGCAGTCCTTGGGCGCCTCCCCTGGCTACGCGTTCCGCCGCATCATCCTGCCGGCGGTGATTCCCTCCATTGCAGTCGGCATGACATTGGGAATCGCAGTGAGCTGGAATGTGGTGATCGCGGCTGAAATGATCGCGAGCGACGTCGGGCTCGGCCGCCTGACCTGGGAAGGTTATGTCAGCCATACCGCGACCACCGTGATCGTCGGGATGATCAGCATCGGCCTCGCCGGATATCTGTCCACCCTGGTGGTGAACTATGCGGAAAGAAAACTGATGCCCTGGCAAAGGTGAGGGGAGGGATCGGATCTCCACGTCATGCCGGAAACAAGTCTCCCGGGAAGAGTGAAGGCGGTTGGCCTCGGCAAGTGGTACCAGCAAGCATCACAGCCGCCGGTGCATGTTCTGGACGACTGTTCGTTCGAGATCGAGCCGGGCAGACTCACCGTGCTGATGGGAATCTCCGGATGCGGCAAGAGCACGCTCGCCCGCATGCTGGCCGGCTATGTGCGGGCGGACAAAGGAACGTTGAGGATGGACGGGCGGCCCATCGAACGCGCGGGCCCCGACCGCATCATGGTGTTTCAGGAAACCGCGCTATGGTACTGGATGACGGTGCTCGACAATGTGCTGTTCGGACCGCTGGCGTCATCGTCGATGACGAAAGCCGAAGCGAAGACCAGAGCTGTCGGGCTCCTGACCAGGTTCGGCCTGCTCGATTTCAAGGACAAGTACCCGGGGCAACTCTCTGGCGGAATGAAACGGCGCGTTGAGCTTGCCCAGGCGCTTATCAACAATCCGGATTTGATGATCCTGGACGAGCCGTTCAGGGGTCTCGACATCATGACCCGCGAGCTCATGCAGGAATATTATCTGAAGCTGTTCGAGGAGACCCGGCTTACGACCCTGTTCATCACTTCCGATCTGGAAGAGGCGATCTTTCTCGGTGACCGGGTGCTGGTGATGTCCGGGGCGCCGGCGAAAATTATCAAGGCCGTCGACGTGGACCTGCCGCATCCGCGGCGCTTCGACGTGCTGATC
>JBEVJT010000051.1:0-35868 GCA_040510075.1 Xanthobacteraceae bacterium | reverse complement strand
GACGGTGCGGCCCTCGCTCCAGCCAAGCTCGCGAAGCCGCTGCACGAACGCCGCTAACCAGTTGGTCCAAGCCGAAGCCGTCGCACCACCCAAGAACCCAATGATCGGCAGCTTTGACGGCTGCTGCGCGCGCCGCGAGCGGCCATGCGGCTGCTGCGCCACCGACAACGCTGATGAATTCCCGCCGCCTCATAGTGCCCTCAAGCCGAGGACGGCAGCCTACCACGTCGTTAAATGGAAGGCTTGTGCGCCAAGCAACTTCAGCGGCTGGCGAGCGCGCCCATCAGCCGCTCCGCATCGTCAGTCCCAATGCGCACGGTCTTGTTGCTCGTGGTCTCGACCTCGATCCCTTCACCCGGGGCGACCAGGTACGTCCAGGCTCGCGGGGTATACTTGATTCCGATCCCGTACCACCATGGTAAGCGAACGTGCTTGACGCGGGCGATGTCGGCCAGGGCGATCCGCTTTCTCCAAAAGCCAGGGCCGAAATGCCAGCGAAGCTCCCGCCCGGAGACTTCGACCGTCATCGAATACACGAGCCAATGCACCAGCGCGACGAGACCGAAGATCGGCGCGATGGCTGCAAACAGGACTAGACGCGGGCCTACGAAGAAGAACGGCAGCGAGAGCAAGACCGTCAACACGATGAAGGAGACGACGGTCGGGCGGCTGACCTGCCGATGTCGAAGGCCCTCCCGAGGCATTTACAAGCGTCAACGATGCGATCGGCTCGCGGGGGGCGTGCCTAGCATTCGGCAGATGTGGCATATTGTGCCCATGACCGAACACAGCGTTTGGCGTAGCGCTGCCATCATTGGGATAGCTATTGCCGCGATGGGGGTCGCAAACGGGGTCATCGCCGGCTTCGCGGTGCCTGACATATCCGTTGTCGCGGTAGCCGTTGCAAACGGGCTTATCCTTGGTATTGCGGCGCTTCCGGCGCTGATCGCGCTCGACTGGGCGACACGGCGGCGACGGCAGTTTGCGACTAGACTGTCGAACCCTGACGCGCCAGACGACGCACCGCGCGACCCCGTCTAGACCTGCGCTCGACGTGGCAAGCGAATGTCCCATCGTTCCGCAGCGATCAGCGGCAGTGAGGTGCTTCGCATTAGAATAAGTCCAGAGTCACAATCCAACTTGGAGTACCGCTCGTGAAATGTCCAAAATGCGACCGTTATACGCGACATGCGCACGTACTATTGGGCCAGTTGCAAAGAACGGATCGATGTTGACAACGGGATCGCCCTTTGGAAGGCGATTTCAGATGCGCGAAAAGTGAAATAACCCGTCACACCGAGTCGCGCCGCTTCTGGTTTGCGACCTAGTGCCGAGTCTCACTGACGTGTGATTCACGTTTTAGCGGCACGTTCCGCCCTGCTCGCTCTCCCGTTGGGAGAGGGGTGGGGTGAGGGGTTAAGGCCTATCGATAGAGCGGGTCCCCCTCACCCCAACCCTCTCCCCGCTGGGTAGAGGGAGCGCACCGAGTCTACAGTTCGCGACGAGTATCCATGTCATAGTTAATCGTGATTCCGAGTACTAGATTAGAAAGTGTGCGGCGGCGACTACGATACCGCTGACAAAAACAAGCATGGTGGAAAACAGCAACACATCGATGACGAAGTTCGTCATTTTGTTCCACCCCACGCAATACCTACACCGCCCGCCTGACAGCCCGTTCCTCTAGCGGAAAGGCGGACGATCTGTTTGTCCAAATTTGGACACAGCGGAAATGTTGGCCAGTGGCCCTGCCGGCGGCCAAAAGCCCGGCATCGGCTGCGTACGGTTGTATTGTTTCCTCAGCCGTCGCCCGATTGCAGGTGCCTCCGGCCGCGGCTTCCCGTTAATTAAACCAGCCTCTCCATTTGAACCATACAAGCGGAACCAACGCGCTCAGCGCGATAACGGCGAGGCCAAACGGGTAGCCCCATGACCAATTCAGCTCAGGCATGAACTTGAAGTTCATGCCATAGATCCCAGCCACTATCGTTGGAGGTATACCCACGACCGAAACAATAGTAAGCACTTTAAATAGCTCGTTTTGTTCAATGGTGATAAAGCCAAGAACGGCGTCCAGCAAAAATTGCACTTTGTTGGAAAGATGACCCTCATAATCGTTCAATGATGCGACATCCTTCACAACTGCTCCAAGCCGAGCCTCGAATTCGGGAATGATCCAACCCTGGCGGACACTCAGGACGAAGGGCGCTATCCGGGCTACTCCCAATATTACATCGCGTGCGAGGGCTAATCGGTCCCCGGTCGATCCCACCGTAAAAAGGATGCGCCTCAAAGCCGTATTAGATCGCACCGTATGCTGCCGCTGAGCGGGATCGCCGCGAAAGATAGATCGCGACATATTGTCAAGATCTTCAGCAAGACGTTCCAGTGCATCGGCACCACGATCGACAATTGCCTCCAGCAATGCTGTGAATACACCGGCGCTACTCGTTACCGATTGGTCGCGGGCGATTCGTTCGGAAATCGCATTGAACGCCTTCAGTTCAGCAAACCTTATTGTAACGAGCACGCTCTTCGTAAGAATTAAACCAACTGGTGAGAGGAAAGCGTCGATGGTATCCGCCTTGGCAACAACCGGCGTACTCAGATAGATGACATCGTTCTCCACGAACACCCGACTTGATGCCTCGATTTCACTCAATGCTTCGGTGGAAGGTACGTGGACGCCAGCGCGCTGACCGACAAACTGCTTTTCAGGGTCTGTGGGGTTGAGCAAGTCAATCCAGATAATTTCTCCGGGTAAATCCTGAGCTGTGCTGGTTGCTGAATGAACCAGTCTTGTCTCGATATACGCGAAGCATGTCCAAATCCTACCCGAAATAATCTCCCAGAACCCACGTTCGGCGCTCGCCTTGTCAGATGGCTCCCGGCGGTATCTTCTTATACCAAGCATCGCAATGTTTGACTCGTCATGCCCGCGCTTGTCGCGGGCATCCACGTCTTGCTTTCCTAGTCGATTCAAAGACGTGGATGGCCGGGACAAGCCCGGCCATGACGTGGAGAGACCGTCACTGGTCGCGAAGGTTGGTATTACGGAAGATGAAGCCCCAAGGTAGCCAACTGCGGTCCGGTGAGAACCTTCGCGATGCGATATTTAAACTCGCGGGTGAAATGGGGCAGTTGAGCGCCGAATGGGACGGCGGTTTTTTAAGATGCTTTTGGCTTAAGCGATTCAAGCCATCGCGCGGAGGAGGCGCCGGCGGTTTTGCCGGACGCAGCGCCTGATCGGCAAAAGCGCGCTCCTCATCATCTCCATCGGATTGTTGCCGTTTAAAAAGGAAGTTGCGGCAGCGAACTGAGCATCCCAGAGAGCGAGGAATTTCTCAGTCACCATTCGATGGCCCTCCGCCTCAGACTGCGAGTGGCCAGAGGCGAAGTTCACCATTCGGAGTGTTACGACACACTGCGCCTCGGTCGCGAACAGGCACGCATCCATCCAATGCCGCCAATAGTCGGAAACTTTCATGGTCAATCAAGCGAGGCAGTAAAGGAAAGGTTCCAAAGAAACAAACTAATGATTGCAGAAGTGTCGCTCGGACAGTGACGCAGGTTTGTAAGCGAGCGGGCCGTGACGACAAAATAAAAATTGGAAGATCTGCTTCTAACCGCTGCACGCATAGAGGAGGACAAGGGTTAGAATGATAGAAACAGCTATCGAGCCCGCAATGCCAAGGCCATTTGAAAAGAAGAGAAACATGGCAGGTAAACCGGGGAGTCCTCATTCAGTTCCCGTGCAGGGGACACTTCAGGGACGGGCGCCGAAGATAGCCGTCCCGATGCGCACGTGCGTCGCCCCGAATTCGATCGCGAGGGGGAAATCGGCGCTCATTCCCATGGAGAGAAACGGAACGCCGTTGCGGCGTGCGATCTTGGCCGCGAGGGCAAAATGCGGGGCGGGCGGCTCCTCGATCGGCGGAATGCACATTAGACCCGAGATCGTGAGGCCGTAACGTTCGCGGCAGGCGGCGATGAACGCATCCGCGTCTTCGGGCAGCACGCCGGCCTTCTGAGCCTCGGCACCCGTATTGAGCTCGACAAACAGCGTCGGCCTGCGGCCTTGCCGCGCCATTTCCTTGGCGAGCGACTCCGCGAGACTTGAGCGATCCACGGAATGGATGGCATCGAACAGGGCAACCGCATCTTTGGTCTTGTTGGATTGAAGCGGTCCGACGAGATGAAGCTCAATGCCCGAGTGACGCGCGCGGAGCGCGGGCCATTTCGCCTTCGCCTCCTGCACGCGATTTTCCCCAAACACGCACTGACCTTCGGCAATCGCCGATTCGATCAGGTCGGCACCGAAGGTTTTCGATATCGCAACCAAAGTCACGCCCGCAGGGTCACGCCGCGCCTCTCCGCAGGCTTCTGCGATCTGCCGGCGAACGCCCGCAAGCGGCGTTTCGGTTGTAGCCTCATTGCGCATCGTGGAAGATGATGCCCAGCGTGTGCCGATGGCCCGAGCGCAGCCGGCTCACCCCATGGCGCATATTGACCCTGTAGGTGCCGCGGCTTCCGCGCACCGGGCGATGATGCACGGGAAAAATGTTGCCCTCGCCCTGGCGAAGGGGGACCACCTCGGCGCGCGACTGCATGCGCGGGAGCTGCTCCGTCAGCACGAATTCCCCGCCGGTGAAATCGTGCCCCGGCCGCGACAGCAGGAACGCGACCTGCAGCGGAAAGACGAGTTCACCGTAGAGGTCCTGATGCAGACAGTTGTAGTCCCCCGGTCCGTAGGAAAGGAGGAGCGGAGTGGGCTTGGATTGACCGGCCTTGTGGCAGCGGACGAGATACTCCTCGTGCTCGCTCGGGTAGTGCCTTGGTCGTCCCTGTGCGCTGGACCAGGTATTGGCAATTTCCGCGAGCGGCGGATACAGAAACTCTCGCAAGATCGCCACCGTCTCCGGCAACGGATAAGCAAAGTATTTGTACTCGCCACGACCGAAGCCGTGGCGAGCCATGATCACGTGACTGCGGAACAGCGCATCCGAATCGTACGCTTCCCGCAACCCATCACATTCGTCTGCATTGAGCAGAACGCCTGTCGTCGCACAGCCATGCGCATCGAGATCGGCGCTGATGCGTGCCCAGTCGAGAACCGCGATACGCGCCGCAAGGTCTTGCGGCGCGGCATCGATTACCGGACGCGCAGCGGCGCGAGCACTCATGCCGCTTTCTCCCGATCGAGCAACGCACGTTTGCGTTGCACGCCCCAGCGATATCCGGAGAGCGAGCCGTCGGTGCGCACAACGCGATGGCACGGAATGACCACACCGATCGCGTTTGAGGCGCAGGCACTCGCTACCGCACGCACCGAGTTCGGCGCCCCGATTTTTTTGGCAAGCTCGCTGTACGTGGCGGTCGAGCCTGCAGGAATGGCGGAGATCGCTTCCCACACCCGCTGCTGAAACGCCGTGCCCCGGATGTCGAGGGGAAGATCCAGGCCGCCCGCCGGCGCTTCAACGAATCCGATTACCCGGGCCACCTGAGCCTCGAATTCTTTGTCGCCTCCGACGAGCATCGCCTTCGGGAATCGATCCTGGAACGCGCGTACCAGATTTTCGGCATGGTCGCCGAACTCGATGGCGCAAACCCCTTTCGGAGTGGCGGCAACCAGAATCGCTCCCAGCCAACATTCGCCTACCGCAAAACGGATCACCGTACCCTCGCCGCCTTTGCGGAACTGGCTTGCGGTCATTCCGAGCAGATCCGAGGACGCGGCATAGTAACGGCCACTGGAATTGAACCCTGCACCATAGATCGCCTCCGTCACCGTGCCGCGCTTGGCAAGCTCCCCCCGCAACCGACGCGCCCGGCACGCCTCCGCGTAACCTTTCGGCGTCACTCCGCACGCCGCCTTGAAGATGCGGTGGAAGTGGTAAGGGCTCATCCGGGCCGATTGCGCCAGCGCAGCAAGGCTGGGCACTTCCTCGGCCTGCTCGATGCGGCGGCAGGCCTCGCGCACGGCGGCCGCCTGCCGTTCATGCAGTGACGGCTCGCCGGGCCGGCAACGCTTGCATGGGCGCCAGCCCTGGCGCTCTGCATCCGCGCAGGTGGCGTAAAACGAGACGTTCTCCCGCCGCGGCAGCCGCGCCACGCAGGAGGGGCGGCAATACACGCCGGTGGTGCGCACCGCGTAATAGAACGCGCCATCGGCCGCGGGATCGCGCCGGCACAAGGCGTCCCAGCGGTCCTGGTCTGTACGGAAGGGGGTGGATGCGCGCGTTCTGCTCATGATGCTTGAAGATAACATCGTCATGCTCCGTCAGTATGCAACCGAATGCCGATCACTGAGGAGCAATCTACAAATGGATCCGATCGCAGGCACTCCGCTCCTTGCGCTGGAATTCGACGCGGTTGACCACGGCGCCTTGCCTTGGCCTAGAGCCGTTCGTAAACGTTTGCCAGGCATAAGAGAATTCGATGGCTATCGAGCGTTACAACGCCCGCGAGGCGGAGCCCCGTTGGCAAAAGAAGTGGGAAGAGCGCGGCATCTTCGAGACCCCGAACGCGGATCCGCGCCCCAAATACTACGTGCTGGAAATGTTCCCCTACCCGTCGGGGCGCATTCATATGGGGCATGTGCGCAATTACGCCATGGGGGATGTGGTTGCGCGGTTCAAGCGCGCCGCCGGACTCAATGTGCTGCACCCGATGGGGTGGGATGCATTCGGCATGCCGGCGGAAAACGCCGCCATGGAGCGCAAGGTGCATCCCTCCGCCTGGACGCATCAGAACATCGCGGCCATGCGCGCGCAACTCAAGTCCATGGGGCTTTCCATCGACTGGCGGCGGGAGATCGCGACGTGCGAGCCCGGCTACTACAAACACCAGCAGAGAATGTTTTTGGATTTTCTGCGCGCGGGCCTCGTCGAACGCAAACTCGGCAAGGTGAACTGGGACCCGATCGATCAGACGGTACTCGCCAACGAGCAGGTGATCGATGGCCGCGGTTGGCGCTCCGGCGCCGTGGTCGAGCAACGCGAAATGATGCAGTGGTACTTCGGGATCAGCAAATTCTCCGAAGACCTGCTGGTCTCGCTCGACCGGCTCGAACGTTGGCCGGAGAAGGTGCGCATCATGCAGCGCAACTGGATCGGTCGCTCCGAGGGGCTTCTCGTTCGGTTCGCGCTCGACCCTGCAATGACGCCGAATGGAGAGGACGAGCTCGAAGTCTTCACCACGCGACACGACACGTTGTTCGGCGCGAAATTCATGGCGCTCTCACCGGATCATCCGCTCGCCACCGCAGCTGCCGCACATAATCCCGCGCTCGCTGCGTTCATTGCCGAATGCAAGCGCCACGGTACCGCGCAGGAGGTGATCGACACGGCCGAGAAGAAGGGATTCGCAACCGGCATGCGCGCGGTGCACCCGTTCGATCCGAACTGGAAGCTTCCGGTCTATGTGGCGAACTTCGTCGTTATGGAATACGGCACCGGCGCAATTTTCGGCTGTCCGGCGCACGACCAACGCGATCTTGAATTCGCCAACAAATATCGGCTCGGCGTTACACCCGTCGTCTGCCCGCCAGATCAGGATCCGAAGACGTTCGTGATCACGGACAGCGCATATGACGGCGACGGGCGCATGATCAATTCGCGCTTTCTCGACGGCGTGACGATCGAGCAGGCGAAGGAAGAAGTCGCGATTCTCCTTGAGACGCAATCACGCGGCAACCGCCCGGTTGCGCGGCGCCAGGTCAACTTCCGCCTGCGCGACTGGGGCATCTCGCGCCAGCGCTACTGGGGCTGTCCCATTCCGGTCATTCATTGCGAGGGCTGTGGCGTCGTGCCCGTTCCGTACGAGGACTTGCCGGTCAAGCTTCCGCAGGATGTCGATTTCGAACGGCCGGGCAATCCGCTCGAGCGCCACCCGACGTGGAAGCATGTGTCTTGCCCGAAATGCGGTCGCCCCGCGCGGCGCGAGACCGACACCATGGACACATTCGTCGATTCGTCCTGGTACTTTGCCCGGTTCACCGATCCGTGGATCGAGACGGCGCCCACCGACCGCGCAGAGGTCGATCATTGGCTGCCTGTCGATCAGTATATCGGCGGCATCGAGCATGCGATTCTCCACTTGCTGTACAGCCGGTTCTTCACCCGGGCCATGCGCATGACCGGACATGCCGGTCTCGACGAGCCGTTTGCCGGGCTGTTTACGCAAGGCATGGTCGTGCACGAGACCTACCGCGCGCCAGACGGCGAATGGGTCGAACCCGCAGAGGTCAAGATCGAAGGCATGGGGCGGGAGCGCAGCGCGCGCCTGATCTCGACGGGCGAGCCCATCGAGATTGGCTCGATCGAGAAGATGTCGAAGTCGAAACGGAACACCGTCGATCCAGACGACATCATCGCGAGCTACGGCGCCGACACGGCGCGTTGGTTCATGTTGTCCGATTCGCCGCCGGACCGGGACGTGATCTGGACCGAGGAAGGCGTGCAGGGCGCGGGCCGCTTCGTGCAACGCATCTGGCGCCTGGTGCATGACGCGGCGCAGGCAGCGAAAGGCGCGCCTGCCGATCGCCCGGCCACCTTCGCGGCTCCGGCGATTGGCCTGCGCAAGGCGGCGCACCGGGCGCTTGCACGAGTTACCGAGGACATCGAGCGGCTGCGCTTCAACGTCGCCATCGCGCAGATCTACGAGTTCGCCAACGCCTTCCAGGCTTCCCTCGCCGAGCTCGAAACCGAGCCGCCGCCCGACTATCGCTGGGCTGCGGCGGAAGCAGCCGACATCCTGGTGCGGCTTTTCCACCCCATGATGCCGCATCTGGCGGAGGAGTGCTGGGCTGCGCTGGGCCATGAAACGCTAGTTGCGTCAGAGGCTTGGCCCATACTCGAGCCCGAACTTCTGATCGAGGACAGCATCACACTTCCGGTCCAAATCAATGGCAAGAAGCGCGGGGACGTCACCGTGGGGCGCAATGCGGCAACAAGCGAGATCGAAGACGCCGTCCTCGCGCTGGAAGCGGTGAAACGGGCACTTGGCGGCAAGCCGCCCAAAAAGGTGATCGTGGTGCCGCAAAGGATCGTGAATGTGGTTGCCTGACCGATTGCTGCGCCTCGCCGCCGCGCTCGCGCTTACTTCACTCGCGACTGCGTGCTTCATGCCGCTCTACGGCGAGCGGTCCATGACCAACCAGCCAATGCTGCGCGAGCAGTTCAGCGCCGTGGACGTGCAGCAGATCGATGCCCCCAAGGGGACCGACGAGGCGCGGCTGGCGGTGGAGGTGCGCAACGCGCTTTTGTTCGATTTCACCGGCGGTGAGGCACAGGGCCTGCCCATGCATCGGCTCAAGATTGCAATCAGCTCCACGCGCACCTCGGTCATCGTGGACATCAATACGTCGCGACCTGATATCGAGAACTACGGACTGACCGCGACCTACACGCTCACCGAGGTTGCAACCGGCCGCATCGTCGTAACCGGACAGACATTCTCGCGCGTGTCCTATGACATCCCGGGCCAGCAGCAGCGCTTCGCGCGCTTGCGTGGCCTGCGCGACGCGGAATCGCGCGCCGCCAAGGTGATTGCCGAAAACATCCGCAACCGTCTGGCCTCCTATTTCATTGCCGGTACGTAGCGTCATTCCGGGGCGCCGCGCAGCAAAGCGGAGCGGCGAGCCCGGAATCCATAACCCCAGGCCTGTGGTTATGGATTCCGGCTCTCGGCCCTGCGGGCCTCGGCCGGAATGACGGTCGAGGAATAGCATGGTGGCGCTGAAAACCGCTGAGGCCGAACGATTCGTCGTGCGGCCTGATTCGACCAAACCGGTCGTTCTGGTCTACGGCACCGATGCAGGGCTCGTTGCCGAGCGCGTCGAAGCGCTCATTGAAACCTCCGTAGAGGATCCGGCCGATCCGTTTCAGCTCGCGCGGCTCGACGGTGACGCGCTCGCGCGCGACCCCGGACGTCTGAGTGAAGAGGCAAATACAATTCCGCTGTTTGGAGGACGCCGGGCAGTGTGGGTAAAGGCCGGCGCACAAAATTTTGCCCCCGCCGTCGAGGCTCTGCTCGCCTCCCTTCCGGAGAACACGCGCGTGGTCATCCAGGCGGGAGATCTGCGGCGCAACGCGCCGTTGCGCACCGTTTGCGAGAAGGCAAAAGCCGCAGTGGCATTGCCATGTTATCCGGATGGCGAGCGCGACCTCTCGCGTCTCATTGATGGTGAAATGCGCAAACACGGACTTTCCATTTCCCCGCAAGCCCGCGCCGCACTGTTGCCGCTCCTCGGTGGCGATCGATTAGCCTCCCGACATGAGATCGAAAAGCTCGCTTTGTTTGCCCGCGGCAAGGGCCAGGTCGAAGTCGAGGATGTGATCGAAGTGGTCGCTGACGCTTCGGCGCTTGCGCTCGACGCGGTGATGGATGCAGCTTTTGCAGGCGAGCCGGGCGAGCTGGAGACGCAATTGGCGAAAGTGCGCACGGCGGGCACCGCCGCGAGCACGATCATGTCAGCTGCGTTGCGCCAGATCTTTCAGCTGCACAGAGCAAGACTTGCCGTCGAGCGGGGAATGTCGGTCGGCGACGCAGCTTCCGCGATGCAACCTTTCCTGCATTTCAGCCGTCGCCCGACGGTCGAAAAAGCGCTGAACTCCTGGACGTCGGCGCGCCTCGAGCGTGCCATGACGCGCCTTGCGCAGGCTGCGCTGCAAACGCGCCAGCAATCGGCAATCGCCGAGGTGACGAGCGAGCGAGCGCTCCTCGAACTGGCGCTGCAGGCGAGAAAGCGCGCGTAGGGTGGGCAAAGGCGCGCGGAAACGCATCACACATAGAGTGTGAGCTGATCGCACGCGCCGTGCCCACGCGGCAGATCAGAAAATACACGTGCGCTCGCGCGCAAAAGCGCGCTTTGCACACCCTACTTTTCAGATAGCGCGCGTGATCAGGTCTCGAGCCGGCGCAGCACGTCGTCGAGCTGCTCGAGGGTGCGATAGCGTATCTGCAACACCCCTCCTCTGCCGCGCGCGTCGATAGTTACCGTCAGTCCCAGCATATCCGACAAGCGCCGCTCGAGCGCCAACGTATCCGCATTTTTCAGGCCGCGCTTTTTTGGCCGTTTACCGGTGTGCTGCGCGCGATCCTTGGCCAGCGCTTCCACCTGCCGCACGTTGAGACCGCGATCGACGATCTCGCGCGCCATTTCTTCCGGATCGGCAGCCGAAACCAGCATGCGCGCGGCGCCGGCCGAAATCTTGCCCGCCTCAATGTAGGCTCTCACCGGTTCCGGCAGCTTCAGCAGGCGCAGCGTGTTTGTTATATGCGTGCGACTTTTTCCCACCATGCGCGCAATATCTTCATGGGTGCGCTGGTATTGGCTCGCGAGCTTTTCATATCCGCCCGCCTCTTCGAGAGGGTTGAGATCGGCGCGCTGAACATTCTCGATGATGGCGAGCTCGAGCGCTTCCGCATCAGTCGCTTCGAGCAGGGTGACGGGAATGTCGTGCAGGCCTGCGCGCTGGGCCGCGCGCCAGCGCCGTTCGCCGGCGATGATTTCGTACGCGTCCTTTGCAGCACCGAGCGGGCGCACGACAACGGGCTGGATAATGCCGCGTGCTTTGATGGACGCAGCGAGTTCATCGAGCTCGATATCCGAAAAGTTGCGTCGCGGATTGCGCGGATTGGGGCGCAAGAACTCGATCGGTATCCGGCGCGGATGACGCGGGCGCTCTGGCGGCGTTTGATTTTCAGTGACCGCATCTCCCATGAGCACGGCAAGCCCGCGGCCTAGTCGCGATCGATTTTCATCCACCATGTGTTTCCCCATCTAACATCGAGCTAACCCGCGCGCTGGCGCATCTCCTGGTCCGACGCAGGAGATGGAGATGGAGTCGTCATCGCGATCAGCTCTTTCTCGCGTTGAATGATTTCCGTTGCGAGGCGCAAATAGGCTTCGCTGCCTACGCATTTGAGATCGTAGACCAGCACCGGTTTGCCGTAAGACGGCGCTTCGGACACGCGCACGTTGCGCGGAATGACCGTGTCGTAAACTTTTTGTCCGCTGTTCTGGCGCACGTCCGCGATCACCTGGTTGGAGAGATTGTTGCGCGCATCGTGCATCGTGAGCACGATCCCATGCAGGGCGAGATCGGGGTTGAGCGCGGATCGCACGCTCTCCACGGTCTGCAACAGCTGCGACAATCCTTCGAGTGCAAAGAATTCGCATTGCAGCGGCACGAGCACCGCGTCGGCGGCCGCCATGGCGTTGATGGTGAGGAGATTGAGCGACGGCGGGCAATCGATCAGAACGTAGCTGAACGCATCGTGTCCGGGCGGCGGACTGCGCAAGGGCTCCAGCGCCTTGCGCAGGCGCAGCGCACGCTCGCGGTCATGGCTCGCCTGAACCTCAAAACCGGAGAGGTCGATGGTGGAGGGCGCAAGCGACAGGCGCGGCACGGCCGTGGTGAGCACCGCCTGCTGCAACGGCAGGTCGCCAGCGAGCACGTCGGACATGGAACGGCTGCGGCTGCCCCGATCAATGCCAAGGCCGGTCGACGCATTGCCCTGCGGATCGAGGTCGACGATGAGCACATGCTCGCCGACGGCGGCGAGCGCGGTGCCCACATTGATCGCCGTCGTGGTCTTGCCGACACCGCCCTTCTGATTGGCAATCGCGAGGACCCGCGGCGGCGGCGGGTTCGGGATGGTCGTTCGCTGTTCGAGACCGAATGAGTCTTCGTTCACTGTTCGTTCTAGCCCAAGTGCACCAGCCGAATCAGGACGGAGATCTTATTTCGGTTTTGGCTGCAAATCACGGATCACCACGATGCTTGCTTTAGGATTCGTGCGACTTTTCACCAGGTTCGAGCGCATACCCCAAGCCTGCGCCGCCTGTTCTAATTCCGTTTCGGCATTCTGGCCTTTGGGAAAGAGCCCCAGCGCTTTTGTTTGCTGCATCAGAGGGAAACACAGGTCCAGCAATGACCCAAGTGGCGCTACGGCGCGCGCGCAAACGACGTCCACACGTTCAGGTGAGAGCGACAAGGCTTCAACGCGCGTGCAGTGAATGGTGGCCGGCGCGCCCGTGACCCGTTGAGCCTCGCGCAGAAATGCGGCCTTTTTCACGTTGCTCTCGACGAGATGCACGGCCGCGCCCGGGTCGTCCGCAAGCGCGCATGCAATGACGAATCCCGGAAATCCGCCACCGGAACCGACATCCACCCAGACGCGCGCCTTCGGCGCCAAATCCAGAAGTTGCAGGGAATCCGCGACATGGCGCGTCCACAGTTCGGGCACCGTGGATGATGCAACAAGCCCCGTCCGGTCCTGCCAACGAAGAAACAGGTCTACGAATCGGTCGAGCCGTTCTGCTGTTTCACGTGAAACAGGGGTGAGCGCCAGCGCTTCCGCTCGATTGCCTGAAAGATCGAGCTCGATAATTTAGCTTGCCCGCGCTTTTGCCGGCGAAGCACGCCTGCGGTGGAGGTGCGCCAGCAGGAGCGTCACCGCAGCCGGCGTAATACCGTCGATTCGCAAAGCTTGGCCGATTGTGCGCGGCCGCACAGCCTGCAGCTTCTGCACCACCTCGTTGGAGAGCCCCCGCAAGACTGTATAATCGAGATCGGAGGGAAGCTCGAGGTTTTCATCCCGCCGATACGCCGCGATATCCGCCGCTTGGCGCGAGAGATAAACGTCGTATTTGGCGTCGATCTCAAGCTGCCGGGCAATTGCCGGCGGGATGCCGGCCAAAGCCGGCCAGATCCGTGCAAGCTGCTCAATCCCGATGTCCGAATGCGAAAGGAGCTCAAACGCGGTGCGCCGGCGGCCGTCCTTGTTGAGCTCGAGGCCATGCCGGCTCGCTTCGCTGGGCGTCAGCGACAGCGAATCTGCCGCCGCGCGCGCGGCCTCGAGAGTCGTGATTTTTGCCGCATGATGCCGCCGCCGGGCGGGTCCGACGCACCCGATCGCGATGCCCTTCGGCGTCAGGCGTTGGTCCGCGTTGTCCGCGCGAAGCGTAAGCCTGTACTCCGCCCGCGAGGTGAACATGCGGTATGGCTCGCTGATGCCCCGCGTGACGAGATCATCGATCATGACGCCCAGATAGGCCTCGGCGCGATCGAAGATGATCCTTCCGCCCCCGCCCGCCTGCGCGGCGGCGTTCAACCCAGCTACCAGGCCTTGGGCTGCCGCCTCCTCATAACCCGTTGTTCCATTGATCTGGCCCGCCAGAAACAGACCGGGCAGGCGCTTGGTTTGCAGCGTGGGCTCAAGCTCCCGCGGATCCACGTGATCATATTCAATCGCATAGCCCAGCCGGACGATGCGCGCGCGCTCAAGCCCTGGGATCGTCGAGATCAGCGCGAGCTGCACCTCCTCCGGCAGCGAGGTGGAGATACCGTTTGGATAGACCGTATCGTCGTCGAGCCCTTCTGGCTCGAGGAAGATCTGATGACCATCCCGCTCACCGAAGCGCACGATCTTGTCTTCGATGGAAGGACAATACCGCGGCCCACGGCTCGCAATCTGCCCCGAATACATAGGCGAACGGCGAACATTGCGTCTGATGATCTCGTGCGTGGCCGGATTTGTGCGCGTGATGCCGCATTGGATTTGGCGATTGGTGATCGCTTCGGTCAGCACCGAAAAGGGCTCCGGCGGCTCATCGCCCGGCTGCATCTCGACCGAGCTCCAGTCGATGGTCCGGCCGTCCAGGCGGGGCGGCGTTCCGGTCTTCAGCCGACCCATCGCCAGGCCAAGCCGCTCCAGCGTTGATGCCAGTGCAATGGTGGGGGCCTCGCCGACGCGTCCTGCCGGAATCTGCCGTTCACCGATGTGGATCAGGCCGCGCAAAAAGGTCCCGGTCGTGATGACGACCGCGCCCGCGGGGAGGATTCGTCCATCGGCCAGTGTTATTCCAGCCGCTCTCCCATGCTTGATGATGAGATCGCTTGCCTCGCCCTCGATCACCGAAAGACCAGGAATGTCGCGCATGGCCGACTGCATGGCTGCCGCGTAAAGCCTTCGATCCGCTTGCGCCCGTGGACCACGTACGGCCGGTCCTTTGCGGCGGTTCAATACACGAAACTGGATACCCGCCAGGTCGGCCGCCCTCCCCATCAATCCATCGAGGGCATCGATTTCCCGGACGAGATGCCCCTTGCCGAGCCCCCCGATGGCGGGGTTGCACGACATTGCGCCCACCGTGGCGAAGCGATGCGTAACGAGAGCCGCACGCGCACCCATGCGCGCGCTGGCCGCGGCCGCCTCGCAGCCTGCATGTCCGCCGCCGATGACGATCACGTCGAATCGGTTTTGCACTTCGAATTCTCCGCGACGCTATTTAGAGGCGCGCTTGCGCTATCTCAATGTTTCAGGTGAAACGGACCTTCTCTGGCCCGGCCGAAACTATTTCCCAATGCAAAACTCTCGAAAAATCACATCCAGCACGTCCTCGACATCGACACGCCCCAAAAGCTTGCCCAGTGCTTGGGCCGCAAGCCGCAGATGCTCGGCGAAGAGCTCATCGTGCCCGGTTCGGACGACTTTCTGCGCCTCGATCAGCGCAGAAAGAGTCTCCTGCAAGTGCGTGCGGTGACGCTGACGCGTCACCAGGGCAGGCTCGAGGGAGAAATTCCTTTCCACAAACTGGCCGATTGATTCCAGGAGCTCGTCCACCCCATGGCCAGTGGCGCTCGAAACGAAGAAGACGGGTTCGCACCCGTGGAACAGCGCTTGCGTTGCGGTCCGGTCCGTGACCAGGTCCATCTTGTTGACGACGGTCCACACGACCGCCTTGCTTGAAACCAGAAATTCTTGCCGGCGCCGCAGCGCGTCGGCATCTGTGGCATCGGAAATCCAGAGCACCAGGTCCGCATTGCGGGCCTGCTCGGTGGCGCGCCGCACTCCCTCCTGCTCGATGGGATCTTTGCTTGGCCGAATGCCCGCGGTGTCCAGGACCGTTACCGGATAGCCGTCCAAATCGAGGTGTATTTCAAGCACATCGCGAGTGGTACCGGGATATGGAGATACAATGGCCGCATCCCGCCGGGCCAGCCGATTGAACAACGTCGATTTCCCCGCATTTGGCGGCCCCGCGATGACGACACGAAACCCCTCACGGAGCTGCTCTCCTTTTGCTCCCAGGGCCTCGCTGATTTCCTCAGCGAGCGCCCCGACGATGCCCAAGGTCTGTTTTTCGATCTGTTGTTGAGGCACGTCCGCTTCGTCGGGGAAATCGATCCCCGCCTCCACCAATGCGAGCGCTGCAAGCAAGCGCTCCCGCCACGTCCCGGCGCGTTGGCCAAGCAGCCCCTTCATGTGCTGGAAGGCTTGGCGGCGCTGGGCTTGCGTCTCTGCCGCCACCAGATCCGCGAGCCCTTCCGCGGCGGTGAGATCCATGCGGCCGTTTTCAAATGCGCGGCGCGTGAACTCCCCGCGCTCTGCAGGGCGCAAACCGGAAATTTTGCCGAGCGCGGCGAGGACCGCAGCAATGATCGCCCTGCCCCCATGCACCTGCAGTTCGGCAACATCCTCGCCGGTTTCGCTGTGGGGAGCTGGGAACCACAGCGCGAGCGCCTCGTCGATGACTTCGCCGGTTTCCGGATCGCGCACGCGGACGAGCTTCGCCTCGCGCGGCCTCGGCATGCGACCGCTCAGAGAATCGAGCGCGGGGCCAGCACGCGGACCCGATATGCGCAGAACAGCAATAGCCGCCGGGGGACGGCCGGACGACAGCGCAAAAATGGTGTCGCGATTATCGGCCATTCAGCGAAGCCTTGCTGCGCGCTTTTCTATCCGCGTCCGAACGGATAAGTCCTTGGCACGTTGCGATGTAAGCCCGTTGCGAGGGTGCTGATCGAGCGGCCAAACTGAAGGCCTGCGAGGCAATATGTCCATTGCGGAAACCCCATCGCGGGAAAATCGTCTCGCTGGCGAGACAAGCCCGTATCTCCTGCAGCACAAACACAATCCCGTGGACTGGTGGCCTTGGGGGACCGAGGCGCTGGCGCAAGCAAAGGTGTCGAAAAAGCCGATCCTGTTGTCAGTCGGATACGCCGCTTGCCATTGGTGCCACGTCATGGCGCACGAAAGCTTCGAGGACGAAGCAACTGCGCGCGTCATGAACGAGCTTTTCCTGAACATCAAGGTCGATCGGGAAGAGCGCCCCGATATCGATCAAATCTACATGTCCGCGCTGCACCATCTTGGCGAGCACGGCGGCTGGCCCCTCACAATGTTTCTCACGCCGAGCGGCGAGCCATTCTGGGGCGGCACCTATTTTCCCAACACCGCGCGCTACGGCAAACCCGCATTTGTCGAAGTGCTGCGCGAGGTTGCGCGCATTTTTCGCGACGAGCCCCAGAGTATCGAGCAGAATCGGTCCGCACTGATGGCGCGCCTTGCCGAGCACGCGCGCCCGCCCGGCAAAACCGTCATCGGCGCCGCGGAGCTTGACCGTACTGCCGGGCAGTTCGCAGGGCTTATGGATCCCGTGCACGGCGGAATGCGCGGCGCTCCGAAATTCCCGCAGCCGATGATGCTGGAATTCCTGTGGCGGGCGGGCAGGCGCATGAATGACGAGCGCTATTTCGCAATTGTGGAGCTTGCGCTCGCGCGCATGTGCGAGGGCGGCATCTACGATCACCTGGGAGGCGGATTTTCCCGCTATTCCGTCGACGAGTGCTGGTTCGTGCCTCACTTCGAAAAGATGCTCTACGACAATGCGCTCCTGCTGCCGTTGCTTGCGCTCGCATACACGCGCTCCGGCAATGCGCTGTTCAAGACTCGCGCCGAGGAGACGGTCGGTTGGCTCGAGCGCGAGATGATCACGCCAGAGGGCGCGTTCTGCGCCTCGCTCGATGCCGACTCCGAAGGCGAGGAAGGCAAGTTCTATGTGTGGGGGCTCGTCGAGATCGAGGAGAGTTTGGGCAAGGAGGGCGCGGCCTTTTTTGCCGAGCACTACGACGTGACCGACGCGGGAAATTTCGAAGGACACACCATTCTCAATAGACTGAAACACTTACCGCGCAGCATGGAGGACGAGCAGCGCCTCGCCGACATGCGGGAAAAACTGCTCATGGCGCGCGCGCGGCGGGTTCGTCCCGGTCTCGATGACAAGGTGCTCGCCGACTGGAACGGGCTGATGATCGAGGGGCTCGTGAATGCCGGCCTTCTGTTCGATCACCATGAGTGGATTGAGATGGCAGCGCGCGCCTTCCTGTTTATCGATGCGCGCATGTCCAAAGGCGACAGGCTCGGCCATTCCTGGCGCGCTGGAAAACTGCTTCTCCCCGGCCTTGCCTCCGATCACGCAGCAATGACGGCAGCCGCACTGTCGCTCTACGAGGCAACGGGCGAGGCTGGCTATCTTGAGCGCGCAGAGACGTGGCAGGCGACTCTCGACCGCCATTACGCGAACAGAGAGATCGGCGGTTATTATCTTACGTCGGATGACGCGCGTGATCTCGTGGTCCGGCCGAGTGCCACCACAGACGATGCAACGCCGAATGCCAACGCGATTGCAGCGCGCAACCTCGTTCGTATCGCGATCCTCACCGGCCATCACGATTGGCGCGATCAGGCCGATCGTCTTTTTGAGGGCACCCTGTCGCGCGGGGGGGATAACCTGTTCGGCCATCTCGCCCTCCTTAACGCGATTGACCTTCGGCTTCGCG
This sequence comes from Xanthobacteraceae bacterium, assembly GCA_040510075.1. GTDB lineage: Bacteria > Pseudomonadota > Alphaproteobacteria > Rhizobiales > Xanthobacteraceae > VAZQ01. The sequence continues at coordinate 17,236 of JBEVJT010000051.1, read as the reverse complement.
CAGCTGAAATCGTCGTGACGGGGAATGATGAAAAAGCCGACGAGCTCCTTGCTGCTGCTCGCAAGCTTCCCTTCCTCGATCGCGTCGTATTGCGCGGCTCGGATGCGCTCTCAGGCACCCATCCCGCCCGCGAAAAGATGCAAGCTGCAGCAGGAGGCGCGGCTTTCGTCTGCGTTGGTGAAACTTGCTCGTTACCGGTGACGAGCCCGCAAGCGCTCGCCGATGCGGTCGAGACAATGCGGCGCTAAGCGCTCCCTTCAGAACGCGATCACGCGTTCATGGATTCGAAGAAATCGGCGTTGCCCTTCGTGTTGCGCAGCTTGTCGAGGAGAAAGTCGATCGCATCCATCGTGCCCATAGGATTGAGGATGCGCCGCAGGATGTACATCTTCTTGAGCTGATCGGGCGGCGTGAGCAGCTCCTCTTTGCGCGTGCCGGAGCGGGTAATGTCGATGGCGGGAAACGTGCGTTTGTCGGCCACTTTGCGGTCGAGAATGATTTCCGAATTGCCGGTCCCTTTGAACTCTTCGAAGATGACCTCATCCATGCGGCTGCCGGTATCTATCAGTGCCGTGGCGATGATTGTCAGCGAGCCGCCTTCCTCGATGTTGCGCGCGGCTCCAAAGAAGCGCTTTGGTCTTTGCAGCGCGTTGGCATCGACGCCGCCCGTGAGCACCTTGCCGGAGGACGGAACCACGGTGTTGTAAGCGCGACCAAGCCGCGTAATCGAATCGAGCAGGATGACGACGTCGCGGCTGTGCTCGACGAGCCGCTTCGCCTTTTCGATCACCATCTCGGCAACCTGCACGTGGAGTGATGCCGGCTCGTCGAACGTCGAAGAGATGACCTCGCCTTTCACCGAGCGCTGCATGTCGGTGACTTCCTCGGGCCGCTCATCGATCAGCAGAACGATCAGATAGCATTCCGGATGATTTGCGGTGATCGAGTGCGCGATGTTCTGCAAGAGCACGGTCTTGCCCGTGCGCGGGGGAGAAACAATGAGCGCCCGTTGTCCCTTGCCGATCGGCGCCACGATATCGATGACGCGCGCGGAAAGGTCTTTCTTGGTTGCGTCGTCGTGCTCCATGTGCAGCCGCTCTTCCGGATAAAGCGGCGTGAGATTGTCGAAATTGACCTTGTGACGCGCCTTCTCCGGATCTTCAAAATTGATGGTGTTGACCTTGAGCAACGCGAAATATCGCTCGCCTTCCTTGGGAGAGCGGATATGGCCATCGATCGTGTCGCCGGTGCGCAGCCCGAAGCGCCGAATCTGCGAGGGAGAGACGTAGATGTCGTCGGGTCCCGGCAGGTAATTGGCTTCCGGCGAGCGCAGAAAGCCGAAGCCATCGGAAAGAACCTCGACGACGCCCTCGCCGACGATGTCGGTCTCGCGCATGGAAAGCTGCTTGAGGATGCCGAACATCAGCTCCTGTTTGCGCATCGTGCTGGCATTTTCGACTTCCAGCTGCTCGGCGAGCGATACGAGTTCGGCCGGCGTCTTGGTTTTGAGGTCTTGAAGTTTCATTTCCCGCATGCGGGTAGTCCTGTGGAGGGATCGGATGGAAAAATTTGCCGACCTGGGAGGAAGGAAAAATTGCAGATCAGGGCTTTGGGCCCGATGCAACGAGCAGTCCCATCTACGGGCCGGCACTGGCTGCATCTGCCTGCTTTGGGGGAGATAAACCGAAGATATGAAAAGAACGTTCCGGCTGCAAGTGGTCGATTAGCCTCTGATCAGCCACTGCCTTCCTCAAAAGGGCTTCACCACAGCGAGGATCACAATCGCTATCATGAGTAATGTCGGTACTTCATTGATAACTCTATATAATTTATCGGAGTTACGATTCTGGTCGCGCTGGAAGTCACGCACCCAACGCACAAAAAAACCGTGCACCGCGGAGAGCGCCAGCGCCAAAGCAAGCTTGACCCACAGCCATCCCGACGAGAACCAGCCGGCGGACAATCCAAGCCACAGCCCGAAAATCCAGGTCATTACCATGGCAGGGTTGATGATGATCTTAAGAAGCCGCCGCTCCATCACTTTCAAGGTTTCGGACAGATCCGATCCTGCGGGTGCGCCGCAGTGATAAACGAAAAGCCGCGGCAGATAGAGCATTCCCGCCATCCAAGCGATAACCGCGATGATGTGGAACGCCTTGAGCCAATCGTACATGCGCGCACAACAGCTACTTTGCGCCGGGCTGCTCAGCTTGCACGTATTCGCGCAAGCATCTGCTCGACGTGGGCAACAGGAGTTTGGGGAAGAATGCCGTGCCCGAGATTGAAGATAAAAGGCCGCCCGGCAAAGTCGGCAAGATTTTCATCTACAGCGCGGTCGAGCGCCGCCCCGCCGGCCAGCAATACTATTGGATCGAGCTTGCCTTGTAACGGCAGACCAGGCCGCACTTTTTCTCGCACAACATGCATGTCCATTGTCCAGTCGAGGCCTACAGCATCGACCGGCATGTTCTCCACGTAATCAAACAAAGAAACGCCAGCTCCGCGAGGAAATCCTATGATACGCGCATCTGGAACCGACTGCCGTACATTCGCAACCAAGCGTCGTGTCGGCTCGATGCACCAGCGGTAAAACTCAGTCGGCGGCAGAATCCCAGCCCAGCTGTCAAAGATCTGTACAGCATCGGCTCCCGCCCGCAGCTGGCGTATCAGATGTGAGGCCGAGGCTTCCACCAGGAGATCAATCAACGCCGCAAACATCTCAGGATCACGGTAAGCAAACAGCCGTGCAGGCGCCTGATCCATGCTACCACCACCACCCACCATATAAGTGGCCACTGTCCATGGCGCTCCACAGAATCCTAACAACGTTGCGTTGTCATCCAGCTGTTGCCTTACGCGTCCGACTGTCTCGTAGACCGGCTGAAATATGTTCTGATCAGGTTCGGATTTGAGGCTACGCAAAGCTTTCCGGTCTGCAATCGGCGCAAGGCGCGGACCTTCACCCTCGATGAACGAGACCGCCTGGCCCAGTGCAAACGGCACAAGCAGAATGTCCGAAAACAAGATCGCCGCATCGAAGCCGAATCTCCTCACCGGCTGCAGCGTCACTTCAGCGGCGAGGTCGGGTGTCAAGCAAAGCTTCAAAAAATCCCCAGCCTGTTCTCGAGCACGTCGGTACTCCGGCAGATAACGACCAGCCTGGCGCATGATCCATACTGGCGGAGGATTACAAATACGGCCAGCGAGGACATCAAGGACGGGTTTATTCATGACGTGCCCTGATCCGGCGATTCTTACAAGAAGATCTTTCTAAGAATCTGTTACTTCTTTTATAAGTGCTGCGTGGACTCATAAACTGGTAGTTCACCTCTCATCCAGGTGTGTCGAATTGAAAACTTGCTGTGGACGATTCAATTGAACGGCGGCATTGGTGCTAAATCGAGCCTGCAACGATGTCTTAGCCGCTCCTTGCGGTACAATATCCACGGACGATTCACATTGCGCTAAAAAGAGTGGATTGGAATAAAATTCCCTCCCCAAGCGTGGACTGTGGATTGTTTTTCGACCCCTGGATAGGCCGTGAGGCAGCGCATACAAAGGGGTATCGCCGCTCCCCACTGATTCACATTGTATACTGCGTTTATTCATGCCGCATCGTGCCAGCAGCTATTTCCATCTGCACCTTGTCTCGGATGCAACCGGAGAGACGCTTACTACGGTAGCGCGGGCAGCAACCGCCCAATACACAAAGATTTTCCCCGTTGAACATGTATATCCGTTAGTACGGACGCAGAAGCAGCTTGACCGGGTGCTGGACGAGATCGAAGAGTCGCCCGGCATTGTACTCTACACGCTGCTCGAGGAAGAGTTGGTGCAGCGGCTCGAGAATCGGTGCCGCGAACTCGGCCTTCCCAGTCTGTCTATCCTCGGGCCCGTGCTGCAGCTCCTCCAGTCCTATCTCGGAACCGAGACCTCACACCGTATTGGGGCGCAGCATGTGCTCAATGCGGAGTATTTCAAGCGCATCGATGCACTCAACTTCACGATGTTGCACGACGATGGCCAGCATCTCGAGGGACTGCAGGATGCGGATGTGGTCCTCGTCGGCGTGTCGCGTACTTCGAAGACGCCAACCTCGATTTATCTCGCGAACCGCGGCATAAAAACCGGCAATGTGCCGCTCGTACCTGGGATTCCTTTGTCCCGTCACGTCGAGGAACTGTCGCAGCCCCTCGTAGTAGGTCTCTATGCCAGCCCCGAACGTATTGTACAGATCAGACAGAACCGTCTGCTGGGCCTAAAGGCGCATCATGATGACGATCAGTACATCGACCGCAAAGCGGTGGCGGAGGAGGTTGCGTTTTCCAGAAAACTGTGCGCGCGGCACAATTGGCCTAGCATTGATGTGACGCGGCGATCGATCGAGGAAACTGCCGCTGCGGTTCTCAGTCTGCTCGCGGATCGGCGCCGGCAGCCGCTTGAATGAACTGTCTCTGGCGTAGTGAGCAGCCCCTGGTGCTCGCCTCACGCAGCGAGGTCCGAAGCCGAATCCTGCTCGCGGCCGGTATTCCCCACATCGTGAGGCCTGCGGACATCGACGAGCGCACTGTCGAGCAAAGTGTGCCAGGCCTAGGGGTGGCTGGGGCTGCACAATTGTTGGCGCGCACGAAAGCACTCGCCCCAAAAATAGAGGGTGCATTCGTGTTGGGAGCCGACCAGATCCTTGCACTCGGTAATCAGCAATTCAGCAAGCCGGCCAGCCGCGATGCTGCACGCGAGCAACTCAAGATATTGCGGGGGCAAACGCACGAGCTGCATTGTGCCATCACGCTGTCCCGCAACGGAAGAGTCATTTTCGAGCACGCGCAGACTGCGCGCCTGCGCGTGCGTGCATTCAGCGACGAATTTCTCGAAATGTATCTGGACATGATGAGGGAAGCCGTGACGCAGACCGTGGGCGCATACCAGTTGGAAAAAGTCGGGATCCAGCTTTTCGAAAAAGTGGACGGGGATCACTACGCCATTTTAGGGCTGCCGCTTCTTCCGTTACTTGAGTTTCTGCGCCGGGAACGTCTGCTCGCGGCCTGAAGAACCGCCGCACTATCGAGCCCGATGATCATCCTTGGCCTCACCGGTTCCGTTGGGATGGGAAAATCGGCCACCGCGCGGTTGTTTGCGGAGGAAGGGACGCCCGTGCACGACGCCGATGCAGCAGTCCACAGGCTGTATGAAGGCGAGGCGGTTGCCGCCATCGAAGCGGCATTCCCCGGCACCACGTCGGGGGGCAGAGTGGACCGCGGAAAGCTTGCTGCCCGCGTGCTTGGCCATCCCTCGGCATTGGCGCGACTCGAAGCCATCGTGCATCCCATGGTACGCGCGGCCGAAGAGGAGCTCATCGCGCTGGCGGAGGCGCGCGGCGACAAAGTTGTCGTTCTCGACATACCGCTTCTCTTCGAGACGGGAGGCGACGAACGGGTGGACGCCGTGGTGGTGGTCACCGCACCCGCGGAAACGCAGCGGACGCGTGTCCTGGACCGGCCCGGCATGACCATGGAGAAGCTCGAGGCCATACTGGCCCAACAGATCCCGGACGCTGAAAAACGGAGGCGCGCCGATTTTGTCGTGGACACTTCCAGAGGATTTGAGGCGGCGCGCGAACAGGTGCGTGCGATTCTAAGAGCCATGGATAAAATACCCGCCCGGCGCTGATTCGTGGTTTTCCGATTGGGCCAATGATGCGAGAGATCGTCATCGATACTGAAACGACGGGCTTGGACCCCCAGCAAGGGCACAGGCTCATCGAAGTCGGCTGTATCGAGCTCGTCAATCACATGCCTACTGGCCAATTCTTTCATCGTTATCTTAATCCGGATCGCGAAGTGCCGGCGGAGGCGGTCGGGATTCATGGACTGTCGGCCGAGTTTCTCGCCGACAAACCGCGGTTTCCGGAGATCGCCGACGAACTGCTCATGTTTCTCGGCGAAGCGCCCCTCATCGCTCACAATGCGATGTTCGACCTTGCCTTCCTGAACGCCGAACTCGATCTCACCGGAAAGCAGACCCTCTCCTACACCCGCCTGATCGATACGTTATTGCTGGCGCGCCGCAAGCATCCGGCGGGTCCCAATCGTCTTGATGACCTATGTGCGCGCTATGCAATCGACAGCGCCCGCCGCATCAAGCACGGCGCGCTGCTCGATGCCGAATTGCTCGCCGAGGTGTATCTGGAGCTAATCGATGCCCGCCAGGCGCAGCTCGTGCTGCACAACCCGCGAGCGCTCCGGGTCCCGTTAGCGCAAGTCGCCCGCATAGCTGTGCGGCCGCAGCCCCTGCAGCCGCTGCTTTCCGAAAGCGAACGCGACGCTCACGTGAGCTTCATTGCAACGCTCGGCGAAGATGCGATCTGGCATGAGTATATTGGCCTCGACGCTCACGCGTCACCCGCGCACTGAGCTTCCGATGCTACGGACTGTTCAGCTCGTCTGAGGCGTTGCAGTCTGCGCCTGCGCCTGCGCTTGTGCGGCACGCTGCTGGTAGAGAGCCACGAAATCGACCGGATCGAGCAGCAGCGGCGGGAAGCCGCCATTGCGCACAGCCGTTGCGACGATCTCGCGGGCGAAAGGGAACAACAGGCGCGGACACTCGATCATCACCAGGGGCTGCAAGGTTTCCGGCGGGACATTCTGCACACGGAACACACCAGCAAAGGTCAGATCAAAAGCAAACAAGACACTGCCGCTGCTCTCCGCTTTGCCCTCAAGCTTCAGCGTGACCTCATAGTCTGTCTCAGCGAGTTGTTGTACCCCTACATTGATCTGAATGTTGATGGCAGGCTGCGTCTGCGTCGGCGTGAGAGACCGCGGCGCATTCGGATTCTCAAACGAGAAGTCCTTGATGTACTGCCCAAGCACACTCAGTTGCACCTGAACCTGCTGCCCGGCTGCGCCCTGCGCCGGACCGCCATTGCCTGGGGTCGCCATCGAGTTCTACCTTTTACTAGTGTCCCACCGTCCTTGCCGCTGGCTAACACACGGCATCCGGTGGAACAAGCGGCTCACTCGCACCGTTCGGTTCACCTTGAAGCGTCATCATCTTCTCGTCCATCCCGCTTTTCCTCTTTCCATTCGGTTGGCGTGAGATCGAGGGTTTTGTTCTGCGCGGGGTGGGAACGCTTACGCGAAGCCGTAATCAGAGCGGCGGCGATTCGCCTGCGCAGTGGCGGCATCAACAAGGCGGCCCCGAGCGCATCCGTGATAAAGCCCGGTAATGCAAGCAGCAGCGCCCCAATGGTGCGAGCGACGGCGGGATCCTCTACATGTATTGCCTGCAAGCCAGTGGAAGCAACCCCATCCCGGATTCGGTCGAGGTCTTCGCCTCCGAACTTCCGTAGGAGGCGAATACCCAAAAAGGAGGTCGCCACGAGCAGCAACGCCGCCCAAAGTGCCCCGATCAAAGCGGCGATAGCAAGAAAAGCGAGGAGTTCAAGCGCCGGGAGCACGAGTAGGCCGATCAGCGCCCATTTAACCAACTTCATCGCTAAAACTCGTGCTGGCGCAGCCTTGTTGGCGCCATGGTTCGGATCGTTTATGGTCCGCCAGAGAAGCCGGTGGAAGCCTCTGGAAGGATGCCTGCAGGTTCTTACATAGAGCGGGGAACCGATCTCTGCCCGCGCAGATTTTCCCATCTGCAGACTTGCCGCTGATCCCGCGGCGCCACGGCTGCCGAGAGCGTGCAAGACGTGTTCGATATCTACACCATCATTTTCCTGGCGCTGGCGGTCTTCATCTTTCTGCGCCTGCGCAGCGTTTTGGGCCAGCGCACGGGCCGGGAACGGCCTCCTTATGACCCGTATTCCGCCCGCGACGTCCGCGGTGCGACGAACGACAATGTCGTTACTCTACCCGGCCGGACCGCCGCCGACAGTTCGGCGCAGCCCGTCGAGTCTCAGGAGCAGGAGCCGGCTGAGCGTTGGAAAGGCATTGCTGAGCCGGGCTCGGCCATCGCCACTGGGCTGGATGCGATTGCCCGCGAGGACAAGGAGTTCGATGCCAAACATTTCATCACCGGCTCGCGTGCCGCCTATGAAATGATCGTGCTGGCTTTTGCCGAAGGCGATCGCCGAACCTTGAAGAACTTGCTTTCCCGTGAGGTCTATGACGGGTTTGAGGCGGCCATACGCGAACGCGAGGGCAAGGGGGAAACGGTCGAGACACGCTTCGTCTCCATCGATAAATCGGAGATCAACACGGCGGAAATGCGCGGGCGCATGGCGCACATAACGCTCCGCTTCCTGTCCCAGCTTGTTTCCGTCACCCGCGACCGATCCGGCGCCGTGATCGAAGGCAATCCCGACAAAGTCAGCGACGTCACCGACGTGTGGACATTTGCTCGAGATGTCACGTCACGGGATCCAAACTGGAAGCTTGTTGCGACCGAAGCCGGACAATAGCCGCAGGTCGGATGCGCCGGGCACCTGCGCCGCCGGCGGACGGCAGCGGAGCAAAGTCGCCGCATTAATTTTGGCGGTGCTCTGGATGTCGGCACAGTTGCCGCCGGCGAGCGCTTCGGCGGCCGAGGATGCCGACCCGCTCAAGCTCGCGGATACTCAGCTCGAGCCTGTGCGATGGGGGGATCTCGAAAGCTGGGCTGCGGATGATCACCTGGCTGCACTCGCGACGTTTCAGAGGAGCTGTAAGGTTCTGCACAAGGCTCGGCACGCTGCCGATGAAGGAGCAATTCAATCGGCCCTGCGCGAGGTTTGCCGCCGTGCTATTTCAACGCGTCCGTCAAATAGCGAGTTCGCGCGCAGCTTTTTCGAGGAAAATTTCCGCCCGGTGCGGATTGCTCGGCTTGGCGAAGCCGAAGGATTTCTCACTGGGTATTACGAGCCGGTTGTGCAGGGGTCCCGGTTTCCCAATCCCGAATTTTACATTCCGGTGCACCGCCGTCCGCGCGATCTCGTCGCGGTGGGGCACGAGCGCGGCCCGTTTCCGAACAGGGGCACCCTCGTCGGCAGGCGTGATGAGAAAGGCGAGATTGTCCCCTATCATGAGCGCGCGGCCATCGAGGCAGGGGCCCTTGACGGGCAACGCCTGGAAATTTGCTGGGTCAAGAATCCATTCGACCTTGTGAACATGCAGATTCAGGGTTCCGCGCGAGTGATCCTGGAGGACGGAACACCACTTCGCCTCAACTACGACGCGCATAACGGCTATTCCTACAGTTCGATCGGGCGGGTGCTGATTGAGCGCAACCTTGTCCCTCGTGAGCAAATGTCCATGCAGCGCATCCGGGAGTGGATGGACGCCAATCCCGAGGAGGCACCGCGCATTCGAGCCGCAAATCGGGCCTATGTGTTCTTTCGCATCACAGGGCTTTCAAATGAACGCGATCCGATAGGAGCGCAGGGCGTGCCACTGACGACCGGCCGCTCGATTGCCGTCGACAAGATGCATGCCTATGGCACGCCATTTTTCATCGAGGCCGCCTTGCCCATCGAGGATGGAAAATCCGCGTCGTCATTTCATCGTCTCATGATCGCGCAGGACGCCGGCTCTGCGATCGTGGGTCCGGCGCGGGCTGACCTTTATTGGGGCGCCGGCGAGGACGCGGGCCGTGTCGCCGGGCGCATCCGTCATCCGGGTCGGTTCGTGATGTTGATCCCACGCGAACTCGACATGGTCGCTGCAGGGCGTCAGATGCCACTTCCGGCGCCCAAGCCAGCTTCCTTCCAGCGGGAACCGGAGAATGCCAGCGAGACAAGGATAGAGCCGTCAAGTCAGCACGAGCGCAAGGCGCGCCAGCCCGTGCGCCGGTATCCTGCGCGGTACTGGTCGGCATGGTGAACTCCGAGCAAAGCAATCGAGCGCGCCGCAAGCTCAGTGACGAGGAGCGTAGCCTGTGGGCCGGATTCACCCGATCTGTTGTTCGATTGGGGCGGCCGGCGAAGGAGACCGAATCCTCCCAGGCAACCAAGAGACGGATCGTCAGTGAAGCAACCGAAAATCCCCGCACTGCCGCTCCTCGCGCAAAGAGTACAGCGCCCGTCTCATCCCTGATGCGCCGCGACAGACAGCGCCTCTCGCGTGGCCGGCAGCCGGTCGATGGTCATATCGATCTGCATGGCAAGACGCAGCGCGAGGCGCATGCCATACTTTTGCGGTTCGTCCGGCGTGCGCAGGAAGATGGTGCGAAGTTCATTCTTGTGGTCACGGGCAAAGGCGGTCGAGGTGGGGTCGGAGCCGCCGAAGGCGGCATTCTGCGCCGCCAGGTGCCGGTTTGGCTGAGTCTTCCCGAATTCAGCAGGTACGTGAGCGCATTCGGAGAAGCTGATGCCGCGCACGGCGGAGCGGGTGCGCTCTACGTTCAGCTGCGCGGCCGTAAACCGGTGAAAGTCGATGCTGGAGCATGAACCCGGAAAGTGGGGACCGATTTTCGGGAAAGATCATCCTCCACTACAGGCTTGGAGCGGGATCCCGATTCAAAGATAAAGTCATTCTTCTCTAAAGAATGAACCTGCTCAGATCTGCATTCTTTGCAAGATCGCCAATATGCGCGTGCACGTAAGCCGCGTCGATTTGCACCGACTCCCCCGAGCGATCGGGAGCGCTGAAGGAAATCTCATCGAGCACCCGTTCCATCACTGTTTGCAGCCGGCGGGCGCCAATATTTTCCACGCTCGCGTTCACCGCGACCGCCACATCCGCAATCGCGTCCACTGCGTCAGGAGTATATTCCAGCGTCACACCCTCGGTGGCCAGCAAGGCAACGTATTGTTTGATCAGCGACGCCTCCGTTTCGGTCAGAATGCGCCTGAAATCGTCGCGAGTGAGCGCCCGCAGTTCTACCCGGATAGGCAGCCGCCCCTGCAGCTCGGGCAGGAGATCGGAAGGTTTGGACAGGTGAAAGGCGCCAGATGCAATGAACAGAATGTGGTCCGTTTTCACCGCGCCGTGCTTAGTCGAGACGGTGGTGCCCTCGATCAGCGGCAAGAGATCCCGCTGCACGCCTTCGCGTGACACATCGGCTCCAACGCGGCCTTCGCGCCCGGCGATCTTGTCGATTTCGTCAAGAAAAACGATGCCGTTCTGCTCGACAGCCTGAATGGCTTCCTGCACCACCTGGTCGTTGTCCAGCAGCTTGTCCGATTCTTCGTTGATCAGGATGTCGTGTGATTCGGCGACAGTAACGCGACGCTTCTTGGTGCGGCCGCCGCCAAGCTTGCCGAGAATGTCGCCGATCGAGATTGCGCCCATCTGAGCGCCCGGCATTCCGGGAATGTCGAACAGCGGAAAATTCGCGCCACCCCCCTGCACCTCGATTTCTATTTCCTTGTCGTTGAGCTCGCCTGCCCGCAGCCGTTTGCGGAATGCCTCCTTGGTCGTCGCGCTCGCGTTCTCTCCCACCAGCGCATTGACCACTCGCTCCTCGGCGTCAAGCTGCGCGCGTGCCTGTACGTCTTTGCGCCTTCTCTCCCGCGTCTGCACGATTGCCGCCTCGACCAGATCGCGCACGATCTGCTCCACATCGCGCCCGACATAGCCAACCTCCGTGAATTTGGTTGCCTCCACCTTGAGGAAGGGGGCACCGGCCAACTTGGCGAGGCGGCGGGAGATCTCGGTTTTTCCCACCCCGGTCGGCCCGATCATGAGGATGTTCTTCGGCAGCACCTCCTCACGCAGCTTTTCATCGAGCTGGAGACGGCGCCACCGGTTGCGCAGCGCCACTGCCACAGCGCGTTTGGCGTCCGTTTGTCCAATGATGAAGCGGTCAAGCTCTGAAACGATTTCGCGAGGTGAAAAATCCGTCATGGGCGGTCATGTGGGCCTAAGCGCTCGGCAACGCAATGCCAAGTGGAGCCAAGGATATCTCTCGAGCTTAGTACCGCTCGCGATGTGCACAGGCGAGGGGATGAACAACATACAGCGCGGGATCAGAGCTTCTCCACCGTGACGTTGCGATTGGTGTAAACGCAAATTTCGGCAGCGATATCCAGGGCTCGCCGAACGACAGCTTCCGCATCGAGCGCGCTGTCCATTAAAGCCCGCGCCGCCGCCAGTGCATAATTGCCGCCTGAACCTATACCCATGAGTCCGGATTCCGGCTCGAGGACATCGCCGGTGCCGGTCAGCACTAACGAGACCTGCTGATCAGCGACGATCATCATGGCCTCGAGCCGGCGGAGATACCGGTCTGTACGCCAATCCTTCGCAAGCTCGACCGCTGCGCGCGTGAGCTGCCCGGGATATTGCTCGAGCTTTGCCTCAAGACGCTCAAACAGCGTAAAGGCGTCAGCAGTGGCACCAGCAAACCCGCCGATCACGTCGCCCTTTCCCAGCCGGCGCACTTTTCTCGCATTCGACTTGACGATGGTCTGGCCGATCGAGACTTGGCCATCTCCGCCTATGACGACACTGCCGTGCTTGCGCACGGTCAAAATTGTGGTGGCGTGCCAGAGATCAGAGCGCGGTTGTTGCATGCGAATTGGCCGTATTGAGTGATTTAACCATTGCGCGAGAGGCGTGCAATTTTGCCTGCTGGGTAGCGGATGCAAAAAGCCCCTGATAAAAGGCGCGCTTGATTCGTGGAGCGCTCATGCGCAAAGGCTCAGTGAAGCGGGCAACCAAGGAAACCGCGATTGAAGTCGAACTCGACCTTGATGGCCGTGGAACGGCCAACGTTGCGACGGGCATCGGTTTTCTCGATCACATGCTCGAGCTCTTGGCACGCCATTCTCGCATGGATTTGACCGTGCGGGCGAAGGGCGACCTGCATATCGATCATCATCACACCACCGAGGATGTGGGCATTGCGCTTGGCCAGGCACTGCGGCAGTCGCTCGGGGACATGCGAGGCATTAGCCGTTACGCGGATGTGCACATGCCGATGGACGAAACGCTCACGCGCGTTGCCCTCGACGTCTCTGGCCGTCCGCTCCTGGTGTTCAAGGCCGATTTTGCGCGCGACAAGGTCGGCAGTTTCGATACCGAACTGGTGGAAGAATGGTTTCGCGCCTTTGCCATGAACAGCGGCGTGACGCTGCACGTCACTACGCTTTACGGCAGCAACGATCACCATATTGCTGAATCCTGCTTCAAGGGGCTGGCGCGGGCGCTGCGTGCGGCAACGACACTTGATGCGCGCTCGCTCGACGAAATTCCGTCGACCAAAGGCTCGCTCGGCGGCTGAGCGTTGCGATCCGGCCGACAAGGCAACAGAATGTCCATCTACACCGTGCACATGCGGCCATCTTCGCAAGAGCCCGATCCCGATCGGTTCGTCTTCATTCGGGATGGGTTCTCGTTCTGGGCCTTTCTGCTGCCTCCCATATGGATGCTGCGCTATCGGCTTGGGCTTGTCCTGGTCGGCTACATCGGCGCGGTAATTTTGCTCGCAGCTCTCCTTTATTTCCTGGGTGCGCCCTTCACAATCATTGTAGCAGCTGGATTGCTCCTCTCGTTGCTGGTCGGGATTGAAGCGGCAACGCTGCGCCGGTTCACTCTGAGCCGGCGCGGCTGGAACGATCTCGGCATAGTGGTCGCCGACGATCTTGAAGCCGCCGAGCGCCGATTCTTTGATGCCTGGGTCAAGGGCGAGCCGCGGTTGATCTCGCCTCCTAAAGATGTGCCGCGAACGCGGCCCACAGCGTTCTCCGAGATCATCGGGCTGTTTCCGCAGCCAGGAGGAGCGCCATGAGCGTCGCGATTGTCGACTACGGCTCGGGCAACCTCCATTCCGCGGCCAAAGCCTTCGAACGTGCGGCTCGAGAATCGGGGGTGAACGGGCGTATCGTGCTCACAAGCGACCCTGACGAAGTCAGTCGCGCGGATCGCATCGTCTTACCTGGCGTCGGTGCCTTTGCGGAGTGTCGGCGCGGCTTGGAAAGCCTGCCAGGCATGGTGAACGCGCTCAACGAAGCCGTGCTTTCGCGCGGCTGCCCTTTTCTCGGCATTTGTGTCGGCATGCAGCTGATGGCGGAGCGCGGCCGAGAATATCAGGTGACGGAAGGATTGGGCTGGATTGCCGGAGAGGTGGATCGCCTCGTGCCGTCGGATCCGAGCCTGAAAATTCCGCACATGGGCTGGAATACCTTGCATCAGTGCCGGTCCCATCCGCTGCTTGAGAACATTCCGCTCGGGCCACAGGGGCTGCACGCATATTTCGTGCACTCATATCAGCTGCTTCCGGCGCGGCGCGCGGATTTAATAGCCGAAGCTGAATATGGCGGGTCCGTAACCGCGTTGGTCGCGCGCGGCAACGCGGCGGGCACCCAGTTTCACCCCGAGAAGAGCCAGCGGCTCGGCTTGCGCCTCATTGCCAATTTCCTGAAATGGAGGCCGTGATACTTCGGCCGAGCCGTCTCCGTGATCCTATTCCCTGCTATCGATCTGAAGGCCGGCCAGTGCGTGCGCCTGGAACAGGGCGACATGGCGCGCGCAACAGTTTTTCACGCTGACCCGGCAGCGCAGGCGCAGGTCTTTGAAACGCAGGGGTTCACCTACCTCCACCTGATCGACCTTGACGGCGCGATTCAAGGCAGTCCAGCCAATGCGGACGCGGTGATGCGCATCAGACAGGCCGTGCGCATGCCTATTCAGCTCGGCGGCGGCATTCGCAACGCCGCAAGCATCGAGGCCTGGCTTGCAAAGGGCATCGATCGCGTGGTCATCGGCACTGCCGCAGTGCGCGATCCGCAGCTCGTACGATATGCCGCGCGACAGTTTCCTGACCGCGTCGCGGTTGCGCTTGATGCGCGCGAGGGACGCGTTGCAGTGGAAGGCTGGGCCATGAACACAGACCTAACCGCGCTGGAGATTGCCAGGCGGTTCGAGGATGCGGGCGTCGGGGCCATCATCTACACGGACATCGGCCGCGACGGCTTGCTCCGGGGGCTCAACATCGAGGCAACGATCGAGCTGGCTGATGCCGTAGGCATCGGGGTCATTGCCTCAGGCGGACTTGCATCGATTGACGACATCCGCGCGCTCCTCGAGCCGCGAGCGGGAAGAATTATCGGGGCCGTTGTCGGCCGCGCGCTCTACGATGGACGACTCAATGCCGCTGATGCCTTGCGGCTGGTGCGTTCAGTCCGTGCAGGTGGATGATGTTCAAGGTCCGTCTTATTCCCTGCCTGGATGTGAAGGACGGCCGGGTGGTGAAGGGAGTGAAGTTCGTCAACCTGCGCGATGCCGGCGATCCCGTGGCAGCGGCAATCGCCTACGATGCCGAGGGCGCCGACGAGCTGGCGTTTCTCGACATCACCGCAAGCCATGAGAATCGGGACATCATCCTCGACGTGGTGCGGCGCACGGCCGAGGCGTGCTTCATGCCGCTCACGGTCGGGGGCGGCGTGCGCACCGTTGCGGACATCCGCAAGCTCCTGGGCTCCGGCGCGGACAAGGTTTCGATCAACACCGCTGCGGTTGCACGTCGCTCCTTCGTGCGGGAGGCGGCGGAGAAATTCGGCGATCAGTGCATTGTCGTGGCGATTGATGCGAAACGGGTTTCCCGACCCGGTGATTCCGATCGATGGGAAATATTCACCCACGGCGGGCGCAATGCCACCGGTCTCGACGCGGTCGACTATGCTTGTGAGGTCGTCAGCCTGGGGGCGGGCGAAATCCTGCTCACTTCCATGGACCGCGACGGAACCGGAGAAGGATTTGACGTTGCACTCACGCGGGCGATTTCCGATGCAGTGCGGGTCCCCGTCATCGCCTCCGGAGGAGCCGGCACTCTCGCGCATCTCGTCGAGGCCGTTCGCGATGGGCATGCGAGCGCGGTGCTTGCCGCCTCGATTTTTCATTTCGGCCAGCACTCGATTCGCGAAGCAAAGTCTTACATGGCACATGCTGGGTTGCCGGTGCGGCTCGACGCATGAAACGCATTGCGCTTTTTCTCCTCTCCCGATAGCGGCGAGGAGATGGTAAGCAACGGGATCCGGTCGCGTAAAAACATGTCTGACTTTTCGTTGCATGATGTCGAGAAGCGCATCGAAGAACGCGCCCAGGCTAGCGCGGATCTCTCTTATACGCGTCAACTGCTCGACCGCGGAGTGGCGCATTGTGCCCAGAAGCTGGGCGAGGAGAGCATCGAAACCATAATTGCCGCTGTCGGCGAGAGCCGTGAGCGCATGGTCGGTGAGGCGGCCGACCTTCTGTATCACCTCCTCGTGCTGCTCAAGGCGCGCGGAATAGCGCTTGCCGATGTGGAACGAGCCCTCGAGCGGCGCAGCATGCAATCGGGGCTTGCGGAAAAGTCCTCCCGCACGGTTACGTGAGCTTCGCATGGAGCAACGCACCGAATCCGAGCTTTCCCCCTACCGCATGTTCTCGCGTGCGGAATGGGCCGATCGGCGCGAGGACACGCCCATGACGCTCACACCCGAGGAGGTGATGCGGGTTCGTTCACTTCACGATCGGCTCGATATCAGCGAGGTGGAGGAAATTTACCTGCCAATTTCCCGCCTTCTTTCCATGTACGTCGCCGCCACGCAGCGGTTGTTTCGGGCGCAGCAGGACTTTCTCGGCACTGAAGACAGCAAGATGCCGTACATTATCGGAGTGGCCGGCTCAGTTGCCGTCGGGAAATCCACCACCGCGCGTGTGCTGGAAGCGCTGCTTGCGCGCTGGCCGAACGTCCCCAAGGTCGACCTCATCACCACGGATGGCTTTCTATATCCCAATGCCATTCTCGCCCGCGAGGGCCTGATGGAACGTAAGGGATTTCCGGAAAGCTATGATCTGCCGGCGTTGCTGCGGTTCCTGTCGGACGTCAAAGCAGGCCGACGGCCTACGCGGGCGCCGGTCTATTCGCATCTGATCTATGATGTCATTCCCAACCAGTGGATCGAGATCGATCGGCCGGACATTCTCGTCGTTGAGGGGCTGAACGTGCTGCAGGCAGGCCGTCCGCCCAAGGGTGGGAAGGCAATCCCATATGTTTCGGACTTCTTCGACTTCTCGATCTATCTCGACGCCAATGAGGATGTGCTGCTGACTTGGTACGTCGATCGCTTTCTCACCTTGCGCGAAACGGCCTTCCGCGACCCGAAATCCTTCTTTCACCGTTATGCGGGGTTGTCGGATGCAGATGCCATTGAAACCGCAACTTCGATCTGGCGGCGCATCAACTTGGTCAATCTGCACGACAACATTCTGCCCACGCGGCAGCGTGCCGACCTTATTCTCACGAAAGCAGAGAGCCACGCGGTGGAGCAGGTGGCCCTGCGCAAGCTTTGACGCAAGTTACGCGGCGATGTTCTCAGCGCCGGAAG
>JBEVJT010000050.1:0-2635 GCA_040510075.1 Xanthobacteraceae bacterium | reverse complement strand
GCTGAAATCCGGATCAGAAGCGCTTCCAGACAGAAAAATCAACCAAACGCCGAAAATGACCACGCACCGCCACGCCGCCGACGTCACGAGGCATCGATGCAATCGCCAGCGCGTTTTTGCACGACCAAGACCCAAAGCCGACGTGGGTCGCTGAACAACGGCGCGCCGCGGAGACTCGGCGGTTGTTGTCAGCAGCATCCTATGACACCATCTGAGTACCGAGTTGTTATGACTTCTAGATGCCTATGCCCCGCCGGAAATATGCTTGGGAAAAGCTATCGGATGAGC
This sequence comes from Xanthobacteraceae bacterium, assembly GCA_040510075.1. Taxonomy (GTDB): domain Bacteria; phylum Pseudomonadota; class Alphaproteobacteria; order Rhizobiales; family Xanthobacteraceae; genus VAZQ01. Next base: position 2,347 of record JBEVJT010000050.1, on the reverse strand, counting down.
AGTTGCTCCAGCAACGCCTCAGTAGTCTGAGGGTTGCGGTCGAAGGCGCTTGGCTCGAGGATTGTATCAGCACTCTTTATGAAGAGCTCGAAGAGCGGGGCATCCGGCTGCGGCCACATACATGGATATCGAGCGAATGGTTTAGTCCGGCAGATGTGCCCGGCATTGCCGTCCCATTCTATCTCACCCATCCCCGCCTGATGAAGCTCGAGAAGAAAATGATGCTCGACGTCGAGGGCGGCACCTGGTCCGAATGCATGGCCATCCTCCGCCATGAGGCAGGCCATGCCATCCAGCACGGCTATCAGCTGCAGCGCCGCCGGCGTTGGCAGCAGCTGTTCGGCCGGTCCTCAAAACACTACCCGCGCTACTACCGGCCCAATCCGGCCAGCCGGCAATATGTCCAGCATCTTCGGCTCTGGTACGCGCAGAGCCATCCGGACGAGGATTTCGCTGAAACCTTCGCGGTGTGGCTGCGGCCGCGTTCGAACTGGCGGACGCGCTATGCCGGCTGGCCAGCGCTGAAGAAGCTCGAATATGTCGACGAACTGATGGAGGAAATCGCCGGGAAGCGGCCGCTAGTCACGACGCGGGAGCGTGTCGATCCGCTGCATGAACTCAGCCAGACACTCGGCGACCACTATAAAAAGAAGCAGGCGTTCTACGCCTTCAGGCCACCGAAGACTTATGACCGCGACCTCTCCCGGCTCTTTTCCGCCGATCCACGGCATCGCCGGGGGCAGCCGGCTTCTGCATTCATCAGGCGACACCGCGCCCACATCAGGCAGCTGGTTGCGCGGTGGACGGGCGAGAACCAACTTACGCTTGATGCTGTACTTGACGACATGATCTCCCGCTGCCGAGAGCTCAATCTGCGCGCTGTCGGCTCCGATCGGAAGCTTGTGGCTGACTTCACCGTCCTGTTGACCGCCAAGACCATGCACGCGCTGTTCGGTCCTTCGCGGCGAAAATGGATCGCGCTATGAGACGCCTGCGCGTTCTGGTGCTCATGCATCCGGACTTCGTGCCCCCGGACTCCACCGACGGATACACTGCGCGGCAAATCAACGAATGGAAAACAGAATACGACGTCGTGAGCACCTTGCGTGCGGCCGGCCATGATGTTCGCCCGCTCGGTGCGCAGGAGGAAATCAAGCCGGTGCGCGAGGAGATCGAAAGTTTCAAGCCGCACGTGGTATTCACGTTGCTGGAGCAGTTTCACAACGAGCCCACGTATGACCAGCACGTCGCAAGCTATCTCGAACTAATGCAGATCCCGTATACCGGGTGTAACCCGCGTGGTCTGATCTTGGCGCGCGGCAAGGATCTGTCCAAGACATTGGTGCACCATCGCCGGATCGCGGTGCCGGCCTTCGCCGTATTCCCGATGCGCCGAAAGGTCAAACGCCCAGCGCGTCTTGCGCTGCCGTTGATCGTCAAGAGCCTGAACGAGGATGGATCCCGGGGTATCTCGCAGGCATCCGTCGTCGATACGGACGAGAAGCTCGCAGAGCGCGTCGCCTTCGTCCACGAGCGGATCGGAACCGCCGCGATCGCCGAGCAATATATCGAGGGACGTGAGCTTTATGTCGGCGTGCTCGGCAACAATCGATTGCGAGTGTTGCCGGTTTGGGAATTGAAATTCGGCACCATGGGCGGCCAGGCCATAGCCACCGAGAAGGTCAAACACGATCCCGGTTATCAGGAGCGCGTGGGAATTGTAGATGGGCCGGCCAAGAACCTTGCGCCGGAGGTACGCACCCGCATTCAGCGAACAGCGAAACGCATCTACCGAACACTGGGGCTCGATGGATACGCGCGCGTCGACTTTCGCCTCTCTGCCGACGGCACCCTGTATTTCATTGAAGCGAACCCCAATCCCGAAATCGCGAAGAGCCAAGAGTTCGCTACAGCGGCCCGGCATGACGGACTTGATTACCCGGGCCTCTTGCATCGCATTCTGGTGCTCGGAATAAGCCGGGCAAACGCCGGCGCTTCCGTAGGCTGAGACGGGTGTGTGGAAGAGAGATTTCCATGCCCGATTCATCTATGTCCGGCTGTTTTGGTCTGCTCGAAGACTCGCAGTCCTGAGGATATTTTAGCTTCTGATCCGACAGCCCAAATTGAGCCCGTTAGGGTCGATTGGGCCAATTAGCCGGGATACAACCGCCTAACTACGGTCTCCTCGATAGGAGGCTTTTTATCCTTTCCGATGTCGCCTGTTGGCACGTTTGAGACATGTCAGGGCGGTCTGATGATGTTCGTTGTTCGTGGAAGACCGGAAGTGACCGGCACGAAGCCAAACTGACGCGATTGACCCCAATCGGACGTTAGCGTGGGACAGCTC
>JBEVJT010000049.1:0-2714 GCA_040510075.1 Xanthobacteraceae bacterium | reverse complement strand
AGGCGAACGAGGGCATCATCCTCATTGCGGCGACCAACCGGCCCGATGTGCTCGACCCGGCGCTGCTGCGTCCGGGCCGCTTCGACCGCCAGGTGATCGTGCCCAATCCGGACGTGGTCGGCCGCGAGCAGATTCTGAAGGTGCACGTGCGCAAGGTGCCGCTTGCGCCCGATGTCAACCTCAAAACCATTGCGCGCGGCACGCCGGGCTTCTCCGGTGCCGATCTCATGAATCTGGTGAACGAGGCCGCGCTCATGGCGGCGCGGCGCAACAAGCGCATGGTCACGCAGATCGAATTCGAGGACGCCAAGGACAAGGTCATGATGGGCGCCGAGCGCAAGTCCCTGGTCATGACCGAGGAGGAAAAGCTCCTCACCGCATATCATGAAGGCGGCCATGCCCTTGTGGCGCTCAACGTGAAGGCGACCGATCCGGTGCACAAGGCGACCATCATCCCACGCGGACGCGCGCTGGGGATGGTGATGCAACTGCCCGAGCGTGACAAGTTGTCGATGAGCCTCGAGCAGATGACATCACGGCTTGCGATTATGATGGGTGGCCGGGTGGCCGAGGAGCTGGTGTTCGGGCGCGAGCGCGTCACTTCCGGCGCCGCTTCGGACATCGAGCAGGCGACCAAGCTTGCGCGCATGATGGTGACGCGCTGGGGCCTCTCAGACGAGCTCGGTACCGTTGCGTATGGCGAGAACCAGGACGAGGTCTTTCTCGGCTATCAGGTGGCTCGGCAGCAGAATGTTTCCGAGGAAACGAGCCGAAAGATCGACGGCGAGATCAGACGCCTGGTGGAAAGCGGCTATGCCGATGCGCAGCGCATTTTGACCGAGAAGCGCAATGATCTCGAGACCCTCGCCAAAGGACTGCTCGAATTCGAGACCCTCACAGGCGACGAGATCAAGGACCTGCTTGCCGGCAAGCGCCCGTCGAGAGAATCCGTGATCGAGCCGATCACTCCGCGGGGGTCAACAGTACCGCCCGCGGGGAAGCCGCGCCCCCGTCCCGAGGCGCCGGGCGGGCTCGAGCCGCAGCCGCAAGCCTGACGCATGTGATCGTCGTGCTCGCGCTGCGCGCGGGCATGCACGCCTTGTTTCCGAATTTAAAATGTCGATGGCCGGAACACGTCCGGCCATGAGGCCGTCACAGCCACTTCTTCCACTTGAAGAAAAAATACGGCAGCGCCGCCGCTACTATCATCAGCACGATTGCGATTGGATACCCCAAGTGCCAGTCGAGCTCCGGCATGTGCTTGAAATTCATGCCGTAAATGGACGCAATCAGGGTGGGCGGCATCAGCGCCACGGCAGCAACCGAGAAGATCTTGATCACATTGTTCTGTTCGATCGTGACCACACCGAGCATGGCGTCGAGCAGAAACTGGATCTTATTGGACAAATAGGCCGCGTGATCGGAGAGGGAATGCACATCGCGTTGCATGCCCCGCAACTGGGCACGTTGCTCCTTTGCCCAGCGCATGTTGTCCGCCTCATTGGCCAGATACAGCAGCAACCGGCCTATGGAGACGAGACTCTCGCGCACTTTGGAAGCAAGGTCGCCCTTGCGTCCAATGGCGCGGAGGATTTGGTTATAGCTCCTCGTGCGATCGGCGCGCGTGTCCTCGGGCTCGAAAATGTCGTGCGATACTTGGTCGACCTCGGCGCCGATCTTTTCCAGAATGTCGGCAGCGCGATCGATTATGGCATCGAGTAGATCCATCAGCACGGTTTGACCGCTTATCGCGGGCGAGCACATGCGGGCGAGCCTGTTGCCGACCATCATGAAGGGACGCGGCTCGTCATAGCGCACCGTAATGAGCCGCTGTCCCGAAAGAATGAATGTGACGGGGGTGGTCTTGGGCGTGTCGGTCTCAGACTGGCACATCAGGGTCGCAGTCATGTACCGCGCCCCGTTCTCCACGTAGAGCCGGCTGGTGACCTCTATCTCCTGCATCTCCTCGCGCGTTGGAACGGCAATACCCACCTGCCGTTCCACGAGGCGATCCTCCTGCTGGGTGGGCGTGACCAGATCGAACCAGATTGCGCTCTCCGGCACGTCGGTCTCGGAGTTCACTGGTATTCGGTCGAGCGAGGTGCCCCGCGGAACATAGACCCACAGCATGACACCTCCGCGGTACCCGCGCGTTGCAGCAAAGCGAATTGCCGCGCAGTCATGTCATAGTCGATGGCACCGCGCCACCTCAGCTTTCCGCTGCATGGTGAGGCGCACGGGCTTCACGCCCGCTGCGGCTGAGCACAAGGACGTTCGAACCGCTCTTGATTCTGATAACGCCTCGTTGGCGCGACCCGTCAGGCGACTATGTCTTGGTTTGCTCTTTTTCTTCGCTGTGTGAAGGCGCTGGTCCCTTGCTGATGTATTTGCCGCAGGATGCGAAGCGCAGCGCGGCTACGACAGCAGAGGTTCCGATATGTCCATATCTGTGCTCCAGCTTTTGCTCGGTAGGGCATTCGGTGCTCCTTCCTTGCGGAATGCGGCGCCGCTGGGATGGCGCGAGTGCGGGTGAAATGCGCAGCAAATCGTCTGCTATCGTGACAGTTCGGGTTCCCGAGCTGTTCCATTCTGTGGGGGCCATCAGCGTTAAGCAATAGTTAACGCGCGGCCGGACGAGCCGTTTTTTGGGGTCCGGCGGAACTCCTTAGGCAGGCCTTGTAAGCGCAACTGCGGCTTTCCTGCAACACTCTGCA
>JBEVJT010000048.1:0-3061 GCA_040510075.1 Xanthobacteraceae bacterium | reverse complement strand
TGACCTTGACCCTCTGGAAGACACCGTCCTTGTAAGGTCGCGTCTCGCCCGTAAGGAACAGGCTCGTATCGACGTACCATCCGCTGTAGGTGGGATTGGGCACACCGATGAACGGATTCGCTCTGGTCGGGGTCGGCGGCAAGACAAACGGATTGCCCGTGGGAATCCCGTTGGCTGCCGCGGTTGACGGATTGCGGATTGTAGCGCCGCCTGGCAGGTCGACCTCCAGCTGCGCGTACTCGCCTTGAACCGACAACGGTCCCCAAACACCGGCAGCCTCGAGACCCCAGAACGTGTCGCTTTCACCGATTCGGTTCGTGTTGACGAAACGATTGGCCAAAAACAAATCCACAGCGCGCGCCTGATATTGGATGAAGGGTTCCCCGTCGCCCGATTCACGCGTGCGGACGCTCGCGCCGAAATGAAGAACCTGGTTAACGCCGGCCACCTCGCGGTTGACCGGTGCGAGCGTTCCCCTCGCAGCAAAAGCTTTGGTTTCATCTCCAGTAAACGCCGGGTTACCGTATCCCGGGTTGTAGAGAGGCTGCGGAGCGGGAGCTGCGCCGAAGATGCCCGCTGCCAAGGTGTAGTAATCTTGATTATAGCTCAGCCCAGCGCCGATCTGGCGATCCAGGCCAAACGCCTCGTTGAAGGCAGCGCGCTCCATGAAGGTGAGATAGTTTGCGCTCATCATCTCTTCGAGCCCGTTCGGCGTCTTGAAATTGCCGAGCGTTATTGCGACCGGCCACCCCGTATATTGAATGTATGCGTCTTTGAGGGCTACCGCATTTTCGGCGAAATCGACCTCGAGAATGTATTTTAAATCATAGAACGCGACGCCTTCGAAGCCGAGACGCGCGCGCCTGATGGCTGTCGCGGAAACATCAGGCGCGAGTGTGATCTTCGTGTCCTGATTGATCTTATTATAGTCGGCGTCGATGCGGCCCCGCAGCTTGAATTTGAACTTGCCATCGGCGCTCGAGAATTCCGGCGCGCCTTTCCACTTGACCTTCAAGTCGAGATCTTCGCCACCTCCCCCGCCACTGCTGGCTTTCGCTGCGGCAGTCTGCGCTGAGGCAGCGGCCGCTTTGGCTGACGCGACCTCGCGCTGCAGTTGCTTCATCTGGGCCTGCATGGCCTGCAATGTAGCTTCAAGTTGCTGTACGTCCGTCGCTCTGGCCTCAAGAGTTCCGATGGCCAGAATTCCGATAGCGCTCGCACCAGCGAGCAAATAGCGGCTGAGTTTACCGATTCCCCCGGTCATAGCTTTGTCCCCGTTAACGACGCTGTTGGCGAAAATCCCAGTCTATTTCACATTCACCTGCGCTCGCCCCTGCGCGTCGGTTTCATTCACGCATTCACTGGGGTTGGCCGCGTTTCGTGCCTGTCGGCGCAGAGTTGCAGCATCCCCCTTTTGTTGCCGGTAGGCGCTTTTTCGAGCTGCATCCACCGACCTGACCTTAACCCTACCTAAATAGTCGTGTTAAGCAACGGGGATAGGGGGTTTTGTTGTGCGCATTTCTAGAAGGCTTTTCCTGAAAAAGGAGCCGGATGGGAAAAAACCGGTTGAATCTCATATTTTTGCACAGGCTGTGGCGAAAAGGCCGCAGTGTGCCGGGCATTATTGTTGAGCCTGCTCCCTGGGAGCTGGATTCGGGGGCGCCGGTGAACGAAACAGCGAGTGCTTCTCGCGCCATGCCGCGCCGCGATGTGGCCGTGGTCGGGGCCGGGCCCGTCGGGCTCGCGGCTGCGCTTGCGCTTGCCCATGTCGGTGCCGATGTGGTGCTGATCGGGCCGGTGCCGCCAAAGCTCGATGCGGGGCCGCAGGACACGCGCACGGCGGCGTTGCTTGCGAGCTCCGTCGATCTCCTGAAGGCGCTCGGCGTCTGGCAAGCGGTCGCGCCGCATGCGGCGCCGCTCAAGACCATGCGCATTGTCGATGCGTCGCAAAGCCTGTTCCGCTCGCCGGAGATCGTTTTCGAGGCGGCCGAGCTCGGGCTCGAGGCCTTTGGCTACAACGTTCCCAATGCCGTTCTGGTCGAGGCGCTCTATGAGCGCGCCAAAGCGACGCTCGGCACGATCATTCCGGCGAGCGTCACGCGCGTCGCGTTCGAGCATGCCGGTGCCGTGCTCGTTTGCGACGACGGGACGGAGGTGGCGGTACGTCTTGTCGTCGCAGCCGATGGCAGGCGCTCGATCTGCCGCGAGGCGGCGGGAATCAACACGCGCGCGTGGCGCTACGATCAAAGCGCCATCGCCACGAGTTTCCATCACACGTTACCCCATGACGGCATCTCGACCGAGCTGCACAGAGAGGGCGGCTCCGTGACCACGGTACCCCTCCCCGATCCGCACGCATCGAGCCTGATCTGGGTGGGATCGAGCGCAGAGATCGCGCAGCTCATGCAGCTCGACGACGAGGCGTTCGCAGAAATGCTAGCGGAGAGACTCGGCGGCGTGGTCGGACGCATCTCAGACATCGGCGCGCGCGCCGCCTTTCCCGTCGAGGGACTCAGCGCCGAAACACTCGGTGCGCGGCGGACCGCGCTTGTCGGCGAAGCGGCGCACATTCTGCCGCCGATCGGCGCGCAAGGACTGAACCTCGGTCTACGCGATGCAGCCGAACTCGCTGACTGCGTCGCCGAAGCGCGCGGCCGAGGTGCCGATGCCGGCGAGGACGAGATGCTCACGGCTTACGCGCGTGCGCGGAGCCTCGACGTGCTTTCGCGCACGATCGGCGTCGATCTCCTCAACCGCTCGCTGCTGACCGGCTTCGCGCCCGTTCAGGCGGTGCGTGGCGCGATCCTGCACGGGCTGAATGCGCTGCCTTTCCTGCGCCGCGCCGTCATGCGGGTCGGGCTCGAGCCCCCGACAGATCTCCCCTCTTTGATGCGCCCGGCCACATGACGGCCGAGGGTTGACGCCGCACCACGCTTTTGCCACGAGAATGCGGTCTCACGACAATCGACCAGGCATAAGAATGGGGTACGGCCGCGTGGCGCGGAACTCTGGACTCTCCTTCTTGCGCGACCTGCGCTACCGGCTCGAATATCTCGGCTTG
>JBEVJT010000047.1:0-11230 GCA_040510075.1 Xanthobacteraceae bacterium | reverse complement strand
ATGGCGGAATGCACGGCTGTGACGGGCGATCTGCGGGCGGCCGTCGCTGCGACGCTTCAGGCGGTGACCAAACTCCGCGGTGAGGTAAAGCTTGTCCCTCCGGGCAAGCTGCCGAACGACGGCAAGGTCATCGCTGACGAGCGCCCCGTCGGCTGAGCAAAGCCGCGGAGCATGATCTTTTCCGAAAATCGGTTTCCACTTTTCGGGATCATGCTCTAACGTTAGTTTCTCACAAACGGTTATCTTCATCCGTCATCCTGAGGCGCGAGCGAGCAAAGCGAGCGAGCCTCGAAGGATGCGGCCCCATCTAAGCATTCATGGTTTGGGATCCGCCTTTGACCGGCGTTTGACAAAGACAGCCTTGGGTCCAAGTCGTCCCGCTCGCCGCTTGCTCAAATAGCGAATGGCGTCCCACTTGCCGCGTATCAGCGCCTCTTTCTTTGCTCGCGACCAGCCTTTGAGTTGTCGCTCGACAGCAATGGCATCAGTGATCTGCGGGAAATATTCGGACCAGACCAACCGGACAGGACGGTGCGTGGACGTATAGCCGGGGTAGACGCCTGCCTGGCGCTCGGCAATTCGCTTTGTCAGATCGTCGCCCGTGGCAGACCCTATGTAATACGAGCCGTCGGCACACTTCAGCATGTATACGAATGCACCAATTCGGTTAGTCATAAACTCTATCGTCGGCCGTTTCACAAGCGCTCAGTCTGATTTGTCATCCTTGGGGCGCTCGGCGCAACGCACCGAGCGTCTAATGATGAACGGCTACGGTTGGGGCCCACATCCTTCGAGGCTCGCTCGCTGTGCTCGCTCGCGCCTCAGGATGACGGATTGAGAAGGGTGTTACCCGCACGAATCCGATTAAGCGAGCAAGCAAGTTTTGACGCAGCCGTCCTACCGCCGGTGCGGGCCCCAGGGGCCGGGCTCGCCGTCGCCCGTTGAGCCAAGCTCGACGGGCGGACGCGAAGGAAGGAACGGCTTTTCCGCTGTCGCGGTTTCCTGCGCCTCCGACGATGCAGGAGCAGGCTCCCCTTCTTCCTCTTCGGATGGCTGTGGCAGCGCAAGGCGTCCGGGATCGTGTCCGCCGGCGAATTTGACCAGCGCCGCAACGCGGCTGTCGATTGACGGATGCGTGTCGAAGATATTGGAAAAGCCTTCACGTGGATTGTCGATGCACATTTCCATGACCGCGGAAGTCGCGCCAGCAAGCTCGCCGCGGCCTTCGATCTTGCGCAGGGCTGTAATCATCGCATCCGGATCTTTCGTAAGCTCGACCGAGCCGGCGTCGGCAAGGAATTCACGCTTGCGCGACAGCGCAAACCGGATGACGATCGAGAGAATCCACGCAACCGCGATCAGCGCGAGCGCGATGAGCACGGCGACGCCCGCCCCCTTGCGTTCATCGCGGTCGCCCCTGACGCGTACTCCGCCCTGAAACAGCAGACGAAACACGAGCTCGGCAAAAAACGAGATCACGCCGGCGATGATGACGGCGATCACCAGGAGCCGCACGTCGCCGTTGCGAATGTGGGTGAGCTCGTGGCCGAGCACGGATTCCACCTCGGCGTCCGAAAGGCTGTTCACCAGTCCCGACGTCACCGTGATCGAGTATTGCCGCTCATTCATGCCGGTGGCGAAGGCATTGAACGCGTCGCTGTCAATCAGCCTGAGCTTCGGCGTCGTGATGCCGCGCGAGATGCAGAGGTTTTCAAGCAGGTTGTAAAGGCGGGGCTCGTCGCTGCGCGTGATCTCGCGCCCGCCGGTCACTGCATCGATCATTCTCTGATGGAATTTGTAGGCGATCAGGATCCACAGCGCCGTGCCGAGCGTGGCGAACGGGGACGCATAGAGCGTATCGCTGAGCGCGCGCCGCATCAGCACGTCTATCGGATCACCCGAGGTGAGCCCCTCCCCCAGCAACGCGCCGGAAAACACCAGAAGATAGACCAGGAAAAACAGTCCAACGATGAGCGCGAATGATCGGCGCTTGTTCGCCTGGATGTGCGTATAGAGCCCGTAGGCGGCCATATCCCACCACCGTCATTCCGGCCGAGGCGAAAGCCGAGAGCCGGAATGACAGGGAATCAAAACTTCACCTGCGGCGCCTGCTCGAGCTCTTTGCGCTGCTCAACGCCCACGTCGAAGAACTCCTTGGGCGTGAATCCGAGCGGAGCCGCGAGCAGCACCGCCGGAAATTGCTGGATGCCCGTATTGTATTCCTGCACGGCATGATTGAAGAAACGCCGCGCCGCGGCGATTTTGCTCTCGATGTCGGACAACTGGTTCTGCAGCTGCATAAAGTTTTGGTTAGCTTTCAGGTCGGGATACGCCTCGCTCAGTGCGAAGAGTTGCCGCAGCGCTCCGCTGAGTGCATTTTCCGCCGCAGCTTGCGCCGCGACGCCGCCCGACTGCGCCGCGATTGCCGCATTGCGCGCCTGCACAACCGCCTCCAACGTGCCGCGCTCGTGGGTGGCGTAGCCTTTTACTGTTTCGATCAGGTTGGGCACGAGGTCGTGCCGCAGCTTGGTCTGGACATCGATGTCGGAGAAAGCCTGGTTGACGCGTTGCCGCAGGGCGACAAGACCGTTGTAGATCATCATGATCCAGATCGCCAAACCAACGATTATGGCGATCACGATCCATCCCGACGTCGACATGCTGCGGCTCCATCGCTTGGAGCATGGTCCCGAAAAAGTAGGAGAGATCATGCGCCGTAAAAAGGTAGGACGGGATGCCGGTACGCAGAAACGACATCCTGCCCTCTCGCGCGCAATCTATGGCTTCCCGCGCCGCGAGGGAAGCGGCGTGCAGTCGATGGAACGAGCTTGGCGGCACATAGTTGCCCTGCATCGGCGTCGCTCGGAAAACGTCAACGAATGGCCGCATCGAAGCTGATCACGCCGCGAGCACCAATCTCGTCCGGGATCATCGAAACGAGCATTCCTGCGCGGCTCGATCGGCTCCCCTGGGGGCCGTTTCATTCGCTTGTCGTCGTCGCGCTCGGTGTCACCTGGATCCTCGATGGACTCGAAGTGACTTTGGCGGGCGCGGTGGCTCCCGCTCTGAAAGAGAGCCCGGTACTTCATTTCACCAATACCGAAGTCGGCATCGCGAGCAGCGGCTATCTCGCGGGTGCCGTGCTGGGCGCCTTGTTCTTCGGCTGGCTGACAGATCGGCTTGGACGCAAGCGGCTATTCTTCATCACGCTTGCCGTTTATCTCCTCGCTACCGCCGCAACTGCGCTGTCGTGGAATTTATGGAGCTTTGTCATATTCCGTGTGCTCACCGGAGCAGGAATCGGAGGCGAATACACCGCTATCAATTCGACCATTCAGGAGCTCATTCCGGCGCGCTACCGCGGATGGACCGATCTCGTCATCAACGGCAGCTTCTGGATCGGGGCTGCAATCGGCGCCACCGCATCCATATTCCTGCTCGATCCTGCCCTGCTGCCGCCGGAGTACGGGTGGCGGCTTGCATTCCTTATCGGCGCTGCGCTCGGATTGATCATCTTCTTCATGCGCTTTTGGCTCCCTGAATCGCCGCGCTGGCTCATGACCCATGGCCGCATCGAGGAAGCCGAGCGGGTAGTCGCCGAAATCGAAGCGCGGTTGAAAACTCAGGAATTGCCCGCGGGACTCCCGACCATGCGGCTACGCGCGCGGCGTTTCACCCCACTCGCAGTCGTATTCGAGACACTGTTTGTCGTGCATCGCAGGCGCACCTTCGTGGGGCTGAGCCTGATGGCTGCACAGGCATTCTTCTATAATGCGATCTTCTTTACCTATGCGCTCGTTCTTACGGATTTTTATGGGATCGAAGCCGACCGGGTAGGATGGTACTTGCTGCCTTTTGCAGCGGGTAATTTCCTCGGACCGCTGCTGCTCGGCCGCCTTTTCGACAGCCTTGGCCGGCGCGCGATGATCATGTTGACCTACGCTCTTTCCGGCGTGCTCTTGGCCGGCGCCGGCTACCTGTTCGCCATCGGCGTGCTTTCTGCACGCGGCCAGACCATCGCCTGGATGGTCATCTTCTTTTTCGCATCCGCTGCCGCGAGTTCCGCTTATCTGACGGTCAGCGAGACCTTCCCGCTCGAAATCCGTGCGCTGGCGATTGCCTTCTTTTATGCCATCGGCACCGGCGTAGGAGGCGTCGTCGGGCCTTGGATTTTTGGGCTGCTCATTGATAGCGGTTCGCGCTGGAGCCTTTTCGGCGGCTATCTTTTCGGGTCGGTGCTCATGCTACTCGCAGCGCTTGTTGCGGCGCGCTGGGCGATTGCCGCCGAGCGTCAGCCCCTCGAAGCAGTCGCACGCCCACTTGCCGCATCTGATTAGTGCTACTGCGTGCAGTCGGTCGACGGACCAGCATCGGAGAAACACGCATCTACGCCCGTCATCCTGAGGCGCGAGCGAGCAAAGCGAGCGAGCCTCGAAGGATGCACGGCCACAGCTCGGGCCGCATCCTTCGAGGCTCGGCCGTGCGCCGAGCACCTCAGGATGACGGATGAAGATAACTGCTTGTGACACAGCAATGCTCGGGCGTATTTCAACCAAAACGCCGCGAGCGTATACCGGGCGAATGCAACACAACGTTTATGATCATGCGCGCGACTCCGCACGCAAGCAGGAGAGCCGACGCCTCTCCGACGCGAGCGCGGCAGAGCGCAAGCAATGGCTGCAGCGCGCGTCCTTCTTCCATCAAGAGGATCTGCGCTATCTCAAATTCCTGATCCCGGAAGGCGCGCGTGTGCTGGAGCTTGGCTGCGGCACGGGCGAGTTGCTTGCTGCACTGCGGCCTTGCTTTGGTGTAGGCGTGGATTTCAGCGACGGAATGATAGCGCAGGCGCGCAGATCTTTTCCCGACCTTACCTTCCTCGCCGGCGACATCGAGGATGCGGCCTTTCTGCGAAATCTGCCCGGCCCCTTCGATGCGATCGTGATCGTCGATACCCTGGGTGCGCTCGACGACTGCCAGCAAATGCTCGAGCAGCTGCATGAGCTGTGTACCCGCGAGACGCGTCTCGTCATCGGCTATTTCTCGCATCTGTGGTACCCGGCTCTGAAACTTGCGGAGGTGGTCGGGCTGAAAATGCCGCAGCCGCCGCAGAATGTGCTTTCACCGGCGGATGTCGGCGCCCTCGCTTCGCTTTCCGATTTCGAGACGGTCAAGAGCGAAGCGCGCCTGCTGATGCCGGTCCGGGCGTTCGGCCTCGGCCGCGCGGTCAACCGTTTTCTCGCGCCTCTGCCCCTCGTGCGCGGCTTGTCCTTGCGGCACTACACCATCTGCCGCTCGCTCCGCCGGCGCCCGCATGTGCGATCCGTGAGCATCGTCATTCCCGCGCGCAACGAGCGCGGCAATATCGAAGCTGCCGTCACTCGCATTCCTCGCTTCGTCGATGAGCTGGAGATCGTATTTGTCGAAGGACATTCGCAGGACGGCACCTGGAAGGAGATCGAGCGCGTCGTCGCGAACTATCCCGCTCGCGACATCAAGGCGCTGCGGCAGCCCGGGATTGGAAAGGCCGATGCGGTCTTTGCCGGCTTCGAAATCGCGCGCGGCGATGTGCTGATGATTCTGGACGCTGATCTGACCATGCCGCCCGAACAACTGCCGAAGTTCTGGGAGGCCATCGCATCCGGAAAGGGCGAGTTCGTCAACGGCACGCGCCTGGTCTATCCGATGGAACAGCAGGCGATGCGCTTTCTCAATCTTGTCGCGAACAAGATTTTCTCGCTGCTGTTCAGCTGGCTTCTGTCGCAGCGGATCACCGACACCTTGTGCGGAACCAAGGCAATCTGCCGGTCCGATTGCGCGCGGCTCAAGCGGGGCCGCAGCTATTTCGGCAAATTCGACCCGTTCGGCGATTTTGATCTGATATTCGGCGCCTCCAAGCTTGCGCTCAAGATCGTCGAAATTCCTATTCGCTATACCAGCCGCAGCTACGGGCAGACGCAGATCTCGCGCTTTCGCCACGGCTTCATGCTGCTGCGCATGGTGGCGTTTGCGTATCTGCGCATTAAGGCGATGTAATGCCCGCTGCGCTTTCAGAGCCGCTCGATTGCTTCAGAGAGACCTGGGCGCAAAAACCGGCGCTGCGTCTCATCTATGCCGATTTCTACGACCGAATTGCCGCGCGCTGCCTGCCGGGGCGAACCATCGAGATCGGCGGCGGCATCGGCAACCTTAAGCAGCGCCTGGGCGACGTGATCACCTCGGACGTGCAGTCCGCCCCTTGGCTCGACTGCGTTGCCGACGCTCAGCGGCTTCCTTTCGCGAGCGCTTGCGCGGCGAACATCGTGATGGTGGACGTGCTGCATCATCTGGAATTTCCGCTTGCATTTTTCCGCGAGGCTGCGCGCGTGCTGCACCCCGGCGGACGCGTGATCATGATAGAGCCGGCTATCACCTGGGGCAGCACGCTGTTTTATCGGCTGCTGCATCACGAGCCGGTGCGAATCCGGGCGGAGGTGCTGATGGAAGGAACTCCGCGGCCGGAGCGCGATCCTTATGACTCCAACCACGCGATTCCCACGATCCTCGCCACGCGCGAGCGCGAGCGCTTGCATCGCCTCCTTCCTGCGCTTCGCATCAAAATGGCCGAATGGTTCTCGTTCGCCGCCTATCCGCTGAGCGGCGGGTTTCAGCCGTGGAGCCTGCTTACGCCCGACTTCGCGCGCCGGCTCCTGGCGGTCGAGCGGAAGCTCGAGCCCGCCCTCGGTCGTTTGACCGGATTCCGATTGATGCTAGTCGTGGAGAAGATCGCCTGATCGAACGCGGACGGGGATTGGATGGCGGCGAAGATATTGGAGCTGGCGGGCAAGCGCGTCTATGTGGCGGGGCATCGCGGCATGGTGGGCTCCGCGATCGTTCGCCGTCTCGCCGGCTCCGGCTGCGAGATCATCACCGCCGAGCGCAACGAAGTGAACCTCGAACGCCAGGAGCAAACAGAACGGTACATAACAGAAGCAAAACCTGACGTCGTGATCGTCGCCGCGGCCAAGGTCGGGGGCATTCACGCCAACGACACATACCCGGCCGAATTCATTTCGGACAACCTCGCCATCGCACGCAACGCCATTGATGCGAGCCACAAGGCATCGGTGCGAAAGCTGTTATTCCTCGGCTCCTCGTGCATTTATCCGAAAGCGGCACCGCAGCCGATGCGCGAAGACGAGCTCCTCACCGGGCCGCTCGAGCCGACCAACGAGTGGTACGCAATCGCGAAGATTGCCGGCATAAAGCTTTGCCAGGCTTACCGTCGTCAGTACGGCGCCGATTTCATTTCCGTTATGCCGACAAACTTGTACGGGCCGGGCGACAACTATCATCCGGAAAACAGCCATGTGGTCTCGGGGTTGATGCGGCGCCTGCACGAGGCCAAGCGCGTCGCAACCGCGAGCGTCACCGTATGGGGAACGGGAACGCCGCGTCGGGAATTTTTGTTTGTCGACGACCTCGCCGATGCCTGCGTGTTCGTGCTTGAGCATTACTCTGGGGAACAGCATGTAAACATTGGCAGCGGCCAGGAGATAACCATCGCCGAGCTGGCCAGGCTCCTCTCCGATGTCCTGCAGTACTCCGGGAGATTGGTTTTCGACCATTCACGGCCGGACGGAATGCCGCGCAAGCTTCTCGACAGCTCGCTGTTGAGCGGGATGGGATGGCGCGCGCGCACGCCCTTGCGCGACGGCCTCGAGCGCGCCTATGCGGCCTTCCTCGCCGCGGATGCGCGCGCGCGTTAAGCAATACGCGTCGTTTTCCGCCAAACGAGAGAGCTAATCATGCTTCGTTCAGCACTCACATGCATTTTCGTTGCCGCCACCCTCCTCGCGCGCCCCGCTGCCGCGGAGCCGCGCCTCCCCACCATCCCGCCCGACCAATACACGGACGAGCAGAAGAAAGCGGCCGAGGAGTTTCTCGCCGCGCGCAAGCGGCCCGTTTTCGGCCCGTTCCAGCCGATGATGCACAGCCCCGCGGTGATGAACCTCGCGCGCTCGATGGGAGATTACCTGCGTTATCATTCCTCGATAGGGAACACGCTGAGCGAGCTCGTCATCCTGATTACTGCGCGCGAGTGGTCGCAGGATTACGAATGGCACGTGCATTATCCGATCGCGCTCAAAGCAGGCATTGCCAAGGGCGTTGCTGATGCGGTCGGCGACGGTCGCCGTCCGGGCGGCATGAGCGCCGACGAGGAGATCGTGTACGATTTCACGATCGAGCTATTGAAGAACAAGCGCATCTCGGACGCGACCTTCGACCGCGCCGATCAGCGTTTTGGCAAAAGAGGCGTGGTCGATATGGCCGGCATCGTCGGCTACTACAGCTTCCTCGCCATGGAGCTGAACATGGCGCGCTATCAGTTCTCCGGCGAGCCTCGACTGTCCCGCTACCCCGATTGACGGGAGCGCGATGGCAATTTTTGCAGCTGCCGCTGGTCTTCGGCCGCTTCGGCCAGCAGCCATTCGGTGAACGCCACAATCTTGGGCAACTTGGCTGCCGTTTTGGGGCAGACGATCCAGTAGGCGTATGGGACCTCCAGCGCCAATGAGAATGGTCGGACCAGGCGCCCGCCAATTAGATCCCAGGCGGCAAGCGCGGTGCGTGCCAGAGCCACTCCCTGCGCATCGACCGCCGCGTCAATGGCCATGCTCGCCTGGTTGAGCAGCGGCCCGCGCGCGAGGTCGATCCCGTCCACGTGCGCCGCATCGAGCCACCGTCTCCAGTCCTGCCGATCATTGACGTGGAGCAGGACGGCATGACGCAGATCCGCAGGCGTGCGCAGCGCGCCTTTTCCCTTGAGCAGCTTGGGGCTGCAGACGGGAAAAAGCTCCTCGACGCACAAGCGTAGGACATGCAGCCCCGGCTCGCTCCCATTGCCATGTCGGATGGCCACGTCGACGTCTTCGCGCGCAAAATCGACGTGGTGCAGTGACGCGCTCACCCGCAAATCGATTGCAGGATGCGCCTGCGCAAACCGGCTGAGGCGGTGTACGAGCCATTTCGCGGCGAAATTGGGTGACGTGCTCACCGTCAGCACGCCGCTGTTCTGCCGCCGCAGGAGCTGCTCGGTGCCGTCGGCAATGCGATCCAGCGCATCACGGACGATGGCGAGATAGGTGCGGCCTGATTCCGTGATGACGAGCTTTTGGCGCTGCCGGTTGAACAGCTTGAGCCCCAGTTCCTCCTCGAGCGCTTTCACCTGATGACTGACCGCACCCTGAGTGACGCAAAGCTCCTCCGCGGCGCGCGTGAAGCTCTCGTGGCGGGCGGCGGCTTCGAACGCCTTGAGCGCATTGAGCGGCGGCAGCCGGCGCGGCATCTAAGCCAACCTCATGAGAAATTCTAAGGCTCGGCAGAGAAACCATGCTTTGCGGATCGCGCGCAAGCCGGATTTAAGAGGGCCTGAAGTTTGCCGAATGATTTTTTACGAGAAGAGAAAAACATGGCCTTGAGCCGCTGGTGGGAAGGGATGGAGGCACTGT
Source organism: Xanthobacteraceae bacterium (assembly GCA_040510075.1). GTDB lineage: Bacteria > Pseudomonadota > Alphaproteobacteria > Rhizobiales > Xanthobacteraceae > VAZQ01. The sequence goes on along the minus strand of JBEVJT010000047.1, from coordinate 1,742 downwards.
CGACGGTGCAGAAGCTCCGTGCGGCATTGCCTCCGCGCACGCCCATTGAGCATGCGCGGGAATGGGCGGTCTCGCATCGGCCGAAATATTGAAGGCCTCCCCTGTGGATGCCGCTCAAAAATCCGCTGCGCCCAAAATCGTCATGGTACGGCCGTTCCTGCTCAAGCCGCAGTGGATGAACGGTTTGTCAGAGCGACTGCTCGTGAGCCATTACGTGGACTACTACGGCGGCGCGGTTCGGCGGCTCAACGCCATTCGGGCGCGTCTCGCATCCGTCGACTGGGCGCGTGGGCCCGGGTTCGAGATCAACGCCCTCAAGCGCGAAGAGCTGATTGCTGCGGGGTCTGTGATCCTGCACGAGATCTATTTTGAGTCGCTCGGCGGGATACGGCGACGATCCGCCTGCTGGCCTTGTTAAGCCGCCCGCTGCACTCGCTGATGCGCTTGAACGCGATTTCGGCAGCGTCATGAAATGGCATAACGAGTTTACCGCGGGCGGTTCAGGCTGGGTGATCCTCGCTTGGTCAGAGCGGCTGGGCGGCCTGGTCAACCAATGGGCGGCAGACCACGCCCACGGCCTGCCCGGCACCATTCCGATCATCGCCCTCGACATGTACGAACACGCCTATCACCTCGATTTTGGTGCCAGAGCGGCTGCCTATGTCGATCAGGTGATGGCAAACCTGAATTGGGAACGGATCGGCACGCGCTACCGCTCCGCAATCGGCGAAGAAGCCGAAGAAGACGAGCTGTTCCTCCCCTTCGGAGCGCCACCGCAAAAAGAAGCGCGGATTTCACCCGAGGAGCTCAAGATCGCGCTCGACAATGACCCCGATTGCCGACCGCTACTCCTGGATCTTTGCCTGCGCAGGGATCTGCCCAGACGCACCGATATGTTGGCGGGCGCCTGCATGCACGCGCCCTCCGAGTTGCCGCACTGGGTCGAGGAGCTGCCGCGAGACCGGCCAATAGTGGTTTATTGCATCTGCGGATTTCAGGTAAGTGGCACGGCCGTCAAGGAGCTGCGCCAGCGCGGCTATGACGCCAGGGCCCTCGTTGGCGGAATTACTGCCTGGCATGCAATTGGCGGCACGACTGTGCCGATCGATACATCAACCTAAGAACATGCTCCGTAGAACCCACGTGCTCCTGTGCTCGCAAACCATGTTCGTTCCCGTCGATCAGGTCGACAGCGTTGCGCAAAAGACGGGCGCCATTGCGTACGACACGTCCGGCGCCGAACTCGGGCATCACGGCGACGAATGCTCGTTCGACGCAATTGTCGAGAAGTACAAAGTCAAGGACAAGGCGATTGAGCGCGTGGCGAAAATCGTGCGCGGCGCCGACACCAACCAGCGGGATCTCACCCCTGAGTCACGGGGCCTCGAAGCCATCGCGGAAGGATTCAAAAGACTGGCCGCCGCCGAGGGCTATGACGATCACCAAACGCTGCGGCGGGAGCTTCACCTCTATGACGCGCTTTATCTCTACTGCGGTGGTGACGCGGCCAAGCTGCGGCGCGACTGAGATTGAGTTGCGCGATATGCTAATACTTGCGGCGCAGCGAGGACGCAATTTGCTTTCACGCAATTTGCTTTCTTGACACTTATGTCTACTTCGCGCCATCGAAGGCGTAAGAGGTTGCAATCGTAGTGAAGGGCATTGAACTCGGTGATGCGGTTGAAACGACCGATCGCAGCGTCGGCCGCCGCTTGGCTCGGCAAGGGATTTTTCCGATTTTT
>JBEVJT010000046.1:0-3309 GCA_040510075.1 Xanthobacteraceae bacterium | reverse complement strand
TCGGATGACGTATACGTCACCGTCATCATCGAGGAGCGGCAGCCCCTCGTGGGCACCAGCCGGCTGATGATGATGCTGGGCGCCAAGGATTATCAGCTCAAGCAGTGGACGGTCACCGACCCGCAGGGCTACGACACCACCGTCGCCATTTCCAATCTGGACAGCAGCAAGCGGCCTGACCCGGCGATGTTCCGGGTCGACTATACGCGCTACGCCCAGTAACTACGGCACACCACCCCGTCGTCATTGCCGGGCTTGACCCGGCAATCCACCTTCCTACGAAGACCCGTGGCCCGCATGAGCGTTAGCGATATGCGGGATATCTGTCCCGGGCGTCGCTTCGCTCACCCGGGTTACAAAGCTCAACCGTCGTCCTGAGGCGCGAGCGAGCGAAGCGAGCGTGCCTCGAAGGATGACGGGTTGAGATGAGCGGGCCGCTGAAATATATGCGAACCGCTGCTGTGTCCTATATTCCTTGCAATGCGGCTGACCATCGCCACCTGGAACATCAATTCGGTGCGCTTGCGCATCAACAGCGTGCTCAGGTTTCTACGCGCGGCACGGCCCGATGTGCTTTGCCTGCAGGAAACCAAGTGCCCCGACGACAAATTTCCGTTCAAACGCTTCAGAAGCGCGGGTTACGAGCATTTCGCCGTCAATGGTCAGAAAGGCTATCAGGGCGTGGTCGTGCTCTCGCGGCTGCCGCTCGATGCTGTCAGAGTGCAGACATTTTGCGGCAAACACGATTGCCGTCACGTTTCGACGATGCTCGGCGAGCGCGCCGGCCTCCGCGATCCGATAACGGTGCACAATCTCTACGTGCCTGCGGGCGGCGACGTTCCCGACGCCGCGAGCAATCCGAAATTCGCGCACAAGCTTTTATTTCTCGACGAATTGCATGCATGCGCGGAGCTGCGCTGCAACGGCAGTGGGCGCATGGTCCTCGTAGGCGATCTCAATGTCGCACCGCTCGAGCATGATGTGTGGAGTCATAAGCAGATGCTGCGCGTCGTCTCGCACACGCCGGTGGAATGCGAGAAGCTGCTCGCCTTCCAGCAGCAGGGTGGCTGGATCGACGCCATGCGCATGCGCGTACCGGAACCGACCAAGCTTTATACGTGGTGGAGCTATCGCTCTCCGGACTGGGAAGCGGCGAACAAGGGCCGCCGCCTCGACCACATCTGGGTTGCGCCCGGACTGGCGGATCGGGTCAGCGAGATGGCCGTGCTCCAGCGCATGCGCGGCTGGATGCGGCCATCAGATCACGTGCCGGTCACGGTGACCGTGGAGGCTTGAACCGTAATACCAACCTTCGCGACCAGTGACGCTCTCTCCACGTCATGGCCGGGCTTGTCCCGGCCATCCACGTCTTTGAAGACTAGGAAAGCGAGACGTGGAGGCCCGCGACAAGCGTGGGCATGACGAGTCAAACATTGCGATGCTAAGTATAACGTCTTCCGAAGCCCCGCCAAATAAAGTGAAGCAGCGAAGGCCGACGCATCACGTTTCTGGTGCGTAGGAATCGAGAACCGCGCGTATCGTTCCCAGGTCTGTCGTCGTCTCGTTGAGCCGCCCGACAAAAAGGTCGCGCAGCTTGCGCGCGCTTTCGGGAAAGCTGTCCAGCATCTTCAGAAACAATATTCGCGGGATGAACATAACGGTGGCAGGCTCGATCGCGGTCGCGGTTGCCGGGCGCCTGGCTTCGGCGACCAGCGCGGTCTCGCCGAGCAGCGTGAAGGGACCGACCTGCGCATCCTGTCCGTCACCGGCTCCGCCGGGCGAAAGGAGAAATCGCCCTTCCTGGATGACGAAGGCACCGTCGGCGCGCTCGCCCGCCTTGAACAGGATCTCGCCGCCGTGCACGTAGCGCGACTGAGTGCCGATCGCCAAAACCCGCAGCGCCTGTCGACTCAACAGCCCGAGGGTTGGCACGCGCTGAAAAAAGCCGATGTCGTCCTCGATGCTCATCCGAGGTCAGGGAACGAGCTTATAGCCGCCCGCCTCGGTAACCAGGATGGAAGGACTGCCGGCGTCCTTCTCGACCTTCTGGCGAAGCCTGTAGATGTGTGTCTCAAGCGTGTGGGTGGTGACTCCGGAATTATAGCCCCACACTTCCTGGAGGAGCGTCTCGCGCGAGACCGGCTTCTGGCCGGCCCGGTACAGGTAACGCAGGATGGCCGTTTCCTTTTCGGTCAGGCGGACCTTGTTGCCCTTTGGATTGAGCAGGATCTTGGAGCTCGGGCGGAAGGTATAGGGCCCGATGTTGAACACGGCGTCCTCGCTCGCCTCGTGCTGTCGCAATTGGGCGCGAATGCGCGCGAGCAAGACGGCAAAGCGAAACGGTTTCGCGACATAGTCGTTTGCCCCCGATTCGAGGCCCAGGATGGTGTCCGAATCGGTGTTATGCCCGGTCAACATGATCACGGGCGCCTTGAAGGTATTCTTGCGCAGCATCCGCACCGCTTCGCGCCCATCCATGTCGGGCAGCCCGACGTCCATGATGACGAGATCGACCTGGCCGGCCTTTGCGGCCTGCACGGCCTTCGCCCCCGTATCCACCGCGATGGGTTCGAATTCCTCATGCAGCGCAAGCTGCTCGACCAGAGCCTCGCGGAGCTCCGCATCATCGTCCACAATCAGAATCTTGCGGCTATTGGACATTGCTGTGCTGTGATTCGGCGCGAAGTAGAGCATTCAGGCTCAGAAGAGCAAGCCGATGTGCAGGCACGCTGTGCATTTAACTTTCATTAATTCATGCGGCGCCGATTGATTTCGCTGATCCGCGTCAGGCCGCGTCCCGGGGAAAAAAGCCTGGGCGTGCTTTTGTTTGGCCCGCGCGTGCTCGCTGTCGTGCTTGGGCGGGGCGGCATCAAAGCCAACAAGCGCGAGGGAGACGGGGCAACGCCCCGCGGAGGTTTTCGGCCCGTGCGGCTGTGGTGGCGAGCCGATCGGCATCCGCGTCCGCGTACGTTGCTGCCGGTCCGCCGCATCACCCCCGATCTGGCCTGGTGCGAAGACCCGGCCGACCGACGCTACAACCGTCCCTTCCGGCGTTCCATGGGCGAGGCAGGCGATCGGCTGTGGCGGGGGGATTATCTCTATGATTTTGTGATCGAAATCGATCATAACGTCCGGCCCCGGGTGGCCGGCCGCGGCAGCGCGGTGTTCCTTCACGTGTCGCGGCCGAATCGTTCGCCGACCGCGGGTTGCGTCGCGATGGCCAAGCGCGACCTCCGGCGCCTTCTGGAAGGACTAGGTCCCAAGACACGAATCAGGATTCATAACTAGGGACGGGCCCCTATCTCCGGG
>JBEVJT010000045.1:0-14263 GCA_040510075.1 Xanthobacteraceae bacterium | reverse complement strand
TACCGCTTTTGCTACTCAACTCGGTAGCACGACCCGGTACAGGGTGGCATCACCGGACAGCTGCGGGCCGGTTTTTGGCTGATTTTTAGGACTGCTGGGGACGGCAAATTACGGGGCGGCACCGGCCTGGAAGAATTTCAAGACCGCTGCCTTAAACCACTCGGCCACCCTTCCTGGGAAGTGAAACAGCGCGCCATTGCGGCGCGAGCCACTTGTAGGCCCGTGGTTTAGCGCAAGAACGACAGGAGCTGCGACCACAAACACACACGGCCTGCAGAAGGCCGGCTATCCAGGAGGGGAGAGTTGAGCTTGAGCAAAATCAACTTGCAGTTTTACAGAGCAACAGACCGAAGACCGCCCAGCCAGCCAATTTGACTCGCTCACGCGATGCGAAATCCTCGGCGATGTTGCCGAGATGCATCAGCATTCTAACAATCTGGAAATTTCCAGGAGCGATGTTGCCTAGAATCAGATTAAGTCCTTGGAGAGCCGCAAATGCGGAGCATCTCCACACCGATAAGGGGAGGCAGAAATGAACCGGTGGCTAGAACACGATTTGATTGCGCTTGCCGCGCTGATTTTCGGAGTTGCGGCAGTGGAGTTCCTTGCAGTCGCTTTCTGATATTCGCTCAGTCCAGACCACGGGGACGGGACGGACGCACTCAGCCCGTCGGGCTCGCCGCTACGCGGCCCCCCGGAATGACGATTTGGAACGCGGCTCGGAAAGACGCCGCTTCTGTTTTTAGATCAGAAAAATGGACGCAACGACTACGATGCCGGTTACAGACGGCACGACGCAGCAGAAGAACGCAAAGTCCTTTGCGAGCGCAATCATTCGACCCCCCAGCCTGCTGATTCAGCGCGGTCACATTACGGGCCCGAAATCGGGCCGAAAGGTGGCGGCCCCCGGTCCCAAATGGGGAAAAACGTGCCGCGCGCAGACGATTCCGGGTGCGCCGCCTCGGCATCGCTCCCGCCGCAGCGCTTGCTCTAGGCCCGCTTTGGCGGGAGAACAAAGGAGTCGCGAGCCACAAAGTCGAATGGCCGGCACGAGGCCGGCCACGATGCGAGATTTGAATCTAAGGCTCTACTTGTCGGGGGAGACGGGCACTTCCCAGATGCGCAACACGCTATGGCCCGGAACGAAAGCATAGGCGCTCATCGCGTCAAGTTTCTTCACGCTGGCGGCAAGCACCGCAAGCGTCGCGTTATACGGGTCGAGATCGGTCAGGCGCGTGGCGAACTGAACATCGACGGCAATACCTTGCACCATCGGAAACACGCTCGCATCGAGCATTCTGGGCATCATGTGCTCAAGCAGCTCGTTGTACGGGTCGATGAGGACCGCCTCCCCGCTGAATAGCGGAACACCCACCTCGGTCTGCGCCCAAACCGGAGTCGCCAAGCCCGCCGCAAGAGCGCCGCTCAGCATCGTCTTTCCAAAAAAATTCGCCACGGTGGCCTCCTATTACGCTCAATACCAGAGGGAGACACGGCCTCGACGCTCCCAGCCCTCGACACGGGCAGCGGCGGGTCACTCGCAATGACTCGCTATTGGTCGCGGCGCGCGGGGGTTCGGTTCAAAAGGGAGTTAACGGGCCGGCCCTAACCGTCCCGGGGCATCGGGCGGCGTGTATGCCGGAAGCGCTCACCTGTTTTTCGAGTACGCGCCGCGAAGGCATTGAATACCCACAGCTAAACCAGGGGCGGGGCAGGAAACTCGTTCACCACCGTGTTCTTGACGATGTGGGCATGGCGCATGGGCGGCGGAGTGCAGCGGCTGCGCCCGATGTAGCGCGGCACGCCGGCGGTGAAGCAGGCAAGTGCGGCGGTGACGTCCCCATTCTTGAGCGCTTCCAGCGCCGTGGACTTCGAGCCCCCCAGGGGAGCATCGATCAGAAGAACGTCCGCATCGCGCTCGGGCTGAAGAAAACCGGAATTGAGGCGGTAGACTTTTGCCGGATTGCCGGTTGCCGCGGCAACCATCCATTCGGGCGGATGGCGCGACAGGCAGGACATCTCGGCGATGCTCTTGATCATGCCCTGCGGCATCATCCCGGTGCCCGTCGGCGTGTCGGTCGCGATCAGAAAACGATCGAAACAGTCCTTCTTCACCGCGAGATCGAGCACCAGAAGCGCGGTGCGGATGTTGCCGGCCTGCACGATCTGCAGTGCAGCCGTGGTCTCGTCGATGACGCGCTCGAAATCCTCATCCGGCATGGCGATCGGACCGCCATTGACGTGAAAGGACACGTCCGGCTGCATCGCAATGAGATGCTCGCCCCAGATGGAGTTTGCGAGTGAAAGCGACGCGCCGCCGGTATGCACATTGGTAATCAGCCCCGCGCGCTTGGCCGCCGCAATCAGGGGAACGTAGTCGAACGGCGTCTTGACGCTGCCAAAGCCGGCTTTCGCAAGCCACACGCCCTTGCCGGCCAGCTCCTGGAAATCCTTGTCCTCCATGCCGGGTTCGAGGATGACGTTGCCGCCGTGCACGCGCATGCCCCCGGGACGCAGATTGTCCCAGCAGCGCTTGGCTGCCACCGCCAGCGCCTTGACGCCCTCGACGTCATGGGGCGTGCCGGGCACATGGATCTCGCAGGCGGAGATCGCGGTCGTCGTTCCGCCATGCAGGTAGTTCTGCAGGAAGCCGACCGCGGAAACGCGCGGCGTGTAATCGCCGAAGGCGACGTGCACGTGGGAATCGATGAGACCGGGGCAGGCGGTGACGCAGTTCGCGTCGAGGATGAGATCGCAGTCCTTGAGGTCGGCATCCGCGACCGATCCCACCTTCGTGAGCTTGTCTCCCTGCATGAGGATCGCATCCCCTTGCACGAAGGGCGCGCGCCAGTCGCCGGAGACGATGCAGCCCAGGTTGACGATTGCGGTTTTCATGGGCACCTCACGCCGGGGGAATAGGGCAACCAGGATCGCGGACAAAGGTTTTCGGAACGATGGACGGGGAAAAAGCGGATCGTCATTCGGGGGCGCCTCATGCAGCCAAGTCTACGCAGGCTGCGCAAACTTGCCTGCGCGGTGATGCCGCTCCCAAGGTGAGCTTCGTTTCGCTGGGCTGTCCCAAGGCACTGGTCGACAGCGAGCGCATCATCACGCGCCTACGCGCCGAAGGCTACGAGCTGGCGCGGGAGCATCGGGGCGCCGACGTGGCGATCGTCAACACCTGCGGATTCCTCGAAACGGCGCAGGCGGAGTCACTTGCCGAGATCGGCAAGGCGCTCAGCGAGAACGGCAAGGTCATCGTGACCGGCTGCCTGGGCGCAGACAGCGAAGCCGTCAAGCGCATTCCGGACAAGGTGCTCGCCGTCACCGGGCCGCAGCAGTACGAGAGCGTTCTGGAAGCTGTGCATCGCGCGGTCCCGCCGCGTCACGACGCGTTCGTCGACCTTATTCCCCCGCAGGGCATCAAGCTTACGCCGCGCCATTACGCCTATGTGAAGATTGCCGAGGGCTGCAATAACCGCTGCTCGTTCTGCATCATTCCGAAGCTTCGCGGCGACCTCATCTCCCGTTCAGCGGGGGACGTGTTGCGGGAGGCCGAGCGCCTGGTTGTGGCGGGTGTCAAAGAGCTGCTCATCATCTCCCAGGATACATCCGCCTACGGCAGCGACATCAAATACGCGGAGAGCGAGTGGAGCGGCCGACCGGTGCGAGCCAGGTTCTTCGACCTCGCCGAGGCGCTCGGCACGTTCGGCGTATGGGTGCGACTGCATTACGTCTACCCTTACCCGCACGTCGATGCGGTGATCCCGCTCATGGCGCAGGGCAAGGTGCTGCCCTATCTCGACGTGCCGTTTCAGCATGCAGCGCCGTCGGTGCTCAAGGCGATGAAACGGCCGGCTGCTCAGGAGAAGACGCTCGAACGCATCGGCCGTTGGCGCGTCCTCTGCCCCGATCTCACCATCCGGTCGACGTTCATCGTCGGCTTTCCGGGCGAGAGCGAAGCCGATTTCGAATTTCTGCTTGAATGGCTCGAAGCGGCCGAGCTCGATCGCGTCGGCTGCTTCCGTTACGAGCCGGTCAGGGGCGCCGCCGCGAATGCGATTGCGCCTGCGGTCCCCGACGAGGTGAAAGAAGATCGCTGGCATCGCTTCATGCAGCGCCAGCAGCAGATTTCAGCGCGCCGGCTCAAGCGCCGCATCGGCAGGCGCGAGCCGATCATCATCGATGAGATTGGCGCCGGCGGGACCATGGCCAAGGGCCGCAGCCGAAGCGACGCGCCGGAAATCGACGGCACCGTTCACGTCATGAGCCGGCGGCCACTGCGGGTAGGCGAGATCGCCACCGTGAAGATCGACCGCGTCGACGCCTACGACCTGCATGGCACTGTCGTGGGGTACTGAGCGTCGCTGCCCGTTCACCTGCTCCAATCGCGCTCGCTCAGCACCTTCACAACCGCGCTTGTAAGCATTGCGAGATCGGCTTCGCCGATGGTGAAGGCCGGCGCAAGATACACGATGGAGCCGAACGGGCGAATGAATACGCCCTCATCGATGAATCGCGCGCGCAGGGCTTCGAGATCGGTTATGCGGGCGAGCTCCACGACCCCAATTGCGCCCTTCACCCGCACATCCTTGACGGAAGGCAACAGGCGGCAAGGCGACAGCCAACGCTCGAGCGCGATTGATATTTGCGCCACTTGAGCGAGCCGCGGCTCACGCTCGAATAAATCAAGCGAGGCATTTGCCGCCGCGCAGGCGAGCGCATTGGCCATGAATGTGGGCCCATGCATGAGCGCGTGCGTGGGATCGTCGGACCAGAAGCCATGGAAAATATCTTCGTTCGCGATGGTCGCCGCGAGCGGCAATGTGCCGCCGGTCAGTGCCTTCGAAAGAGTGATGATGTCCGGCACAACACCCGCGGCTTCGCATGCAAACAGCGTTCCGGTACGACCGAACCCGGTGAAGATCTCGTCAAAGATCAACAACGCCTGATAATTGCCAGCCGCCTCATTGAGGCGCTGCAGCACCCGTGCATCGTGGAAGCGCATCCCTCCGGCGCCTTGCACCAACGGCTCGACGACAATTCCCGCAAGCTGCTCCGCGTTCTTCTCAAGGCATTCTGTGAAAACTTTCTCGCTCGCATCGTCCTGGGGCAGATCGATAATATGCTGCGCGGGCAAAAGCGGCGCGAACAAGCGGTGCATGCCGCTCTGCAGGTCGGAGACCGCCATCGCGCCCGTGGTGTCGCCGTGATAGGCGTTCCGGAACGCGATGAACTTTGTTTTTTCTCCCCTGCCCCGATTGCGCCAGTACTGCAGGGCCATCTTGAGCGCAATCTCGATCGCGACCGAGCCGGAATCAGAAAAGAACACACGGTCAAGAGCGCCCGGCAGCAGGGCCGCGAGTCGCTGTGCGAGCACAGCGGCCTGCTCGTGCACCATGCCGCCGAACATCACGTGCGGCATGAGCGCGAGCTGGCGCTCCACCGCAGCGCGGATGTGAGGATGATTGTAGCCGTGGCATGCGGTCCACCAGGACGCGATGCCATCGACGAGCTCGCGGCCACTCGCCAGCACGATCCGACTGCCGGTTGTCCGTGCCACCGCGAGCGGAGGCCGCGCGGTTTTCATTTGCGTGTAAGGAAGCCACAGATGGTCGTACCAATCCGGAACTCCGCTCTCTCGTGATCTGCTCGCCATTGCGCCGCTTCCATTCCCCGGCCATTGCCGTCATGCTCACGCCTAGCAGGGTTCACATTACTCGCGTGCCAATGCGTTCACTCGATGAATTCGCGACCGGAAAGCTTGCCGAGCTCGAAGCGGGCAGCCTGCGGCGTACGCTCGTCGACACCATCCGGGTGACGGGGATTTGGACATTGCGCGATCGCCGGCGCCTATTGTCTTTCTGCTGCAACGATTACCTCAACCTCACGCACCACCCTGCCGTGATCGAAGCGGCGGGCCAGGCCTTGCGCCTTTACGGCGTGGGAGCCGGCGCCTCGCGCCTCATTACGGGCAATCACCCGCTGTTCGCCGAGCTCGAGGGCCGCCTGGCTCGAATCAAAGAGACACACGACGCCTGCGTGTTTGGTTCTGGTTATTTGGCGAATCTCGGCATCATTCCCGCGCTGGTCGGCTCCAACGATTTGATCTTGATCGATGAGCTCTCCCATGCATGCCTCTTTGGCGGCGCGCGGCTTTCGCGCGCCACCGTTATTCCATACCGCCATGCCGACGTCGCGCACGTCGAGAGCCTGCTGACCGAACAGCGGCGGCGTCATCGGCACGCGCTGATCGCAACCGACGGCGTCTTTTCCATGGACGGGGACCTGGCTCCCCTCCCCGGCCTCGCGGCGCTGGCGCAGGCCCATGACGCGTGGCTTCTCTCCGACGATGCCCATGGGCTGGGCGTCATCGGAGGTGGCCGCGGATCGGCCTTCGCAGGATCCGCAAAGGCGGAGGTGCCTCTGCAGATGGGGACTCTCTCGAAGGCCATTGGCGCGTACGGCGGGTATCTATGCGCCTCCGCGCCGGCGGTGGATCTGATGCGCAACCGCGCCCGTACGCTGATCTATTCGACGGGGCTGCCGCCGGCCATTGCCGCGGCTGCCATTGCGGGCCTTGATCTGATCGAACGCGAGCCGTCTTATGCGGCTTTGCCGCTGGGCAAGGCAAAAACGTTTGCCCGCGCCGCCGGACTCGCGGTGCCGCAAAGCCCGATCGTGCCGGTGATCGTCGGTGAGGCGAAGGCGGCGCTCGCTGCCTCACACCTCCTCGAAGAGGAAGGCTTTCTTGTCACTCCCATCCGGCCGCCGACGGTACCCTACGGCACCGCGCGCCTGCGCCTCACCTTCACCGCGCAGCATCCCGACAACGAGATCGAGCGGCTGGCGCAGATCGTGCGCACGCGCATTCTCTCGCATGAGCCCGCGCGCGCAATTCCCGCGTAATGAGCGCAGTCTTTGTCACTGGAACCGGGACCGACATTGGCAAGACGTTCGTAAGCTGTGGCCTGATCCGCGACGCCCGCGCGAACGGCCGGTCGGTCGATGCGATCAAGCCCGTGGTCACCGGCTTTGACGACGCGGTCAACAGCGATCCGGGGATGCTGCTCACCGCGCTCGCGCGTCAGGTCACGACCGAGGAGATTGCGCGCGTCTCACCATGGCGCTTCTCGGTGCCGACCTCTCCTCACCTCGCCGCCGAACGCGAGAGACGCCCCGTCGATTTCGCCCAACTCGTCGAGTTCTGCGAGGCTGCCATTCGGGACACGCGCGGCCTAATGCTGATCGAGGGTATCGGCGGCGTCATGGTTCCGCTCGACGATCGCCGCACCGTCCTCGATCTGATGTCGGTCTTGCGCATTCCGGCGCTCCTGGTCACCGGCAGTTACGTCGGCACGCTCAGCCACACATTGACGGCACTGGAAGTACTCGCTCGGCGCAATATCGATATCGCCGCCATTGTCGTGAACGAAACGCCGAAAAGCGCCAGCTCGCTCGAGGAGTCGGCGCAGACACTCGCACATTTCGCATCTCCGCTCGACATCGTGGCGTTGCCGCGGTTACCGCCGGATCGACTCGAGCACCCCGCATTCGCACGAATTTCAGCGTTGCTCTAAGAATTCTTCCCGCACTACTCATCGCATGTGTGCCGGATGCGGTGCAGCGCGAAGCGGTGCACCGCTGCTCCGGGACCGCCAGAGACCGTAGCGGTCCCGGGTTTGCGGCGCACCACCGCGTGTTGCGCCGCGCCCGGGACACGGGCTTTTCTCAGGGCAGAAGAATTGTTGAGCCGGTCGTGGCCCGGCCTTCGAGCTCGCGATGGGCTTTCTGCGCTTCTTTCAGCGGGAATTTCTGATTGACCGGAATCTTGACTGTTCCGCTCCCTACCACTTCAAACAACTCTTTGGCGGCGCTGAGGAGCTCGGGACGCGTGGCGACATAGGTATTGAGCGTCGGCCGTGTTGCAAACAGCGAGCCCTTGGTCTGCAGAATATTGATGTTGAATGGGTCGATGGGGCCTGACGCGCTGCCAAAGCTCACAAACAAGCCGAGCGGCTTGATGCAGTCGAGCGAAGCCGGAAACGTCGCCTTCCCTATCCCGTCATAGACCACCTCGCACAGCTTGCCGCCGGTGATTTCCTTCACCCGCGCAACGAAATCCTCGTCGCGGTAGAGGATCACATGATGGGCGCCGTTCTTCTTCGCAAGTTCCGCCTTGTCCTTGCTGCCCACCGTGCCAATGACATTGGCGCCGAGATGGTTCGCCCACTGGCATGCGATGAGCCCGACGCCTCCGGCCGCGGCATGCCAGAGAATATTCTCGCCTCGTTGCACTTTGTGGGTCCGTCGCAGCAAATACCAGGCGGTCATGCCCTTCAGCATCATCCCGGCGGCCTGCTCGTAGCTGATATTGGAAGGCAGTTTGACTGCGCGCTCCGCCGGGATCAGGCGCTCCTGGGTGTAAGAGCCCAGCGCCACCACGTAGGCGACGCGATCGCCGACCTTGAAATCGTTCACCCCCGGCCCGACCGCGGTCACCTCGCCGGCTCCCTCATTGCCGGCGATGAACGGCATGCCTACGGGCGAGGGATACATGCCCATTCGGAAATAGGTATCGATGTAATTCACGCCGACCGCGTGATTTCTCACTTTGATCTGGCCCTGACCCGGCGCGGGGACGGTCACCTCCTCGTAGGTCAGCACTTCCGGACCACCCGCTTTGTGTACGCGCACTGCTGCGACCATGCTTCACTCCTTCTGGTTGCCGGCTCCGCCTTTTGCCGGCGCCGCAATCTCTCCTACTTGGGGCGCTGGATCAAGGCGGCGCCCTTTGCATTTCGCCTGTCCAGGAAGCCCGCCGCAAAAAAGTACGCGGCCGTCATCAGGAGCCCGGCCTTGACCCAGCCAGGCGGACTCAACTGCAACGCGAGCGCAGCAATTGCGAGGACGGACCACACAAGCAATACAGCCCAGTTGAGATGCCGGTGCCGAAGCACGCGCACGGGATGCAGGAATTTCAACGGCGCGAAGGTGAGCGCGGCAAGAGCGATTACGATAAGAAAGCTGAGCCATGGCTCGGGCCTGAGCACGAACAGATAGAACGCGACCACGTTCCACAGCGCCGGAAAGCCGCGGAAATAATTATCCAGAAACTTCATTTCCCGATCGGCGAAATAGATTGCGCCCGTGATCACGATGGCAAATCCGGCGAGCCACGACAGCAGCGGCGGCATGAATGCACCGGCCGCGATTGCATAGGCGGGAACGAAAACGTACGTGACAAAATCGACAACCAGATCGAGTACGTCCCCAGACCAGCGGGGCAGCACCTCACGCACTTTGAGAAGCCGGGCAAGGGTACCATCTATCCCGTCGACGATGAGCGCGAGACCCAGGCAAAGAAACAAGGCGGTCCATTGGGCCGCCGCCGCATTGATCAGCGCGGCGAGCGCAAATGCCGCCCCCGAAGCAGTGAGGACATGCACCGCGAAGGCATAAACGCGCGTCGGCGGCGAGGACGACAAGAATGACCTCCCTCGATCTCTTCTATCCAACTATACAGCCTGTCGAGCGCGGCGACTCACAGATGACGACGGAGACCGGCATAACCGATCGCAGTGTCGAAGCCATAGTCGTAGGCGGTGGTGCAATCGGCCTCACCTCCGCGATCGCGCTCGCGTCGTGCGGCGTGGAAACGGCGCTCGTCGCCAGGCCCCATGCGGCGCCCGATCATCGCACGACGGCGCTCCTGCACGGCTCCGTCGCAGCGCTCGCTGCGCTTGGAGTTTGGCACGCCTGCCGATCCCATGCGGCTCCGCTCCGTGCCATCCGCATCGTAGATGATACCTCTCGGCTGATGCGCGCACCCGAAGCGCACTTTTCGGCAGAGGAGATCGGCCTCGAAGCCTTCGGCGAGAACGTGGAAAACCGTTATCTGCTCGCTGCTCTCGAGGCTCGCGCGAAAAGCTTGCCCGCGCTTGCTTGGCTCCCCAGCGAAGCAGAAAAGCTTGCATTCGCACCCGCGCATGCAATCCTTGTTTTGAAATCCGGCGCTCGCGTAACCGGCAAGCTCGTCGTCGGCGCCGATGGACGCTCCTCGCTCTGCCGTACGCAAGCAGGTATTGCGCTCAAGACGTGGAACGGCGGGGGGCAACATGCGCTCACGCTCAATCTGCGGCACGCGCGCCCGCACCACGACACGTCCACGGAGTTTCACACCGAAACGGGCCCTTTCACGCTTGTCCCCTTGCCGGGCCGGCGCTCCAGTCTCGTTTATGTGATGGACGATGCCGCTCGCCCCGCCAGACTTTCAGATCAGGATCTCGCCGAGGAGATCGAAGCGCGGTCACATTCGATTCTCGGAAAAATCGAGGTGGAGCCGGGGCGCGGCTTTTTTCCGCTGGGCACCGAAACCGTGTCTGCGTTTTCGGGACCGAGGCTCGTGCTCGCAGGGGAAGCGGGCCATGTGCTGCCCCCGATCGGGGCGCAAGGGCTGAATTTGGGCCTGCGGGATGCAGCAACAATTGCGGAGCTAGTTGCCGATGCGCATCGCGCCGGCGCCGACATCGGCGCAACCGAACTGACGGCGCGTTATGACCGGATGCGGCGGGCTGATGTCATGGGCCGGACTCTTGCGGTCGATCTGCTCAATCATAGCCTCCTCTCAGATTTTCTGCCCTGGCAGGCCACACGGGGCCTGGGGCTTTTCCTGATTCAGCAGATTGCGCCGCTGCGACGCGCAGCCATGCGCGAAGGCGTAATGCCGGCGGCATCCGCACCAAGGCTCATGCGCGGCGAGCCGCTATGATGTCCGTTCCCTCACTCAAAGAGACGGAAAGCGTTAGGAGAAGCGCGCGCGACTCGCTCTGTTCGGTTAGTGTGGCGCCTTGGTACAAGGCACCAAGGCACCGAAGTAGTAGTCATTGGCAGAGAAATGAAGCTCCCGCGCGATTTCTTCAAACCGCTTGCGATCGGCGCACCGGCGCCGCTGCGGGAACTTCCAGTCAAACTTGAGCGCATGATCCATTTCGTGCCGCCGCACGTGGAAAAGTTGCGCGCCAAGGTGCCAGACCTGATTGCACAGGTGGATGTCGTCCTCGGCAACCTCGAAGATGCGGTCCCGGCAGATGCCAAAGAGGCCGCTCGCGCGGGCTTCATCGAGATGGCCAACGCGAACGACTTCGGCTCAACAGGTCTGTGGATGCGCGTGAATGCGCTCAACTCGCCCTGGGTGCTCGACGACATTTTGCAAATCGTCGCCGCCGTGGGACAGAAGCTCGACGTGATCATGCTGCCGAAGGTCGAAGGTGCGTGGGATGTTCACTTCCTCGACCAGCTGCTTGCGCAACTCGAGGCGCGGCACGCAATCAAAAAACCGATCCTTGTTCATGCGATCCTGGAGACGGCGCAGGGCGTCGACAATGTTGCGGCGATCGCCAGCGCCTCACCCCGCATGCACGGCATGAGCCTTGGCCCCGCCGATCTTGCCGCCTCGCGCGCCATGAAAACGACGCGCGTCGGAGGCGGCCATCCGGATTACAAGGTGCTCGCCGATGCGACGACGGACCCGGGTGCGCCGCGGGCGCATTTCCAGCAGGATCTCTGGCATTACACGCTGGCGAAAATGGTGGACGCCTGCGCGGCAGCGGGCATCAAGCCGTTCTATGGTCCATTCGGCGATTTTTCCGACCCGGAAGCCTGCGAAGCGCAATTTCGAAACGCCTTCCTGATGGGATGCGCAGGCACCTGGACTCTGCATCCGACGCAGATCCCCATCGCCAAGCGAGTGTTCTCGCCCGATCCGAAGGAGGTCGCCTTCGCAACCAAGATCCTCGCCGCCATGCCGAACGGGACCGGAGCCGCCATGATCGACGGGAGGATGCAGGATGATGCAACGTGGAAACAGGCCAAGGTGCTTTTAGATCTCGCGCGCCTTGTTGCCGCCAAGGACCCAGAACTCGCGTCGCGTTACCATTAGTAGCTCCGCTGGCGTTCACCCTGACGACGCATTATCTCCAGGATCGCCATGACCAAGACCGGCAGCGCTAAATTCAAGATCGGACAGGTGGTTCGGCACCGCTTTTTTCCATTTCGCGGTGTCGTGTTCGACATCGATCCCGAGTTCAACAACACCGAGGAATGGTATCAGTCCATTCCTGCCGAGGTGCGCCCGCGCAAGGATCAGCCGTTCTATCATCTGTTCGCGGAGAACGCCGAGACCGAATACGTCGCTTATGTCTCGGAACAGAATCTGCTCCCCGACACATCCGGCGAGCCGGTGCGCCATCCGCAAGTGGCGGAAATATTCGAGCAGGACGACAAGGGTAGTTATCGCCCGCGCAGCCTCTGGATGAATTAGAAGAGTGCGTGCATCGCGTCATTCCGGCCCCGGAATGACCGGACGGAGAAATCAGCTTACCGCGTCGGAGAAGCTTGTTGCTGCGTCTCTAGCTTCTTGCGGGCTTCTTCGGCCCGGCGCTGCAGCTCTTCCTGCAGTTTCTTTTGCTGCTCCTCGAACACCTTCGGGTCGGTAGGCGGCCCATCGTAGGCCTTACCAAAGTCGCCGAGCGGCACGACCAGGCTGATCGGCTGACCCGCACCATTGATACCCTGGATGACGAGCCCCTGCCCCTTCTTGAGCTTGCCGATCAGTTCGCCGCTCGCTTCATAATCGGCCATGCACCCGTTGTTGAAGCAAATCACGTAAGGTCCCGTCATCGGCTGCCCATTGTCGACAATGACGCGGGTGCCGGGCTGGATCGACATGCCGAGCGGCAAGGTCACACGCAGCACCTTCTTCGGGTCGTTTTCGGGCTCGATCAGGACCGCTGCCACGACGGGCATGCCCGACTCGACGCGGCCGTCCTTACCGGTGAAGCAGACCTGCTTCGCATTCGCTTCCTGCCCCTTCAGACAGAATTTCGTCCACGGCGAGAAAATGAGTTGCGGCTGCTCATTGTTGTTCTGTGCCTGCGGTTGCCCGGGCGTCTGTGCTGGGGCAGCTTCGGCGGGCTTGGCGGGAGGCTTCGGCGTCGCTTTCGGCGCAGGCTGAGCTTTTGGCGCAGGCGGCGTCTGGGCAAAAGCGGAACCGCAAAGGAGCACAGTGGCGAGCCCGACGAGCAATGCACGTGCGACCGGACGGGCCGGCGGAAAAACCAACCGATGATGCATCGACACTTCCTCTTGCTTACCGCTCGGACGGCATCCGGGCCGGAACGGTCGCCCCAGCCCAATTGGTGTCGTAACCAAATGCGGCAGGAGCGTGACGCACGCCGTGCGAAACAGACGCAAAAACAGGGGCTCCTGACCATAAAATATCGATGATATTAGCCCACGAAAGGCTGTCCGAAACCCAGCAAAGCGCCTTGGCAGAACGCATGAAAATTCGTGCCCGATTCCGTACTGCCAGCCCTATGTCTGCCGACCGCTCCCTGCTCACCCGCAAGGATCTCCTAACGGGCGCTTGGCACGTTCTGCTCGCCGGCTTCGTGTTTGCGGGGAGCGCCCGCCGACAGGCAAGGGCGCAGAGTATGCGCCACGGCATCGCCATGCATGGGGAGCCGGCCCTTCCAGAAGGGTTCAAGCGCTTACCCTATGCCGACCCCGAAGCCCCCAAAGGAGGGCAATTCGTTCAAGGTATTCTCGGCACCTTTGACAGCCTCAATCCCCTTATTGTGAAAGGCATCGCACCCTCTTTCATTCGCGGCTACGTCGTCGAAAGTCTGATGGCGCGCGGCTATGACGAGCCGTTCACCCTTTACGGGCTTGTGGCCGAGTCCGTGGAGACCGATCCCGAAAGAAGCTTCGTCACGTACAGGCTCGATCAAAACGCGCGGTTCTCGGATGGCAAATCCGTCACGCCGGAGGATATCGTTTTTTCCTGGCAGATCCTTCGTGACAAGGGGCGGCCGAACCACCGTACGTATTACGCGAAGGTGAACAGGGCCGAAGTGATCGGAGCCCGCGAAGTCCGCTTCGACCTTGCAGGCAGCAACGACCGGGAGCTTCCCCTCATCCTCGGGCTGATGCCCGTGCTGGCGAAGCACGCAACTCCCGCAGACCGGTTCGAGGAGACGTCGTTTCGTGCGCTGCTTGGTAGCGGCCCTTACGTGGTGAGCGCCGTCGACCCGGGCAAAAGCTTCACGCTGAAGCGCGATCCGAACTATTGGGCACGAGATCTGCCGATCAATGGAGGCTTCTGGAACTTCGACGAGGTTCGCTTCGACTACTATCGCGAAGCAAACTCCCACATGGAGGGCTTCAAGCGCGGCCTTTACGACATGCGCCATGAGCTCGATCC